>NZ_CP108644.1:2201500-2516000 GCF_041435495.1 Streptomyces sp. NBC_01116
GGAGGTGTCCGCGTGCAGCCCGGAGAGGAAGACGATGCCGCCGACGCCGCGCTCCACGAGCTGCTCGACGAGTTCGTCCTCCGTCGCACCGCCCGGCAGTTGGGTGCAGAGCACGGGGGTGTAGCCGTGCCCGGCCAGCACCTGTTCGACGGACTGCGCGAACGCCGGGAAGATCGGGTTGGTGAGTTCGGGCGTCACCAGGCCGATCAGCCCGGCGCTGCGCTGCCGCAGCCGTACGGGCCGCTCGTAGCCCAGGATGTCGAGCGCCGCGAGCACCCGCTGACGCGTGGAGTCCGCGACGCCCTGCTTCCCGTTCAGGACCCGGCTGACCGTCGCCTCGCTGACCGCCGCCTGTCCGGCGATGTCGGAGAGGCGGGGCGCCGCCGTGGTCCTGGGCGCGGGCAGTGTCACACCGTCCACCACACCGTGGTGTCGGCGGGCAGCTCGGCCTCGGCGCCGTCCACGGTGACCGGGGAGCTGGCGAGCAGCACCTGGCCGCGGGCGGCGATGCGGACGGGGGCGCCGGTGGTGTTGACGGTGCAGACGAAGCCGGGGCGGGCGAGGACGAGGACGCCCTCGGGGCCGTCCAGCCACTCGACGTCCGTACCCGCGCCGAGGCCCGGGTGCTCCCGGCGGGCGGCGATGGCGGCCCGGTACAGCTCCAGGGTGGAGCCCTCCACACCGGTCTGCGCCTCGACGGACAGCTCGCCCCAGCCGGCGGGCTGCGGGAGCCAGCTGCCGCCCTCGCCGAAGCCGTACGAACCGCCCTCGCGGGTCCACGGGATCGGGACGCGGCAGCCGTCGCGGAAGCCGTCCTGGCCCTCGGCGCGGAAGAACGAGGGGTCCTGGCGGGCCTCGTCGGGCAGGTCGGTGACGTCGGGCAGGCCGAGCTCCTCGCCCTGGTAGACGTAGGCGGAGCCGGGCAGGGCGAGCATCAGCAGGGAGGCGGCGCGGGCCCGGCGCAGGCCCAGCTCGCGGTCGCCGGGGGTGCGGATCTGGGTGCCGAGGCCCGCCGGGTTGGCGAAGCGGGTGGCGTGCCGGGTGACGTCGTGGTTGGAGAGCACCCAGGTGGTGGGCGCGCCGACCGGGCGCATCGCGGCGAGCGAGGAGTCGATGACCCGGCGCAGCTCGGCGGCGTCCCAGGCGGTGGCCAGGTACTGGAAGTTGAACGCCTGGTGCATCTCGTCGGGGCGCACGTAGTTGGCGGTGCGCTCGACGGTCGGGGTCCAGGCCTCGGCGACGGCGATCCTCTCGCCCGGGTACTCGTCGAGGATGGTGCGCCAGCTGCGGTAGATCGCGTGCACGCCGTCCTGGTCGAAGAACGGCATGACGTCGTTGCCGAGCAGCTTGAGCTGGTCGTGGGAGCCGAGGTCGGGCAGCCCCTCCGCCTTGACGAGGCCGTGGGCGACGTCGACCCGGAAGCCGTCGACGCCCATGTCGAGCCAGAAGCGCAGGATGGAGCGGAACTCGTCGGCGACGGCCGGGTGCTCCCAGTTGAAGTCGGGCTGCTCGGGGGCGAAGAGGTGGAGGTACCAGTCGCCGGGGGTGCCGTCCGGGTTCGCCGTGCGGGTCCAGGCGGGGCCGCCGAAGATGGACTCCCAGTCGTTGGGCGGGAGTTCGCCGTCGGCGCCCTTTCCGGGGCGGAAGTGGTAGCGCTCGCGCAGGGCGGAGCCGGGGCCCTCGGCGAGGGCGCGCTTGAACCACTCGTGCTGGTCGGAGGAGTGGTTGGGGACCAGGTCGACGATGACGCGCAGGTCCAGGCCGTGCGCCTCGCGGATCAGCGCGTCGGCGTCCAGCAGGGTGCCGAACATCGGGTCGATGGCCCGGTAGTCGGCGACGTCGTAGCCCGCGTCGGCCTGCGGGGAGGCGTAGAAGGGGCTGAGCCAGACCGCGTCGACGCCCAGGTCCTTCAGGTGGGGCAGGCGGGCGGTGACGCCGGCGAGGTCGCCCATGCCGTCGCCGTTGCCGTCGGCGAAGCTCCGCGGATAGACCTGGTAGATCACCGCGTCCTGCCACCAGCCGGTGCGGTGGCCCGGGGCGTCGTCGGACGTGCCGGTGGAGGGGGCAGCGAGGTGCTGGGTCATGTCGTCCCTGGGGTGTCTGGGTGGGGAGCGGCGCCGGGACCGGGTCCGGGGTTTCCGGCGCCGCCGTGACGGGTGCGGTGGTGCGTGCGGGTGCTGGTGCGGGTGGCCAGGGGGGTCAGCCCTTGACGGCTCCGGCGGACATGCCGGTGACCAGGTGCTTCTGGGCGAAGAGGAACACCAGGGCGGCCGGGATGGCGATGAGCACGGAGGCCGCGGTCATGGGGCCCCACTGGGCTCCGTACTGGTTGACGAACTTCTGGAGTCCGCCGGCCAGCGTGAGGTTCTCGTCGCCGACCAGGAAGGCGGAGGCGTACGCCACTTCGCCCCAGGCGGTGATGAAGGAGTAGAACGCGGTGACCGCGAGGCCCGGCTTGGCCAGCGGCAGGATCAGCCGGAAGAAGGTGCCGAACGGGGTGAGGCCGTCGACCTCGCCCGACTCGTCGATCTCGCGCGGGATGGTGTCGAAGAAGCCCTTCATCATCCAGGCGCAGAACGGCACCGAGATGGTGAGGTAGGTGATGACGAGTCCGGCGGGCTGGTTGAGCAGTCCGAGGCTCGACATGATGTTGTAGATCGGCACGATGAGGACGGCGACCGGGAACATCTGGGTGATCAGCAGCGTCCACATCAGCCCGCGCTTGCCGGGGAAGCGGAAGCGGCTCACCGCGTATCCGGTGGTGGCGGCGACGAAGACGCCGATCACGGTGGAGAGCGCGGAGATGATCACGGAGTTGGCGAACCAGTTGAGGAACTCCGTGTCGCGGATCAGGTTCGTGTAGTTGACGAACGTCGTCTCGCGGAAGAAGTCCGTGGTGGTCGCGAACTTGGCGGGCTTGAGCGAGGTCAGCAGGACCCAGAGCACCGGGAAGACCGCGATCACCGAGGCGGTGATCAGGGTGAGGTGCAGGGCGACGGAGGCGAGCGGGGAGCGCTCGCCGCGCAGCCGGACCTTGGGCACGGTGTGCCGGGCGGGGGTGTCGGTCGCGGTGGTCACCAGTTGTCTCCCTGGGAGCGCAGGACCCGCCGGTAGACGACGGCGAAGAGCATCAGGAGTACGAGGATCAGCACGCCCCAGGTGGAGGACTGCGCGTAGTCGCGCGGGCTGATCTCGAAGGAGAACTTGTACGCCTGGGTCACGAGGATCTGGGTGGCCTCGCCGGGTCCGCCGCGGGTCAGCAGGAAGATCACCGGGAACATGTTGAAGGTCCAGATGGTGGAGAGCAGGACCACCGTGGTGGAGACCGGGCGCAGTCCGGGCAGCGTGATGTGGCGGAAGCGCTGCCAGGCGGTGGCGCCGTCCATCTCGGCCGCCTCGTACTGCTCGGAGGGGATGGACTGGAGTCCGCCGAGGAGGGCGACCATCATGAACGGGATGCCGAGCCAGACGTTGACGGCGATGACCGCGAACTTGGCCCAGGTCGGGTCGTTCAGCCACGGCACGGCGTCGATGCCGGCGCCGCCGAGGACCTTGTTGAGCAGACCGCGCTCCTCGTTGTAGAGGAAGCGCCAGGCGAAGACGGAGACGAAGCCGGGGATGGCCCAGGGCAGGATGAGGGCCATGCGGTAGGCGGAGCGTCCGGCGATGCGGCGGTTGAGGATGTTCGCCAGGGCCATGCCGAGGACGAACGTGACGCTCACGCAGGAGACGGTCCACACCAGCGTCCAGCCGAGCGTGCCGAGGAACTGCGAGCCGGTCAGCGCGTCGATGTAGTTGTCCGCGCCGACGAACTCGTAGGTGGCGGGGATCTCGTTGACGCCGATGGAGCGGGCGACGTTGCGCTCGTCGGCGTCGGTCATCGAGAGGTAGATGCCGCGGACCAGCGGATAGCCGATGATCACGCCGATCACGACGACGACCGGGGCGACCATGGCCCAGGCGTACCAGTGGACCGACAGCGCCCGCCTCAGACGGCCGGGCTTCGGTGGTGGGGTGCCAGTACCGCGGCTCCGGCCGCGGGCGACGTCCTCGCCCGCGGCCTTCACCACCGACTGGCTGGTGTGGACAGCCATCAGTCGGCCAACCTTCCTGTTACTTCCAGCCCTCGAGGAGCTTGCGGTAGGAGTCGCCGGTGGCCTTGGCGGCCTTCTCCGGCGTGGTCTGGCCGGTGAGGACCTTGGTGTACTCGATGCGCAGCGGCTCGAAGAGGCTGCCGCCCTCGGGGATCCAGGGGCGCTCGACGGCGGTCTCGACGACCGGCTTGAAGAAGCCGACGATCTCGCTGTCGACGGCCTCCTGCTTGGCGTACGCGGAGGTGCGGGTGGGCAGCAGGTTCAGCTCGCCGGCGGCGGTGGCCTGGCTGTCCACGGAGGTCATGTACTCGACGAAGGCGTAGGAGGCGTCGAGGTTCTTGGAGCCGGCGTAGACGGCGAGGTTGTGGCCGCCCTGCGGGGCGCCCTGGGCGGCGGAGCCGGCCGGGACCGGGGCGACGCCGAGGTTGTCCTTGTCGGTGAACTCACTTCCGGTCAGGGTGTCGGCGACGGCCCAGGGGCCGTTGATCATCATCGCGACGTCGCCGTTCTTGAACGACTGCATCATGTTCTCCCAGCCGTCCGAGGCGTCCGTCTTCGCGGTGCCGTCGTCGACCAGGTCCTTGACCGCCTTGAACGCCTTGACGCCCTCGGGCTTGTCGATGGTGACGCTCTTGGAGGAGGCGTCGACCATGTCGCCGCCCTCGCCGTAGAGGAAGGAGAGGAAGTAGTACGGGTCGTCGCCGCGGAGGTAGAGACCGGTCTTGCCGGTCTTGTCCTTGATCTTCTCGGCCACGGTCTTGAGGTCGCCCAGATCGGCGGGCGCGTCGACGCCGGCCTCCTTGAACATCTTCTTGTTGTAGAAGATGCCCATGGAGTCGATGACCTGCGGGACGGCGTAGGTCTTGCCGTCGTACTCCGTGGACGCGACGGCCTGCTCGAGGAAGTCGTCCTGGTTCTTCAGGGCGGGGGTGCCGTCCAGCGGGGCCAGGTAGCCGAGGTTCGCGAAGTCCGGCGTCCAGGCGACCTCGGAGCGGATCACGTCGGGGGCGCCGTCGCCGGCCTGGGCCGCGTTCTTGAACTTGTTCTGCGCCTCGCCGAAGGGCACGTTGACGTACTTGACGTCGACCTTCGGGTGCTTCTTCTCGAAGCCCTCGGCCAGCTTCTTGAAGACCTTGTCCTCGCTGCCGACGCTGGAGGTGTCCCACCAGGTCACCGTGCCGGAGAGCTCGCCCGAGCTCTTGCCGCCGCCGGACTCCTCGTCGCTGCCGCAGGCGGTCGCCGCGAGCGCCAGGGCCGCGACCAGGGCGGTGGCCGTTATGCCACGTCGCATCTGAACTCCTTCAACTGCCGTACCGCTCCGTCGCGGCGCCGGGTCGACGTGAACGTAACAAGGATGAAAGACGACCGAAAGACCTTGCGGAAGATTTCTGCAAGGCTTGGTGATCGTTACATTCGCGTGTCCTCAAGGTTGCCGTCAAGCCCCTTGACGACACTCCCTCATCCCTGGCAGGGGCAGGCGGGACACGGCCTGTCCGCAGTGCGACGATCCGACCGCAGCCCGCGATCGGGGGCCGCAAGTCCTTGCAAGACGTTGCCGGAAAGCCCTCGCGTCTCCGCCTCCGCGCCACCCCGTACACAGTGGGCAATCCGACACCGGCCCGGTACAGTCCCATCCCATGACCGCACGGCTTGCCGATATCGCAACTCAGGCGGGGGTCAGCGAAGCAACGGTCAGCCGGGTCCTGAACGGCAAGCCCGGAGTCGCGGCGACCACCCGCGAATCCGTCCTCGCGGCGCTCGACGTCCTGGGGTACGAACGTCCGGTGCGACTGCGCAGGCGCAGCGCGGGACTGGTCGGACTGATCACCCCGGAGCTGGAGAACCCGATCTTCCCGGCGCTGGCGCAGGTCATCGGCCAGGCGCTGACCCGGCAGGGCTACACCCCGGTGCTGGCGACCCAGACGCCCGGCGGCTCCACCGAGGACGAACTCACCGAAATGCTGGTGGACCGGGGCGTTTCCGGCATCATCTTCGTCTCCGGGCTGCACGCGGACACCTCGGCCGACATGCAGCGCTACGAGCAACTGCGCGGCCAGGGCGTGCCCTTCGTCCTGGTGAACGGCTTCTCCGCCAAGGTGCAGGCGCCGTTCATCTCCCCGGACGACCGGGCGGCGATGCGCCTCGCGGTGACCCACCTGGTGGCACTCGGCCACACCCGTATCGGCCTGGCGGTCGGCCCCAAGCGCTTCGTGCCGGTGCTCCGCAAGATCGAGGGCTTCCACGCGACGATGCGGGAGCAGCTGGGACTCGCACCGGACGAGGTGGAGGAGTTGATCCAGCACTCTCTGTACACCCTGGAGGGCGGCCAGGCCGCCGCCTCCGCCCTGATGGAGCGGGGCTGCACGGCGGTCGTGTGCGCGAGCGACATGATGGCGCTCGGGGCGATCCGGGCGGCCCGCCGGCTGTCGAGGGACGTGCCGCGCGACCTCTCGGTCGTGGGCTACGACGATTCGCCGCTCATAGCGTTCACGGACCCGCCGCTGACGACGATCCGGCAGCCGGTGACGGCGATGGGCCAGGCCGCCGTCCGCACGCTCCTGGAGGAGATCGGCGGAACCCCGGCACCGCACAGTGAGTTCGTCTTCATGCCCGAGCTGGTGGTCCGCGGCTCGACGGCCTCGGGCCCCGCAGGCGGCTCGGGGTCACTCCCTCGTCCTTGAGACGCAGGACGTGCGGCCGGAACCCGACCGGAGGATGATCGGGGGCAGGGGAATCACTATGGAAGACTCTCTGCCTATGGGTGAAACACAGCTGACAACGCACGAAGGCCGGTCGACGGCCGATCCTTCACCCATCGCGGCCGAGGCGGCCCCCGAAGCCGCCACCGCGTCCACCACTCCCCCGGCTTCCGGGAAGACCGGCCGGCTGCTCGCCCGGCTCCGCTCCCTGCGGACGCCGCGCCGCCCCCGGCTCTGGTTCGAGATCCTGCTCATCGCGGTCAGTTACTGGCTGTACTCGCTCGTGCGCAATGCCGTGCCGGAGCAGAAGGCACAGGCGCTGCGCAACGCGGACTGGATCTGGTCGGCGGAGAAGTCCCTGGGCCTCGCTTTCGAGGAAACGGTCAACCACGCGGTCAATTCCGTGACATGGCTGATCGTGTCGATGAACTACTACTACGCGACGCTGCACTTCGTCGTGACCATCGGCGTCCTCGTCTGGCTGTTCCGCCGCCACCCGGGCCGTTACGCGGCGACGCGGCTGGTCCTCTTCGCGACGACGGCCGTGGCCCTGCTCGGCTACTACCTCTACCCGCTGGCGCCACCGCGTCTGATGAACGGCGCGAACTTCATCGACACCGTGCTCGTGCACGAGACGTGGGGCTCGATGGCGTCGGGCAACTTCAAGAACATGTCGAACCAGTACGCGGCGATGCCGTCGATGCACATCGGCTGGTCGCTCTGGTGCGGCCTGACGATCTTCGCCCTGGCCTCGGCGCCCTGGGCCCGCATCCTGGGCCTGCTCTACCCGACGCTCACCCTGGTCGTCATCGTGGCCACCGCCAACCACTTCTGGCTGGACGCGGTGGGCGGCATGGCCTGCCTGGCGTTCGGCTACGGGGTCTCCCGCGTCTGGTACGGCTCGCTGCCGCACCGGCTGCCGAAGTGGGTCCCGACCGGCAAGAGCCGCCTGACCGCCCTGCGGACCAGACTCCCGCGCCCGGCATCGGAACCGGACCCGCAGCCCGCACCGCAGACGACGGGCTCGCGGAGGCCGTAGCCCGGACCGTTTCCGGCCGTTCTCTCGGGCCCGTCCGGCGCTGAGGACAGCCTTCCAGCCCGCCCGGCCCTTGAGGATGTCCTTTCCAGCCCGTCCGGCGCTAGAGGACGTCCCTTCCAGCCCGTCCGGCGCTAGAGGACGTCCCTTCCAGCCCGTCCGGCGCTAGAGGACGTCCCTTCCAGCCCGTCCGGCGCTTGAGGAGCGGGGTCCGGGGCGGAGCCCCGAGGGGTCCGGGGCGGGACGCCCCGGGCCGGGCGGACGCCTAGGACACCGCCCCGTAGAACCGCTCCTCCACCACCGCCCGCGCCCTCCGCGTAATCCGACGGTAGTCGTCCAGCATGTCCCCGACATGCCCCGGCTCGTACCCCAGGTACCGCCCGACCGCCGCCACCTCACGCGGGTCGGACGGAAACGTGTCGCCCGCCCGCCCCCGCACCAGCATCACCGCGTTGCGCACCCGCGTCGCCAGCACCCACGCCTCGTCCAGCGTCTGCGCGTCCTCCGCCGGAATCAGCTCCGCGGCGCACGCGGCGGCCAGCGCCTCGCGCGTGCGCGTCGTACGGAGCCCCGGCTCCGCCCACCCGTGCTGCATCTGCATCAGCTGCACGGTCCACTCGACGTCGCTCAGCCCACCCCGCCCCAGCTTCGTGTGGAGCGTGGGATCGGCGCCGCGCGGCATCCGCTCGGACTCCATCCGCGCCTTGAGCCGGCGGATCTCCCGTACGGCGTCCTCGCCGAGCCCTTCCATCGGATACCGCAGCGGATCGACCAGCTCGATGAAGTCGCGCCCCAGCTCCTCGTCGCCCGCCACCGGCTCGGCCCGCAGCAGCGCCTGGCTCTCCCAGGCCAGCGACCAGCGCCGGTAGTAGGCCTCGTACGACTTCAGGGTGCGGACCAGCGGCCCGCTCTTGCCCTCCGGGCGCAGGTCGGCGTCGATCAGGAGCGGCGGATCGGCGGTCGGCAGCTGGAGCAGCCGCCGCATCTCCGCGATGACCGTGTTGGCGGCACGGGCCGCCTCCTCGTCGCTCACGCCCTCGCGCGGCCGGTGGACGAAGAGGACGTCGGCGTCGGAGCCGTAGCTCAGCTCGTGCCCGCCGAAGCGGCCCATGCCGATGACCGCGAACCGGGTCGGCAGGGTGTCGCCCCACTGCGCGCGGACGGCGGCCCGCAGCGCGCCCGCGACGGTGGCGGCGTTGAGGTCGCTGACGGCCGAGCCGACCCGGTCGACGAGGGCCCCGTGGTCCTGCTCGGCGGGGTTGTCCTCGGTGCCGTACGAGCCGATGAGGTCGGCGGCCGTCGTGCGGAACAGCTCGCGGCGGCGCACCCCGCGCACCACCGCGACGGCCGACTCCGCGTCCCCGGCACGCCCCACCGCGGCCAGTATCTCCTGCTCCAGGTGGGCCCGGGTGCGGGGCGTGAGCCCCTCCGGGTCGCCGAGGATCGCCACCGCCTCCGGGGCCCGCATCAGCAGGTCCGGGGCGAGGCGGCCGGCGGAGAGGACCCGGGCGAGGTTCTCCGCGGCGGCGCCCTCGTCGCGCAGGAGCCGCAGGTACCACGGGGTCTTGCCCAGCGCGTCGGACACCTTGCGGAAGCCCAGGAGCCCGGCGTCCGGGTCGGCGGAGTCCGCGAACCAGCCGAGCAGCACCGGCAGCAGGGTGCGCTGGATGGCGGCCTTGCGGGTGACCCCGGAGGAGAGGGCCTCCAGGTGCCGCAGGGCGGCGGCCGGGTCGGCGTACCCGAGGGCTTCCAGGCGGATCGCGGCCGCCTTCGCGCTGAGCCGGGACTCGGCTGGGGCCAGCTGGGCGACGGCGTCCAGCAGCGGCCGGTAGAAGATCTTCTCGTGCAGCCGCCGTACGACGGAGGCGTGCCGCTTCCAGGCCTTGGTCAGCTCGGTCACCGGGTCGGTGCGCATCCCGAGCGACCGGCCGAGCCGCCGCAGGTCCGCCTCGTCCTCGGGGACGAGGTGGGTACGGCGCAGCCGGTAGAGCTGGATGCGGTGCTCCATGGAGCGCAGGAAGCGGTACGCCTCGTCGAGCTGGGCGGCGTCCGCGCGCCCCACGTACCCGCCCTCCGCGAGCGCCCGCAGCGCCTCGAGGGTGGAGCCGCTGTGCAGCGAGGCGTCGCTGCGCCCGTGCACCAGCTGGAGGAGCTGCACCGCGAACTCGACGTCCCGCAGCCCGCCGGGGCCGAGCTTCAGCTCCCGCTCGATCCGGTCGGCGGGGATGTTGTCGACGACGCGGCGGCGCATCTTCTGCACGTCGGGGACGAAGTTCTCCCGGTCGGCGGCCCCCCAGACGAGCGGCGACACCGCCTCGACGTACTCCGCGCCCAGCTCGGGATCGCCGGCCACCGCGCGGGCCTTCAGCAGCGCCTGGAACTCCCAGGTCTTGGCCCAGCGCTGGTAGTAGGCGAGATGGGAGCTGAGGGTGCGCACCAGCGGCCCGTTGCGGCCCTCGGGGCGGAGGTTGGCGTCGACCTCCCAGATGGTGCCCTCGACGGTGGTCTCGGAGCAGATCCTCATCATGTGGGCGGCCAGCCGGGTGGCGGCCTGCATGGCCTTGGTCTCGTCGGCCCCGTCGCGCGCCTCCCCGACGAAGATCACGTCGACGTCGGAGACGTAGTTCAGCTCGCGCCCGCCGCACTTGCCCATCGCGACGACGGCGAGCCGGCACCGGGCCGCGTCCTCGGGTGCGGCCGTCCGGGCGATGGCGAGAGCGGCGCGCAGGGTGGCGGTGGCGAGGTCGGCCAGTTCGGCGGCGGTCTGCGCGAGGTCGGTCGTCCCGCACACGTCCCGGGCGGCGAGGGTGAGCAGACACCTGCGGTAGGCGACCCGCAGCGAGTCCGGGTCGACGGCGTCGGCGAGCCCACGCTCGAACTCGGCGACCCCGGGGTTCAGGTCGACCGCCTCGTACGTGACGAGCGTCTGCCAGTCGCGCGGGTGGCGGGCCAGGTGGTCCCCGAGCGCCTCCGAGGCGCCGAGGACCCCGAGGAGCCGGTCGCGCAGGGGCTTGGCGGTGACGAGGGTGTCGAGCAGCACCTGCCGCTCGCTCTCCGTCTCGGCCTCGACGATCCGGACCAGGCCGCGCAGGGCCAGGTCCGGGTCGGCGGTGGCCCCGAGCGCCTCCAGGAGGACCGGGTCCGAGCGTACGGAGGCCAGCGTGTCCAGGCCGAGGAGCTGGTCCGCGGCGGACGGGTCGGTGAATCCGTGCCGCAGCAGCCTGGTGAACGTACTGCTCCTGCGCCCCGGCGCCGTCGTCATTCCGTGCTCTCCCGCCAGCCGAACCGAACGCGTGTTCCCGGTCGCCCCGGGTGTGGCTCGTCGCCGCCCCGGGGCCCTTCGAGCCTAGTCCTGTGCCGCCGGGTTCGGGGCGGCGGCGGGGTCCGGCCCCGGGGAATTCCCCGGCTGTTCCGCCGCCGGGACGGTGGCCTCCGCGACTGCCGCGACCTGGACCGTCCCGACGAGGACGGTGGCGTACAGCTCCTCGGAGACCAGGACCCGGGGGCTCAGCCCGGCGGCGTGCAGGACCTCGACCGCCGTGTCGCGCTGGCGTTCGCTCGCCTCCACGAGCAGGCTGCCGCCGGGCGCGAGCCACTGGGGCGCTTCGGCCGCGACCCGGCGCATGACGTCGAGCCCGTCGCCGCCCCCGTCCAGGGCGACGCGCGGTTCGTGGACGCGGGCCTCGGCGGGCAGCAGCTCGACGTCGCCGGTCGGGACGTACGGCACATTGGCGAGCAGCACGTCGACCCGGCCGCGCAGGGTGGCGGGCAGCGGGGCGAACAGGTCGCCCTCGTAGACGTGTCCCAGGTCGCCGACGTTGCGCCGGGCGCAGCGCACGGCGGCGGGTTCGACGTCGCAGGCGTGCAGTTCGGCCGTGTCCGCGGCGGCGGCGAGCGCGACGCCGAGCGCGCCGGAGCCGCAGCACAGGTCGACGACGACGGCGCGGCGGGGCGCGAGGGCGGCGGCCCGCGCGACCAGGAACTCCGTACGGCGGCGGGGCACGAAGACGCCCGTGTCGACGGCGAAGCGGCGGCCGTGGAAGTCCGCCCAGCCCAGGACGTGTTCGAGCGGCAGCCCGGCGGCCCGGCGCTCGACGAGGGAGGACAGTTCGCCGGCGGACGCGGCGGCCTCGTGGAGGAGACGGGCCTCGTCCTCGGCGAAGACACAGCCGGCGCGGCGGAGGGCGAGGACGGTGGAGGAGAGGGAAGTCAACGGGTGAACCGGCATACGAGCGGAGCCTTTCGGGGAAACCGATGGGCGCTCCGCGATCGGCTTATGCCGTCCGGTCGGCTGCTGCCGGTCGTCCGACGCGGTCGCGCGGGGTGAGCACCCGGCCTGATCCAGCGGTAATGGGTCTCACCTCCTCGGACGGTCTCGTCGATCCCCGTGGCGTACGGGGGTGGTAACACTACAACAGCCCGCTCCCGCACCCGTACGGGGCGCGGGAGCGGGCTGTCGGCACGTATCCCGGTGTCGCTCTCCTACAGATCGACGCTGTCCCGCAGCTTGGTGGGCGTCAGGAACAGGGAGGCGATGACGCCGATGACGGCGATGCCGGCCGAGATGAGGAAGATGTGGCCGGTCGCCTCCCCGTACGCGGCCCGGACGACGTCCTGGACCTGGGGCGGCATGGCGGCGACGTTGAGGGTGGAACCGCTGGAGCCGGACGCGGCCGGGTCGATGCCGAGTCCCGTCAGTCCGTCGGTGATCCTGGTGGCGACCTGGTGGGCGAGGACCGCGCCGAGTACCGAGACGCCCATGGTGCCGCCGAGGGAGCGGAAGAAGGTGATCGCCCCGCTGGCCGCGCCGATCTCGCTGAGCGGGACGGTGTTCTGGAGGACGAGCACCAGGTTCTGCATCGACATGCCGACCCCGACGCCCACGCCCAGCATCCCCAGCGACACCAGGACGAGCGAGGTCCGGTGGTCGATGAAGGACAGTCCGAGGAAGCCGAGGGCGAGGACGATCACGCCCGCGACGATGAACGGCTTGACCTTGCCGGTCTTCGACACGAGGCGTCCGGCGACGGTCGAGGAGACGAGTACGCCGGCCATCAGCGGGATGGTGAGCAGTCCGGCCTCGGTGGGCGAGTAGCCCCGGCCGATCTGGAAGTACTGGCCGAGGAAGACCGCGCCGCCGAACATGGCCATGCCGACCGCGAGACTGGCGACGATGGCGAGGGCGGGGTCCCGGCGGCGGACGACGTGCATCGGGACGACGGGGTCCTTGACCCGGGTCTCGACGAGGACGGCCGCACCGAGGATGAGTACGCTCCCGCCGACCATGAGGCCGCTCTGCCAGGAGATCCAGTCGAAGTCGGTGCCGACGAAGGTGACCCAGAGGAGCAGGAGGCTGACCCCGGCGGCGATCAGCGACGCGCCGAGGTAGTCGACCTTGGTCCCGGGCCTGCGGACCTCGGCGAGGTGCAGGGTGCGGGCGAGGATCACGGAGGCGACCAGCGTGAACGGCACGGCGATGAAGAAGCACCAGCGCCAGCCGAGCCAGGAGGCGTCGGTGATGAACCCGCCGAGCAGCGGCCCGCCGACGGTGGCGACGGCCATGACGCCGCCGAGGTAACCGTTGTAGCGGCCGCGCTCCTTCGGGCTGATCATCGCGGCGATGATCACCTGGACGAGCACCTGGAGCGCGCCCATGCCGAGCCCCTGTACGGCGCGGAAGGCGATCAACTGCTCGGTGGACTGGGCGAATCCGCAGGCGATCGACGAGACGACGAAGAGCCCGATGGCTATCTGGAGCAGCAGCTTCTTGCTGAACAGGTCGGCGAGCTTGCCCCAGATCGGGGTGGAGGCCGTGGAGGCGAGCAGGGTCGCGGTGACGACCCAGGTGTACTGCGACTGCGTGCCGTCGAGGGACCCGATGATCTGCGGGAGCGCGACCGAGACCACGGTGCTGCTGATCATCGCCACGAACAGCACGATGAGCAGTCCGCTCAGGGCCCGCAGGACGTGCCGGTGGTCCATGGGTGCGGCGGCGGGGGCCCCGGCCGGGGCGGTGGCGGTGTCTGCTGCGCTCACGCGCAACCTCCGGAAAGTTCGTACGAGAGGCCCGTACGGGGCGGTCGTCACGGTTTCCGCGCGCGCCGGGTACGGGAGGGAGAAGACTTCACCATACATACACACTGGGCAATTTTGCCCACTGCGCAACAATCTCGCACCCGGGGGATAATGCCCCCATGGACAGCAGCACCGCGGGACCGGGACTCCGGGAACGCAAGAAGGAAGCCACCCGCCAGGCCGTGCACGAGGCGACCCTGCGCCTGACGGTGGAGCACGGCTTCGACCAGGTGACGGTCGAGGCGGTGGCGGACGCGGCCGGAATCTCCCGCAGGACGTTCTCCAACTACTTCACCAACAAGGAGGATGCCCTCCTCTACGGCGAGGAGCAGCAGATCAGGGCCCTGGTCCGCACGGTGAGGGGCCGCCCCGCCGACGAACCCGCCTGGCCGGCGCTGCGCGCGGCGGTGGCCCAGTTCGCGGAACGCGTGGCGCCCCCGGAGCGCGAGTGGGCGGTGCGCACCCGCCTGGCGATGCGCCACCCCTCGCTGCTGGCACGCCAGTTGGCCAACCACGCCACCCTGGAACGCGACCTGGCCGATGCGGTGGCCGCCCGTCCCGGCCCGGCCTCGGCGCCGGTCCGCCCGATCGTCCTGGCGGCGGGCTTCCTCTCCTCGCTCCGGATCGCGATGCGCATGTGGATCGAGGAGGACCTGGCCCGCGAACCGGCGGCGGTGATCGACGAGATCCTGGACGAGATGGGGCGGGGCTTCGCGTGAGGGACGGGACGGGACGGGGCGGACCCAGGACCTCCCCACGCACGCCCGACGCCTGACAGCTCATGACTGACGGCTGGCGGCTGGCGGCTCAGGGCCGACGGCTGACGACTCACACCTGAACGCACGACCGAAGGCTCACGACTCGGCGGCCCGTCGACGCCCCGAGGAGGGCGCCACCCGGAGCCCGGCCCTCAGCTCCCGTCTCAGGAATCCGGCTGATCGACGCGGATCTCGTAGGCGATCTCCCAGCGGATGTCCGGCACGATGATGTCGGCCGTCTCCACGGGGCGGCCCTCGCGGTCGAAGTACGTGCGCTCCACCTCGATGACCAGGTCACCGATGGAGATCCCGAGCAGATTCGCCTGCTCCCGCGTCGCGCGGGCCGGGCGGGGAAGCTCGATGCCGGTGGCGATGTTCACGCCGATCGACCGCATCCGCTCCACGACACCGATCTTGCCGAGCGGACCCATCTCGGGGAGCAGGACCGGGGTGCCGTCGGTGATGGCCATCGGCTCCCAGCTCTTGGAGAGCTGTACGGGCAGGCCGTCGGCGAGGAACTCGTAGTCGGTCACGACACAGAGGTCACCGGGCTCGATCGCCAGCCGCTCGGCGATGTCCTCGGGCGCGGGAACGCGCGCCGTGCTGGTGCACTCCCAGTCGGCCTCGTGGTCGAGCTCGCTCATGTCCGCGGCGAAGGGGCCGCCGGCGCGCTGCTCGCGGTGGCGCGAGCGGACCATGCGCCGACGCTCGCGGGCCCGGCGGACATAGGTGCCGGAGCCGGCGCGGCCTTCGAGGATGCCCTCGATGATCAGGCGCTCCATGGCCCGCTGCGCCACGGACTGACCGACGCCGTACTCCTCGGCGAACCGGGCCCGGGACGGCAGCTTGTCCCCCACCGCCCATTCACCGGCCCGCACACGCGCTCTCAGAGCATCCGCCACCTGCAAGTACGGCGTATCACGTGGCATTTGAGCAGCTCCGTGTGTTCGGCGTCGGTAGGGGCGTCGCTGTTGACAAAGCTAACCCATCAGGTTGAAGCTGAGTATTCAGCATTACATGGAGTGACATTCGGTTCATCAGGGGAGAAGTGTGCGCTCTGCACAAGCGCGGGTCGCGGCACTGACCGGCATGCTGGCCGCCGCCACGGGCACCGAACCGCGCGTCACGGCCGGCCTGGACGCGTTCCGCGTCGAGGCCGATCTCCCCTCCCGGCTGAGCGCGACCGCGCACTCGGCCGTCCTGGCCGCCCTGGCCACGGCGGACCGCTACGGCCACACGCTCAGCCGCACCGCCGAATACGTGTGGGCCGAGATCGGCAGAGAGGCGAACGTGACGACGACCGAATCCCCGGACACGGCGTACCGCGCCCTGCTCGGCCACACGATGACGTGCACCGCCTGCCGGACCGGCGCGATCTGCCCCGACGCCACGAAGCTCGTACGCGTCTGGCGGGAGACCCGCCGATGAGGTGCGGTGCGGAGCGCCGACGGGAACGGATCGCGGCCGCGACGAACCGGCGGCACACGGTCGGCGAACCCCTCGATCCGCCCCGGACCCGGCCATCCCTTCCTCGCCGGAACACCGGCCGGGCCGGATCGCCACCACCCCCTCACCAGAGACGGAGGCACCTGATGCGCAGGACCCACCAGGCGTTACCGGCACCATCCGGGAGGCCGGAATGATCGCCCTCTCCGCGACGGACGTCCGCGTCTGCGAGGCGTGCTGGAACGCCCCGGTCACCGCAGCCCGCCATACCTCCACCGGCCGTGACCTGCTCTGCGAGGAGTGCGTGGAGGGCGACTATCCACGCCGCGTCGACCTCTTCCCACCGTTCGGCGTCTACGGCCTGACGGCCCGCAAGGTCCTGAACGACGGCAGACACGGCAGCGGCCCCCCGAAGCCCCCGCCCAACCCGGGCCCTCCCCTGCCGAACCCGCCCCCGACGCCGTCACCGCGCGGGACACCACCGGTGTAGCGAGCCCCCGCATCCTCCTGGAGGCAACGGGGCCGAAGGGCAAGCCCCGCGACCCGGCATCCCGACCCGAGCCGTTCATGCGCCACGCCGGGGAGAAATGGCCACCCGAAACCCCTCCCTGTCAGTGGCCTCGGGTACTGTAGGCCGCCCCACAAACGGAGCATGGCACTCCGGGTGTGGAGTACGGCTAATACGCACCAAAAGACGCCTACACAGCGCCCGATCGCATGTGCGTTGAGTCACCCTTGGAGGGTGACTTACGTCACAACCTGGGCCATGAAATCCCATTGAGCAGCATCCTTCCCGGTTTCCACGGGCCGACCGCGCTGATCAACATGCGATCTCCGGGTGCACAGCGCCCGTAAAGCAAGGCAAGATGGGGACGTCGCCCGGCCCGAATGTGACGCCAATCACTCCACCGGGCGTTGCAATACCAGTCAGTAAGCAGTCCGGCATCCGGACACAAGGAAGGCCCCACCCGCGCCCGCGAAGCACTAGGTGAGGCCCTCCCGCACACCGACTGCAGCGAGGCCCCGGCCGGTCAGGTCGGGGCTTTTCGCGTTAGACGAGCAGATCCCTCACGGCGCGGTACGCCGCGTAGATCGGCCCCAGCCATCGGGCGGTCCGGTAGGCCCGGTCCCGTTGGCCGCAGTCCTGGTGCTCTCCCTTTGGCCGGGATTTCTTGTTCTTCTTCTTGGCCATTCGGGGGCTCACCCTCTCTGCCGGTTGGGTCCGCGCGGTTCGCAGGACCCGCCTGGTGAGGCCCACAAGGATCGTGGACTCCGCGGGAGGCACGAGAACTCCGAGCCCTCAGAGCGAGTGAGTGGCCCGTACTCTACCCGGGTGAAGGGCACCGCGCGTTCCCGTCAACACGGACACCAGTCAGGTTCATTGGGGCACCCGGTGCCATGGCGACTCGATTCACACGGCACGCAGAGCCACCGCAGGGTCACTCCAAGCCCCCTAGCTGCGGACCTTCATGACGGTGCGTCGAGCGCCGAGAGGCAGTTCCCACCCGTCGAGTTGCCAACGTCACACAGGGGGCTCACATGGAGGCGGATTCGCGCTCCCGAAGTCCGGTTCGCGACCGAGTCGAGAAGGTTCACCGTCTCGGGATGAGCGCGCGTTGTCCGACCTCGATCGGCCCGCATCGTCGGCAGGCTGCCGCCCCGACGAGAAGAACGCCCTGTGGGCGGGCCGCCTCGGCTGAACCGGGTGGCCCGCCCACAGGGCGTTCCCAGAACCGCCGGCCCGCGGTTACAGCACCGGCAGCAGGTTCTTCAGCTCGAAGGCCGTGACCTCGCTGCGGTACTCCTCCCACTCCTGCTTCTTGTTGCGGAGGAAGAAGTCGAAGACGTGCTCGCCCAGCGTCTCGGCGACCAGTTCGCTCTTCTCCATCAGCGAGATCGCCTCGCCCAGGTTCTGCGGGAGCGGCTCGATGCCCATCGCGCGGCGTTCGGCGTCGGAGAGGGCCCAGACGTCGTCGTCGGCGCCGGCGGGGAGTTCGTAGCCCTCCTCGATGCCCTTGAGGCCCGCGGCGAGCAGGACCGCGTAGGTGAGGTACGGGTTGGCGCCGGAGTCGATGGAGCGGACCTCGACGCGGGCCGAGCCGGTCTTGCCGGGCTTGTACATCGGGACGCGGATGAGGGCGGAGCGGTTGTTGTGGCCCCAGCAGATGTACGAGGGGGCCTCGCCGCCCGCGCCGGCCGCGCGGGACGAGCCGCCCCAGATGCGCTTGTAGGAGTTGACCCACTGGTTGGTGACGGCCGAGATCTCCGCCGCGTGCGTCAGCAGGCCCGCGATGAAGGAGCGGCCGACCTTGGAGAGCTGGTACTCCGCGCCCGACTCGTAGAAGGCGTTGCGGTCGCCCTCGAAGAGGGAGAGGTGGGTGTGCATGCCCGAACCCGGGTACTCCGAGAACGGCTTCGGCATGAACGTGGCCTGCACGCCCTGCTCCAGCGCCACCTGCTTCATCACCAGACGGAACGTCATGATGTTGTCGGCCGTGGAGAGCGCGTCCGCGTACCGCAGGTCGATCTCCTGCTGGCCGGGGGCGCCCTCGTGGTGGCTGAACTCGACCGAGATGCCCATCGATTCGAGCATGGTGATCGCCTGGCGGCGGAAGTCCATGCCGACGTTCTGCGGCGTGTGGTCGAAGTAGCCCGAGCTGTCCGCCGGGGTCGGGCGGGTGCCGTCGACCGGCTTGTTCTTCAGCAGGAAGAACTCGATCTCGGGGTGGGTGTAGAAGGTGAAGCCGAGGTCGGACGTCTTGGCGAGGATGCGCTTGAGGACGTAGCGCGGGTCCGCGAAGGACGGGGAGCCGTCCGGCATCAGGATGTCGCAGAACATCCGCGCGGTGCCGGGGGCCTCCGCGCGCCAGGGCAGGATCTGGAAGGTGCCCGGGTCCGGCTTGGCGATCATGTCCGATTCGTACACCCGGGCGAAGCCCTCGATGGCCGAGCCGTCGAAGCCGATGCCTTCGTCGAACGCCTGCTCCAGCTCGGCCGGAGCCACGGCGACGGACTTGAGGAACCCGAGGACGTCGGTGAACCACAGCCGCACGAAGCGGATGTCGCGCTCCTCAAGGGTCCTGAGGACGAATTCCTGCTGCTTGTCCATTGCCACATCCTTGCAGTTCAGACGGTCCGTGCACCACCGCCCGGGGTAGGGGGACACTTCAGTATCGCGACCCGGGATTTCCCCCAGATTACGCACACGGTGTGAGAGAGAGCACTCGGCCACCCACTACGATCGGCGACCGTGGCGCACGGGGGCGGCAGCCGAGCAGTGGCCGGCTTCCCGCCCTGCTTCCCACCCGGCTTTTCCGCCCGTCCGCGCGCGGCGGTCCACGGACCGCCCTCCCGCTTCCCGGCCCCTTCGCAGAAGGACTCGACGACATGAGCTTCGACCCCCGGAACCCCCAGCCGCAGGCCCCCGACACGCGCGCCCGCGCCACCCGCAACCGGGCCATCGCCATAGGGCTGAGCGCTGCCGTCGTGGCCGGTCTCGTCGCCTTCGGTTCGTACCTGCTGCTGGAGAACTCCGAGGCGAACGAGAAGTCCACAGGCGCTTCGGCGGCCCAGGACGGCAAGCACCCGGGCGGCCACGGCGACTCCCACGGCAACGCCACGGGCGCGGCCATCGAGGGGCTGAAGTCCTGGGACGCGGCGAAGCTCGGCCGTCGGCACGTCACGGGCTCGGTGGACTATCCGATGAAGCCTCCGGTCGGCGGCGACCACAACCAGTCCTGGATGAACTGCGACGGCGACGTATACGAAAAGGCGCTCCCGGACGTGAACGCCGTGCACTCCCTGGAGCACGGCGCGGTCTGGGTCACCTACAACGGCAAGGCCGCCGACGCCGAGGTGGCCGCGCTGGCGGAGCGCGTCGGGAAGACCCCGTTCACGCTGATGAGCCCGTACGCCGGTCAGGAGGGCGCGATCATGCTCAGCGCCTGGGGCAAGCAGGTCTCCGTCGACTCCGCCGACGACAAGCGGGTGGACCAGTTCCTCGCGCGGTACGTCCAGGGCGCGCAGACCCCCGAGCCCGGCGCCCCCTGCACCGGCGGGCTGGCGACGGTGCCGCGGTGACGGCCGGGGGTGATGGCGGCGAGGTTCCTCAGGCCCTCGTGGAGCGGCGGAAGACCCGGCGCGTCCGCCGGGCGGCCGGTGCCGCCGTGGCCCTCGCCCTGCTCTTCGCGGGGGCGGCCACCGTCGCCTCCGCGCGGGGCGGCGGGGACGGGGACGGGGCAGCGGCGGAGGACGCCGGTGTGCGGGTTCCGGGGGCCTCGTCCGCCGACGCCGGGTTCGCCCGGGACATGGCCGTCCACCATCAGCAGGCCGTCGAGATGTCGTTCATCGTCCGCGACCGCACGGACGACCAGGACGTACGCCGTCTCGCCTACGACATCGCCAACACCCAGGCCAACCAGCGCGGCATGCTGCTGGGCTGGCTCGACCTGTGGGAGTTGCCGAAGGTCGCCCCGGGCGGGGAGCAGCCCATGGCGTGGATGGCCGATACGGATGGGCACGAGCACGGCGGGCACGGCTCGGGCGACGCCGGAGCGGGTTCCGGTGCGGACGGGGTGCTCATGCCCGGCATGGCGAGCCGCTCCGAGCTGGCGCGGCTCGGCCGTCTCGACGGTGAGGAGGCCGAGGTGTTCTTCCTCCAGTTGATGACGGACCACCACAAGGGCGGCGTCGACATGGCCGAGGCCTGCGCGTCCCTGTGCGCGGTCCCGGCCGAGCAGCGGCTCGCCCGGGGCATGGTCGAGGGCCAGCAGTCCGAGCTGGGGCTGATGCGGGACATGCTGGCTGAGCGGGATACCCAGCCTCGCCCCTGAGCCGGGACCCGGGCCCCGGGACCCTGAGTCGGAACCCGGAGCTCCCGGGCTTGGGGCTCCGGGGCTCCGGGGCTCCGGGGCTCCGGGGACCGACGACGGGTGCGTCAACTTTCGCCCTTGCGTCGGCGCACCCGAACGGGTGATTACGGTCGCGCGGCCCCGGCAGGCCGGTGACCATGGGTTGCGCTCGGGGCCGTACGGCAGTGCTATCGGCACGCAGGAGGAAATCCCCCATGACGACCGCCAGAGACATCATGCACAGCGGGGCCCGCTGGATCCCGGCCCACGAGACGCTCGACCGTGCCGCGCAGCTGATGCGCGAGCACAACGTGGGCGCGCTTCCGGTGTCCGCCAACGGTGACTCCGACCGGATGGTCGGCATCATCACCGACCGCGACATCGTCGTCGGCTGTGTGGCCAAGGGGCACGACCCGGCGAAGGTCACGGCGGGCGATCTCGCGCAGGGCACGCCCCGCTGGATCGAGGCGGAGGCCGATGTGGACGCGGTCCTGGAGGAGATGCAGACCCATCGCATCCGCCGGCTGCCCGTCGTCGAGAACAAGAAGCTGGTCGGCATGATCAGCGAGGCCGACCTCGCGCAGCACCTCACCGAGGAGCAGATCGCGGGCTGGGCCGAGAAGGTCTACGCACGCGGCTGAGCACCCGTACGGCGGTGGCCCGGCGCCCGCCCCCGCTCCGGCGGAGTGACGGAGGTGTGAGGGAACGGTGCCGGGCCGCCCCCACCCAGGGGCGTATACCCGCCAGGGGTAGGGTGGCCCGCATGGCGGGCAGGACGCGGAGCAGGGGCGTGACGTACGGGCAGCTGATGCTGTTCGCCGCTCTGCTGTTCGGCATCGTCACCATGCACACGGTCGGGCATCCGGCGGAGCACGGCGGTTCGTCTCCCTCTGCCCCCGCCGCGAGCGAGCACACGGCCCAGGGCCCCGGCCCGGCCCAGGGCCCGATCATGAACCCGGCCCAGGACCCGGCCCAAGCTCTCATTCCGGGCGTCGCCGACGCCCGGCAGTCGCCGCACGACTCCCCCGGCTCGGGCACACCCATGAGCGGCATGGATCCGCTCTCCGTCTGCCTCGCCGTCCTCGGCGCCTGGGGCCTCGCTCTCGTCGGTTCCTGGCTGCTCGGCCTGCGCGCCGACGGACGGCCCCTCGGTACGCCGGTGGGTGCGGGGCTGCTGCGGGCCCTGCGGCCGATTCCGCCGCCCCGGATATCGGTGCTCGACAGCGTCTCGGTGCTGCGTATTTAGGAGTGGGCGTCTCACCTCCGCCCACTCCTTCCTCGTGACACCCCGTCACGACAGCCCTTCGGTTCTTGCAGTTCTTCAGAGGTGTATTCGGCATGCCCACGCAACCCACTCGACGCGCCGTGCTCGGCGCCGCTCTCGCCGTCGCCGGCACGGGAGCCCTCGCCGCCTGTTCCGACGGTGGCGGCGGCGACCACGGCGGTGCGCACTCCCCCGGCGGTGCGCAGGACTCAGGTACGTACGTCTCGCCCGGCGGCAAGGAAGTCGAGGCGGCCGAGGCGGCGCGCGGCTCCGGCCCCGTGCGCGAGGTCTCCCTCACCGCCACCCGCGCCCGGCTCGACCTCGGCGGCGGGCGGACCGTCGCCTCCTGGGCGTACGGGGACCGGCTTCCCGGGCGCGAGGTGCGGGTGACGGCGGGCGACACGCTCGCCCTCACCCTCGCCAACCATCTGCCGGAGCCCACCTCCCTGCACTGGCACGGCCTCGCCCTGCGCAACGACATGGACGGGGTCCCCGGGCTGACCCAGCGGGACATCGCGCCGGGGGCCGACTTCGCGTACCGGTTCACCGTGCCGCACCCGGGGACGTACTGGTTCCACCCGCACTCCGGCGTCCAGCAGGACCGGGGGCTGTACGCGCCGCTGATCGTCGAGGACCCGAAGGAGCCGTTGGCGTACGACAAGGAGTGGGTCGTCGTCCTCGACGACTGGGTCGACGGCGTGGACGGGTCCACTCCGGACGCCGTCCTCGGGGAGCTGTCCGGGGGCATGGGCGGCGGGATGGACCACGGCGCGCACACCATGTCGGGCGAGGAGGACGAGAAGGACGGGAGCGGTGACCGGAGCGGTGACGGGCCCTCGCGGATGATGATGGGGGCCACCAGCGAACTGCTCGGCGGTGACGCCGGTGATGTGGCCTACCCGCACTACCTGGTCAACGGGCGGGTGCCGCAGGACCCGTCCTCCTTCTCCGCGCGGCCCGGCGACCGCATCCGGCTGCGGATCATCAACGCCGGTGGCGACACGGCCTTCCGGGTCGCGCTCGGCGGGCACCGGATGACCGTGACGCACACCGACGGGTTCCCGGTCCGGCACACCACGGGTGACGCGCTGCTGCTGGGAATGGGCGAGCGGTACGACGTCCTCGTCACCGCCGGCGACGGGGTCTTCCCGCTGACCGCGCTGGCCGAGGGGAAGAAGTCCGGGAAGAGGGAGGCCTCCGCGCTGGCCGTGCTGCGGACCGGGAGCGGGGCCGCGCCCGGCGCCTCCGTACGGCCCAAGGAGCTGGACGGGAAGCTGGTGGAGGCGGGGCGGCTGGTGCCGGATCCGTCGGTGGCGCTGTCCGCCCGCGCGCCGGACCGGACGATCCGGATCCGGCTCACCGGCGGGATGGCGAAGTACGACTGGGCCTTCGACGGGCAGCCGTACAGCGCGAAGCACCGGCGGCCGGTGGAAGCGGGCGAGCGGGTGCGGGTCGTCTTCGACAACGGGACGGCCATGTGGCATCCCCTCCATCTGCACGGGCACACCTTCGCGCTCGGCGGGAACGCCGCCGGGGCCCGCAAGGACACCGCGATCGTGCTGCCGCACCGGTCGCTGACCGTGGAGTTCGACGCCGACAACCCCGGGCTGTGGATGGTCCACTGCCACAACGTCTACCACGCGGAGGCGGGGATGATGACGGTCCTCGGCTACCGCAGCTGACCCTGCGATCCCCGGCGGGTCAGGGCCGGTAACAGCTTCGACCTGCGGTTTCGGTGGGCCGGAGCAGATTTTGCCCGGCCCGCCGGGACATCGCGTCAGAAAGACGATTACACTGGGCGGCGTGCCTCAACTACGCCTCGCACTGAATCAGATCGACTCCACCGTCGGCGACCTCGCCGGCAACGCTGAGGCGATCGTCCACTGGACCCGGCACGCCGCCGAGCAGGGCGCCCACCTGGTGGCGTTCCCCGAGATGGTGCTGACCGGATACCCCGTCGAGGACCTGGCCCTGCGGTCGTCCTTCGTCGAGGCCTCGCGGCAGGCGCTCCGCGCGCTGGCCGCCCGGCTCGACGCGGAGGGCTTCGGTGAACTGCCGGTCGTCGTCGGCTACCTGGACCGCTCCGAGCACGCCGCGGCGCGCTACGGGCAGCCCGCCGGGTCTCCGCGGAACGCCGCCGCCGTGCTGCACCGCGGTGGGATCGCGCTCAACTTCGCCAAGCACCACCTGCCGAACTACGGGGTGTTCGACGAGTTCCGGTACTTCGTGCCGGGCGACTCGATGCCCGTCGTCCGGATCCACGGCATCGACGTGGCCCTCGCGATCTGCGAGGACCTGTGGCAGGACGGCGGGCGCGTCCCGGCCGCCCGGTCCGCCGGGGCCGGGCTGCTGCTGTCGATCAACGCCTCGCCGTACGAGCGGGACAAGGACGACACCCGGCTGGAGCTGGTCCGCAAGCGGGCCCAGGAGGCCGGCTGCACGACGGCCTACCTGGCGATGATCGGCGGCCAGGACGAGCTGGTCTTCGACGGCGACTCGATCGTCGTCGACAAGGAGGGCGAGGTCATCGCCCGCGCCCCGCAGTTCTCCGAGGGCAGCGTCATCCTCGATCTGGAGCTGCCCGCCGCCGAACCCGCGGCGCCCTCCGGCGTGGTGGACGACGGACTGCGCATCGACCACGTGGAGCTGTCCGACCGCCCCGTGGACGCGTACGAGCCGGAGCTGGCGGGCGGGTACGCGGAGCGGCTGGGCGACGAGGAGGAGATCTACTCCGCGCTGGTCGTGGGGCTGCGCGCGTACGCCGCGAAGAACGGTTTCAGCAGCGTGCTGATCGGGCTCTCCGGCGGCATCGACTCGGCGATCTGCGCGGCCATCGCCTGCGACGCGCTCGGCGCTGAGCACGTGTACGGCGTCTCGATGCCGTCGAAGTACTCCTCGGACCACTCCAAGGGCGACGCGGCCGAGCTGGCGCGGCGGACCGGGCTCAACTTCCGTACGGTGCCGATCGAGCCGATGTTCGACGCGTACATGGAGTCGCTGGAGCTCACCGGTCTCGCCGAGGAGAACCTCCAGGCGCGGCTGCGCGGCACGATGCTGATGGCCCTGTCCAACCAGGAGGGGCAGATCGTGCTGGCGCCGGGCAACAAGTCCGAGCTGGCGGTCGGCTACTCCACGCTGTACGGGGACGCGGTCGGCGCGTACGGGCCGATCAAGGACGTCTACAAGTCGTCGGTCTTCCGGCTGGCGAAGTGGCGCAACCGGGCCGCCGAGGAGCGGGGGCAGACCCCGCCGATCCCGGAGGCCTCGATCACCAAGCCGCCGAGCGCCGAGCTGCGGCCGGGGCAGGTCGACACGGACTCGCTGCCGGACTACGACGTCCTGGACGCGATCCTGGAGATGTACGTCGACCGGGACCAGGGTCTCGACGCCATCGTGGCGGCCGGTTTCGACGCGGAGCTGGTGGCGAAGACGCTGCGGATGGTGGACGCGGCCGAGTACAAGCGGCGGCAGTATCCGCCGGGGACGAAGATCTCGCCCAAGGGGTTCGGGAAGGACCGGCGGCTGCCGATCACGAACCGGTGGCGCGAGTCGTCCTAGCGGGGAGGGTGGTTACCGGGGGCGTCCGGCGCTTCGTTCTGTCCTCGAGCGCCGGACGGGCCGGTGGTCCCGCAGGCCCGAGGCCGAGGTGGCCGCGGGCCCGTCCGCCGCGACGGTTCCGTCCTCAAACGCCGGACGGGCTGGAGTGGGTGCCGGACCGGCTGGAGTGGTGGGTGTCGGGCGGGATGGGTGCCGGCGGTTCGGTGGTCGTGGCTCGGGAGCCTGCTGCCACCACGCGGGACTTCCGGGACGGGGCGCGGTCCAGGTAGCCCGCTGTCGCCGCCACCGCCAGGCCGGTCACCGCCAGCACCGCGCCGACCAGGGCCGGGGAGGTCCAGCCCCAGCCCGCCGCGATGGCGAGGCCGCCCAGCCACGCGCCGCCGGCGTTGGCCAGGTTGAACGCGGAGTGGTTGGAGGCGGAGGCCAGCGTCGGGGCGTCCTTCGCCTTGTTCATCACCAGCATCTGGAGCGGGGTCGTCGTCATGAAGCCGACTCCGCCCAGCAGCACCACCATCACCAGCGCCGCCCACGGCACGTGCGCCGTGAACGGGAAGACCACCAGGATCACCGCGAGCGCGCCGAGCGATCCGTAGAGGGTCGGGCGCAGCGCCCGGTCCGTGAGGGGGCCCGCGGCCAGGGCGCCCAGGGTCATCCCGATACCGAAGAGGGCCAGGACCAGGGTGACCGAGGACGCGCCGAAGCCCATCGCCTCCGTGGTCATGGCCGAGAGGTACGAGTACACCGCGAAGACCCCGGCGAAGCCGAAGACGGCGGTGAGCAGGCCGAGGACCACCTGACGGTTGCCGAGGGCGCGCAGTTCGCGGCGGACGTCCTGGTGCGCCTCGACGGGAATGTGGGGCACCAGGCGCGTGAGGGCCGCCATCGCGGCGAGGCCGATCGCCGCGACCACGAGGAAGGTGGCCCGCCAGCCGAGGTGCTGGCCGAGCAGGGTGGCGGCCGGTACGCCGACGATGTTCGCCACCGTCAGGCCGAGGAACATCGTCGCGACGGCCCGCGCCTGGCGGCCCTCGGAGACCAGCCGGGCGGCGACGACCGCGCCGACGCCGAAGAACGCGCCGTGCGGGAGCCCCGCGAGGAAGCGGCCCGCGATCAGCCAGCCGAAGTCCGGGGCGAGCGCCGAGGCCAGGTTGCCGACGGTGAACAGGGCCATGAGGAGCAGGAGCATCCGCTTGCGCGGGACCCGCGAGCCGAGGCCGGTGAGCAGGGGCGCGCCCAGAACGACGCCGATCGCGTACGCCGACACGAGGTATCCGGCCGTGGGCACGGACGTGCCGAGGTCGTCCGCCACGTTGGGCAGCAGCCCCATCATGACGAACTCGGTCGTGCCTATGCCGAAGGCGCTCACGGCCAGGGCGAGGAGAGCCAGGGGCATGGGGAGGGGACCTTTCGCGATCACTCGGGGCGGGAGCAGAGGCAGGGGGCAGCGGCAGAACGAAGAGCCGTCGCCTCGGGCGGTGCCGGGCGACGGCTGGGTCTTCTTTATGTATGCGGCTGGAACAAATTGTCGCAGACGTTCTGTGCCGCGCGGTGAACGGGCGGTTGCGCGGCCGCGATCACCGCTTGGCGCGGGCCGTGATCACAGCTCCACGCGGGCCGCGATCGGGAGGTGGTCGCTGTCGGTCGCCGCGAGGGTCCAGGAGGCCATCGGCTCGACGCCCTTGACCATGATCTGGTCGATCCGGGCCATCGGGAACGAGGCCGGCCAGCTGAATCCGAAGCCGTCGCCCGCCGCGCCCTGGGTGGACCGCATCTGCGCGGTGACCGCGTTCAGCGAGCGGTCGTTCATCGTGCCGTTCAGGTCGCCGAGCAGGACGACGCGCTCCACCCGTTCGTCGGCGATGGCCTCGCCGAGGGCGTCGGCGCTGTTGTCGCGCTGGTTGGCGGTGAACCCGGCGTGCAGCTTCACGCGCACGGACGGCAGGTGGGCCACGTACACCGCGACCTCGCCCTGCGGGGTCCTGACCGTCGAGCGCATCGCCCTGGTCCAGCCCATCTTGATGTCGACGGGCTTGGTGTCGGCCAGCGGGTACTTGCTCCACAGGCCGACGGTGCCCTGGACCGAGTGGTACGGGTAGCGGTCGGCCAGCGACTCCTCGTACGTGGAGACCTGCCCGCCCGGGAGTTCCTGGAGGGCCACGACGTCCGCCCCGGAACCGGCGACCTGCTGGGCGGTGCCGTCGGGGTCGGGGTTGCCCGCGTTGACGTTGTGGGTGGCGACGGTGAGGTCGCCGCCGCCGCCGGACTTGTCGGTGAGCAGGCCCCCGAAGACGTTGAGCCAGACCACGGCGGGCAGCAGCAGCGCGATCACGGCGGTCGCGGAGCGCCGCACCAGGCCCAGGATCAGCAGCACCGGGATGAAGAGCGCGACCCACGGCAGGAACGTCTCGACGAGGCTGCCGAGGTTGCCGAGCCGGTTGGGGATCTGCGCGTGGACGACCATCAGCAGGGTCAGCAGCACCGAACAGAGCGCCAGCACGATCCCTCGCCGCCAGACGCCCCGGTCGGACCTCAGCCTGTCCCACAGGCCCCGGAAGCGGGACCCGCCGGTCTCCGGCCGCTCCGCGCTGCCGTGGTCCGTGTCCGCCCCGTACGCCTGCACCATCGCACTGTCCTCACTGCCTTGCCCTGCACATCGCCGCGCACTCGACCCTAGGCGATGAGCGGCGTCTTTCCGGCCGTCGGCCCACAGACCCGCCCGACGTCCCACGTCCGTACGGAGTGCCCGTACGGACGACAGGACGACGGAGGCCGGACGACGGGTTCCGGCGCGGGGCAGGCCGGGGGGCCTTGTGACAGAACGATCACACTCGTACGGGGACGAGCCCTTCCAGCGACACGGTCACCCTCGTACCGGGGCGAGCCCTCCCAGCAGGGCGCCGATGACGCGGTCCACGAGGTCCTCGGGGAGCGGCGCGTCGGGGCGGTGCACCGTGCGGACGAGCATGGGGCCGACGAAGAGGTCGTCGATCAGCTCCACGTCGAGGTCGTCGCGCAGTTCCCCGGCGGCGACGGCACGCCGCACCGCCTCCAGCATCGCGACGCGCCGAGGGGCGATCACCGTGCCGGAGTACTCCTGCCACAGCTTCGGGTGGCTCTTCATCTGGGCGAAGATGTTGACCAGGAGCACCGAGGAACGCTGGGCGAGGCCCCGGGTGCGCATCGATTCCAGCATCACGCGCAGGTCGGCGAGTCCGGCGGTGCCGGAGACGGGCGGGTCGGTGGGCTCCATGTCGCGTACGACGTCGACGAAGAGCTCCTCCTTTCCGCTCCAGCGCCGGTAGATGGTGGCCTTGCCGACGCCCGCGGTGCGCGCGATGCGCTCGATGGAGAGGCCCGCCAGCGGCTCGCCCTCCTCCAGGAGGACGATGACGGCGTCCAGGATCGCCCGCTCCGCCGCGGCGGAGCGGGGCCGTCCGCGGCGGGGCTCCGGATCCGCCGCCCCGGCCGGCGGCTCGCCGCCGTCCCGCGCCCCGTATCCGTCCCGCTCGCCGTCCTGGCCTTGCACCTGAAGCCGCCTCTCGCCGCGCTGTCGTCCCGCGTACGTTCCCGGCGCTCGCCCCGGTACGTGCGTCGCCCCGATTCTCGCCGACCCGGGAGGCCCGGAGCGACGGGCCCACCGGGCGGGCCTCGGCCCGCGGGGCCCGTCCTGCCAGGTTCTCACCGGGCCGGCCGTGTCCGACCGGGACCGTACGACACCGTGCGACCGGGTGTCAGCGGCTCAGCTTCTCCTTCTCCTCCTTCTGCTCCTTCGCGGGCGGGGCTTCCGCGGGCGGGGCTTCCGCGGCCTCGGCCGCCCCGGTCGACGCCGGGGTCCGGCCGGGCAGGAACAGGCCGACGACGAGGGCGCCGGTCAGAGCGACGGCCGCCGAGCCGAGCGCGGTCACGTGCATGGCGCTGATGAACGCGTCGTGGGCGGCGGCGACCAGCGGCTTTCCGGCCACCGGACCGAGCTTCTCGGCGACGCCGAGCGTGGCCTCGATGGATTCGCCCGCCACGTCCCTGGCCCCGGCCGGGACGGCGCCGAGGTGGCCCTCGATGTCGCCCCGGTAGACGGTGGAGAGCACCGAGCCGAGGACCGCGATGCCGAGCGCCCCGCCGACCTGGCGGAAGGTGTTGTTGACGGCCGATCCGGAACCGGCCTTCTCGCGGGGCAGCGCCTGCATCACGGCGACGGTGACGGGCGGCATGATGTGCGCCATCCCGGTGCCCTGGACGAAGAAGACGAGGCACATCACCCACACCGGCGTACCGGTGTCGAACAGGGCGAACGACGCCAGCCCGGCGGCGACGAGCAGCATGCCGACCGTGCAGACGGCGCGGGCGCCGAAGCGGTCGACGACCAGCCGGGCCCGGGGCGCGAAGATCATCTGGGCGGCGGCGAGCGGAACGATCAGCAGGCCCGACTCCAGGGCGGTGTAGCCGCGCACGCTCTGGAGGTAGAAGGCGGAGAAGAAGGTCACGCCCATGAGCGCGAAGAAGACCAGCGCGATGGCGGCGACGGCGGCGGAGAACGCGGGCTTGCGGAAGTACGTGATGTCGATGGCCGGGTGGCTGCTGCGCTTCTCGTGCCAGACGAATCCGGCCAGCACCAGCAGTCCGCCGACGATGGCGACCAGGACGGTGGTGTCGGTGAAGTCGGCCAGTTCGCCGCCCCGGATGATCCCGTACACCAGCAGGACCAGGCCCACGATGGAGAGCGCGACGCCCGCGGGGTCGACCTTGCCGGGCTTCGGGTCGCGGGAGTCGGGGACCAGGACCGCCATGGCGACCAGGGCGATCACGACGACCGGGACGTTCACCAGGAAGATCGAGCCCCACCAGAAGTGCTCCAGGAGCAGCCCGCCGGTGATCGGGCCGATGGCGATGCCGAGCCCGACGCTGCCCGCCCAGATGCCGATGGCCCTGGGCTGCTCGTCGCGCTCGAAGACGTTCATCAGGACGGCGAGGGTGGCGGGCATCACGAAGGCCGCGCCGAAGCCCATCAGCGCCCGCCAGGTGATGAGCTCACCGGGCGAGGCGGAGAAGGCGGCCAGCGCGGAGCCGACGCCGAAGACCAGGATGCCGGCGAGGAGGACCTTCTTGCGGCCGATCCGGTCGCCGAGCAGGCCCGCGGTGAACAGCAGCCCGGCGAAGACGAGCGTGTAGGAGTTGATCGCCCACTCCAGCTCGCTCTGGGTGGCGCCGATGCCGGTGGGGGCGGGGCTCGCGATCGTCTTGACCGCGACGTTCAGGATCGAGTTGTCCAGCACCACGATGAGCAGGCTGAACATGAGGACGGCGAGGATCCACCAGCGGCGGCGGTGGATCGCCTCGGGAACACGGGGCGCGGCGGCGGGAGCGCCGGACGGTATGGGCATGCGGACGATCCTAACCTCATTTCGATACGAGACCGTCTCGTATTGTTGAAGGTTTCCCCACCGGCTCCCCACCGGCTCGCCGCCGGTTCCCCGCTGACTCCCCGCCTGTTCCGCGCCGGCCGTCGTTCGGACACGCGTGCGGGCCCACTTCCCGAGTCGCGGGGCGGGATGCCACCATGGAAGGGATCCGGGGACGCCGTCAGGGCGCCTCGAGATGACGAAGGAGCCACCGGCCATGTCGCTTCAGGCTGCACAGAATCCGTCTTCCCCCACGGGCACCTCCGCCTCCCCCGCAGGTGCGTCCGCCGACAGCAGCAAAGCGCTGTACGGAGGGAAGTCCACCCGCCGCATCACCGTCCACGACATCGCCGCCGCCACGGAGCGCGGCGAGAAGTGGCCGATGCTCACCGCCTACGACGCGATGACCGCGTCCGTCTTCGACGAGGCCGGCATCCCGGTCATGCTCGTCGGGGACTCCATGGGCAACGTCCACCTCGGCTACGAGACCACCGTGCCCGTCACGATGGACGAGATCGCCATGCTGTCCGCCGCCGTCGTCCGGGGCACCAAGCGCGCCCTGATCGTCGCCGACCTGCCCTTCGGCTCGTACCAGGAGGGTCCGGTCCAGGCGCTGCGCAACGCCACCCGGCTGATCAAGGAGTCGGGCGTCGGCGCGGTCAAGCTGGAGGGCGGCGAGCGGTCCCACGAGCAGATCCGGCTGCTGGTCGAGGCCGGGATCCCGGTCATGGGGCACATCGGCCTGACCCCGCAGTCCGTCAACGCGATGGGCTACCGGGTCCAGGGGCGCGGCGAGGAGGCCGCCCAGCAGCTGCTGCGCGACGCCAAGGCCGTACAGGACGCGGGCGCGTTCGCCGTCGTGCTGGAGCTGGTGCCCGCCGAGCTGGCCGCCGAGGTCACCCGTACGCTGCACATCCCGACCGTCGGCATCGGCGCCGGTTCCGCGACCGACGCCCAGGTGCTCGTCTACACGGACATGGTCGGGCTGACCGGCGGCAAGGTGCCGCGCTTCACCAAGCAGTACGCGAACCTGCGCCAGGTGCTCGGCGACGCCGCGAAGGAGTTCGCGGACGAGGTCGTCGGCGGCACGTTCCCGGCGCCGGAGCACACCTTCCACTGATGCTCCCCTGAGGCCCGCGGGCCTCCAGCTCTTCCGGCGCGCGTCCGACCCGCGCCCACCAGCCATTTCCCGCACCACCGACAGCCCGCCGACATCCCCCATCGGCGGGCTGTCGCCTGCGTGGCACCCGGTGCCGGGCCGTGTCGGCGGCCTGTCGGCGAACTGTCGGCGGGCCCTGGTGTGCTGGTGGACATGGAACGAATCGACAAGAACCCCAGCAGCGGCCGGAACGCCGTCGAGGTGCGGGGGCTGGTCAAGCACTACGGCGAGACCAAAGCACTGGACGGCGTGGACCTCGACGTCCGCGAAGGCACCGTCCTCGGTGTGCTCGGACCCAACGGCGCCGGCAAGACCACCCTCGTACGCTGCCTGTCCACCCTGATCACCCCCGACTCCGGCCGCGCGGTCGTCGCCGGCTACGACGTGGTGAAGCAGCCCCGGCAGCTCCGCCGCACCATCGGCCTCACCGGGCAGTACGCCTCGGTCGACGAGAAGCTCTCCGGCTGGGAGAACCTCTACATGATCGGGCGGCTGCTCGATCTGCCCCGCAAGCGGGCCAGGGCCCGTGCCGACGAGCTGCTGGAGCGGTTCTCGCTCACCGAGGCCGGCAAGCGGGCCTGCATGGAGTACTCCGGCGGAATGCGCCGGCGGCTCGACCTGGCCGCCTCCATGATCGGCAACCCCTCCGTGCTCTACCTGGACGAGCCGACGACGGGGCTCGACCCCCGGACCCGCAACGAGGTCTGGGACGAGGTGCAGCGGATGGTCGCCGAGGGCGCGACCGTCCTGCTGACCACCCAGTACATGGAGGAGGCGGAGCAGCTCGCCAAGGAGCTGACCGTCATCGACCGCGGGAAGATCATCGCCCGGGGCGGGGTCGACGAGCTGAAGGCGAAGGTCGGCGGACGCACCCTCCACATCCGGCCCTCGGACCCGGCGGAGCTGGCCGCGATGGCGCAGGCGATCCGGGAGGCGGGCCTCGACGGCGTCGCCGGTGCGCAGGCGGTGCCGGACGAGGGCCTGCTGTACGTGCCGATCCTCAGCGACGAGCAACTGACCGCCGTCATCGGGCTGCTGGGCGTCCGGGGGTTCTCCCTCGCCCATGTCTCCACCGCCCTGCCCAGCCTCGACGAGGTGTTCCTCGCGATCACCGGCGACAAGACCGCGCCCCTCTCCGACCCGGCTCCCCAGGAGGTCGCCGCATGAGCACCACGACACTGACCCCCGCCCCCGCCGGGACCGCGGGAACCACGCATCCGAAGGTGCGGGACGAGGAGGGCCGGATCGGGCTGCGGGCCAATCTGCGGCACATCGGGGCTCTGGCGCGGCGCAATCTGCTCCAGATCAAGAAGGACCCCGAGTCGATGTTCGACGTCCTCCTGATGCCGATCATCTTCACGCTGCTGTTCGTGTACGTCTTCGGCGGCTCGGTCGGCGGCAGCCTCGGCGGGACCCGGCAGGACTACCTGAACTACCTGATTCCCGGGCTGATGGCGATGATGGGCATGAACATCGCCATGGCGGTCGGCACCGGCGTCAACGACGACTTCCGCAAGGGCGTCATGGACCGGTTCCGGACGATGCCGATCGCCCGCTCCTCGGTGCTCATCTCCAAGATCGTGGTCGAGCTGGGCCGGATGATGGTCGCCATCACCATCCTGCTCGCGATGGGCTTCGCCCTCGGCATGACGCTGGGCACCTCGGTGCTCGGGCTGCTGGGGGCCGTGGCGCTGTCGGCGGTGTTCGGCGCCGCCATCATGTGGATCTTCATCGTGCTCGGCCTGGCCATGAAGACGGCCCAGGCGGTCCAGGGGATGGGAATGCTGGTGCTGATGCCGCTGCAGTTCGGATCCTCCATCTTCGCGCCGCCGACGACCATGCCGGGCTGGCTCCAGGCGTTCACCGACTACAACCCGCTGTCCAATCTGGCGGACGCGGCGCGGGGTCTGATGATGGGCGGCCCGGTCGCCGACTCCGTCTGGGTGACGCTCGCCTGGGCTGCGGGCATCACGTTGGTGATGGCTCCGCTGGCGGTGTCCAAGTTCCGCAAGAAGGCCTGAGCCGACGGGCCCGAGCGGGTGGGCCCGTCGCAGAAGCGTTACGCCGGAGGGGTGCGCCGGTACGTCTCCGCCAGGGCGGTGGCCTCGTCGAGAGTGAGGCCACCGCCCTCCCCGTACGCCGCCGCGTACGCCTCGTCGCCGAGCCGGTCCCGGGCGGCCTGCTCGGCGAGCACCGAGTTGCGGTGCTCCATCAGGCTCGGCACGTGCCCCTCCGGGAGGAGCGTCGCCTGGAACGCCAGCAGCCGGGCGGCGTCCTCGCCCGCTCCGGGGCCTCCGAAGCCGGCGAGCGCGTGCGCGATGGCCGTCAGATGGGCCGAGGGCATCTGCGGGGCCACCATCATCGACAGCGGCTCCAGCGCGCTCTCCAGCGCGATCAGCGCGTTGTCGAGGGCGGAGACGTGGGCGCCGTCGAGGTTGTCGAGCCAGGCCAGCACGCCGTGGACGAACCCGCCGAAGATGGCGACGTCGCGGGACTTGAAGTCCTCGCGGACCAGCTGCGCCTCCCGCCGTGCCTCGTCGACCCGCCCCTGGAGCCCGAGGACGAACCCCAGGTGGATGCGGGCCATCGGCGTCGCCTCGTGACCGGACTGCCGGCCGTTCTCGGTGACGTCACGCAGGATGGCCTCGGCCTCCGGGAGGCGGTCGAGCTCGATGAGGGCTCCGGCGTACCGGGCACGCAGCAGCGCCGCCTGGCTCTGGGCGCCGATCTTCTGCGCGTACTCCACCGCGGCCCGGTAGTCGTCCAGGGCCGCCGCGAACTCCCCGGCGCGCTCGTTGGCCTCTCCCCGCGCGGACAGCGCCTCGGCGGCGCCCCAGTCGTCGCCCAGCCGGGTGTAGATCTCCAGGCTCTCGTCGGCGTCGGCACGCGCGTCCGCCACCCGCGCGGGGCTGTTGGACAGGAGGTTGGCGCGGGTGTGGAGCGCGGAGCCCAGCTCCCACTCGCCGCCATGGACCCGGGAGGCCCTGACCGTCTCGTCGAGCACCGCGAACAGCCGGTCCATGTCACCGGTGAGCATGACCGCGAACAGCCAGAACGATCCGGGCATGCGGCAGGTCTGCGGCATGCCGGGCCGGTAGGTGTCCGTGATGATCTTCAGGCGCGCCTTGCCCTCGGGGGTCGACCATGCGCTGATCGCGTTGTCCACACCGGCCAGTTGGATCAGCGACACCCCGCGCCGCGCCTCCGCGAGCTGTTCGTCGTCCATCGGCGGCGGCCGGTCGGTGGGCCCTTCCAGGAGCGCCGGGGCCCGGACACCGGGCGGGGCGAAGGGGTCGGGGCCGAGCGAGGCGGCGAGCTCGCTCCACTGGCGGGCTTCCGAGCGCAGGTCCCGCAGCATCCAGTACCAGGCCAGCGACAGCACGATGCAGAGGGCCTCGTGTTCGTCCCGGGCGGCGACGGCGTGGCGGAGCGCGGTGCGCAGGTTCTCGTACTCCCGCTGGAACACCGCGATGGCTTCGCGCTGGCCGCCTCCGCGCATCCTGGGTCCGGTGATCCGGGCCAGCTCCCGGTAGTGGACCAGGTGGCGGCGCTCGACGGCGTCCCGTTCGGCGGCCTCCTCCAGGCGCTCCGCGGCGTATTCGCCGACCGTCTCCAGCAGCCGGTAGCGCATCTCCTCGTCGTCGCCGGGCGCGGCGACCACGAGGGACTTGTCGACGAGGGACCCGAGGAGGGCGGCGACGTCCAGGGAGTCGACGGCGACGCCGCCGTCGGGGGCGGGGAGTGCGCAGACCTCCTCGGCGGCGGCCAGCGAGCAGCCTCCGGCGAAGACGGAGAGACGGCGCAGCACGGCGCGTTCGGCGGCGTCGAGCAGGTCCCAGGACCAGTCGACGACGGCGCGCAGGGTCTGCTGGCGGGGCAGCACGGTCCGGCTGCCGTTGGTGAGGAGGCGGAAGCGGTCGTCGAGCCGGTCGGCGATCTGGCGCGGGGTGAGCATCCGCAGCCGGGCGGCGGCCAGTTCGATGGCGAGCGGCAGTCCGTCCAGTCGGCGGCAGATCTCGGCGCAGGCGGCCGCGGTCGCCTCGTCCGCGTCGGTGCGGAAGCCGGGGCGGGCCGCCGCCCCGCGCTCGGCCAGCAGGCGCAGCGCCATCGGGTCCGGCAGCGGGTCGACGGGGCGGACGAACTCGCCCGGCACACCGAGGGGTTCGCGGCTGGTGGCGAGGACGGTGAGCTGCGGGCAGTGGGTCAGCAGCCGGTCGGCGAGAGCGGCCGCCGCTTCGACGACGTGCTCGCAGTTGTCCAGGAGGAGCAGCATCCGGCGCGGGGCGCAGTGCTCGGTGAGGCGTACGAGGGGGTCGGCGCCGGTGCGGTCGGTGGCCCGCAGTTCCTCGGCCCCCGCCCCGCGCAGCACGGTCTCGCGGGCGCCGAGCGCGGACAGGACGGCTTCGGGCACGCTGTCCGGGTCGTCGACCGGTGCCAGCTCGGCGAGCCAGACGCCGTCGGGCCAGCCATCGGCGGCGGCCTCCGCGGTCTCCTGGGACAGCCGGGTCTTGCCCGCGCCGCCGGGGCCGAGCAGGGTGACGAGCCGGCTCCGGGCGAGGTCGTCGCGGAGCGCGGCGATGTCGCTGTCGCGCCCGACGAAGCTGGTGAGCCGGGCCCGGAGGTTCCCGGGCGGGGCCGACATCGGGGTCGGGGGCGGGGTCGCCGGGGAGGGGTGCGTCCCCGGGGCGGGCGGGTCGACCGGGGCGGGGCGGGGTGCGGGCCCCGGCGCGGGCGGCGCGGCCGGTTCCTGGTGGAGCAGTCCGGTGTGCAGGGCGCGCAGGGCCGGGCCCGGGGCGGTGCCGAGGCGGTCGTCGAGCAGGGTGCGGACCTCCTCGTACGCGGCCAGCGCCTCGGCGGGGCGGCCGGCGTCCCGCAGGGCCGTGATGCGCAGGACCTGGAGCGGCTCGTCGAGCGGGTGGGCGTCGCAGAGCACGGCCAGCTCCGGCAGCGCCTCCCCCGGTCGCCCGGAGGCGAGGAGGGCCGTGAGCCCGGCGCGGCGTGCGTCGAGCCTGCGGGCCTCCCAGCGGGACGCCGTCGCCGCGCGGTCGGGCAGATCGGCGAGGGCGGGCCCGTGCCACAGGGCGAGGGCCTCCTTCAGGAGGGCGAGGGCGCCCGACGCGTCGCCGTTCTCCAGGGCCCGGCTCCCCTCGCCCGCCAGACGCTCGAAGCGGTGCAGGTCGACGGCGTCCGGCGGGGCGGCGAGCCGGTAGCCGCCCTCCACGGACTCGACGGCGCTCCGGCCCAGGGCCCGCCGCGCCCTGCCGACCAGGGCCTGGAGGGCGCCGGCCGCGTCGGCGGGCGGGTCGCCGTCCCACACCTCGTCGACGAGGACCCCGACCGGGACGGTCCGGCCGGGGCGCAGCGCGAGCACGGTGAGCAGGGCGCGCAGCCGCGCCCCGCCGAGGGGGACGGCCGTGCCGTCGTCGCGGAGTGCCCGGGTGGTGCCGAGGATGCAGTAGCGCACGGGCCCATTGTCCGTGACGGAGGAGGGCGGGGCGTTGGCCGGGTGGAACTCCACAAGCGGTCTCCGACGTTCCAGCCCTGTCGGACCGTACGATCACGCTCTGCGGCCAGCTCCGCAGCCCCCACCTCAGGAGTCGAACGCCGATGACCACCGCAGCCACCCGCGGCGACCGGAGGATCAGCCCGGTCTTCCTCGGCATCGCCGCCGTCACCGCGGTCGCGGGCTGGGCGGTGTGGACGGGCTTCGCGGACGCCACCGGCTTCGCGGTGTTCCTGTTCGTCACCGGGGCCTGGATCGTCTCGCTCTGTCTGCACGAGTACGCGCACGCCCGCACCGCGCTGCACAGCGGGGACCTCTCGGTGGGGGCGAAGGGCTATCTGACGCTCGATCCGCTGAAGTACACGCACGCGCTGCTCAGCATCGTGCTGCCGGTGCTCTTCGTGATCATGGGCGGGATCGGGCTGCCCGGCGGCGCGGTGTACATCGAGCGAGGACGGATCCAGGGCCGCTGGAAGCACAGCCTGATCTCGGCGGCGGGCCCGCTGACGAACGTGGCGTTCGCGGTGGTGTGCACCGCGCCGTTCTGGCTGGACGCGCTCGACGGGGTGCCCCGCTCCTTCCAGTACGCGCTGGCGTTCCTGGCGATGCTCCAGGTGACGGCCGCGATCCTGAACTTCCTGCCGATCCCGGGGCTGGACGGGTACGGGGTGATCGAGCCCTGGCTCTCGTACAAGGTCCGCCGCCAGGTGGAGCCGATCGCGCCGTTCGGGCTGATCGCCGTGTTCGCGCTGCTCTGGATCCCGGAGGTGAACACCGTGTTCTTCGACGCCGTCCACGCGCTGCTGCGCGGGCTGGGCGTCGAGGAGTTCCAGCGGTACTGCGGTTACGACCTGTACCGCTTCTGGCGGGGCCTCTTCGACGAGCAGGACCCGGGCTGCGCGGTGGGCTGACGGCGGTGCGGCTCGTCGGCCGTTTCGATCAGGCCGCTTCGGCGGCCACGGCGAGCCGGTGCCTGCGGATGTAGAACCAGGTCATGTTCGACGAGAGCCCCGCGACGAGCACCCAGACGATCCCGAGCAGACTGCCCTGGGCGAAGGAGACCACGGCCGCCACGACGGCGAGGACGCAGACGACGAGGGCGTAGAGAGCGATGCGGGGCATGGGGGTCGACTCCTGTCGGGAACGGGTCGCGGTCCCGTCCAGTGTCCCCCATGCCCCGTTGTGCCCTGACCGGGCCCGGCGGGACGGTCGGCGGGCCGGTCGGCAGGGCCGGTCGGCAGGGCCGGTCAGACGTCGGTGGTGCGCAGCCCGGCGTGGGCCTTGTAGCGGCGGTTGACCGAGATCAGGTTGGCGACCAGCGACTCGACCTGATGGGCGTTGCGCAGCCGCCCCGCGAAGATGCCCCGCATGCCGGGGATCCGGCCCGCCAGCGCCTGCACGAGGTCCGTGTCGGCCCGGGCCTCGCCCAGGACCAGCACGTCGGTGTCGATCTCCTCGATGGACTCGTCCTGGAGCAGCACGGCCGAGAGGTGGTGGAAGGCGGCGGTGACCCGGGAGTCCGGCAGCAGGGCGGCGGCCTGTTCGGCGGCGCTGCCCTCCTCCGGCTTGAGGGCGTAGGCGCCCTTCTTGTCGAAGCCGAGCGGGTTGACGCAGTCGATCACGAGCTTGCCCGCGAGTTCCTCGCGCAGGGACTGGAGCGTCTTGGCGTGGCCGTCCCACGGCACCGCGACGATCACGATGTCGCTGCGCCGGGCGCACTCCGCGTTGTCCGCGCCCTCGACGCCGAAGCCCAGCTCGGCCGCGGCCTGCTCGGCGCGGGCCGCGTCCCGGGAGCCGAGGGTGACCCGCTGTCCGGCGCGGGCGAGCCGGTAGGCGAGGCCGCGCCCCTGCGGGCCGGTGCCGCCGAGCACGCCGACGCTGAGGGCGGAGACGTCGGGGAGGTCCCAGGGGTCCCTGGCGGGGGGCTTGGGCGCGCTGCCGCTGTCCTGTGTAGTCATGGGCCCGACCCTACTGCCAGGTAGCCCCCGGGAGGCCGTCGCTGCGGGGTCCCGGTGCCGTTCCCGGCCCACTGGCCACCGGCGCCCCACCCGCTCCTAGCACGGTCCTCCGTTCGGGTGAGGGAGGAGGTGCGGGCCGTCGGGCGGCGGGCGTCGGCGGACCCGTTCGCCCGGCCCGGCGGGCGTCACGGAATATCGGCTTGCCCGAAACGCCCGGCAGTGCGGATCATGGCCCTTCGTGACCTCAGCGCCTCCCCCGCCCTCCCCCTCCTCGGCCCCCTCGCCGTCCCCCTCACCGGCGTCGGCCCGGTTCCGGGCCCTGTTGCCGGACCTCTCTCCCTGGCGCTCGTCGCCGGACTTCCGGCTGCTGTGGGTCCAGGGCCTGATCACGTACTTCGGCAGCTTCATGGCGCTCATCGCGCTGCCGCTCCAGATCAAGGACCTCACGGGCTCCCCGCTCGCGGTCGGGGCGATGGGAGCCGTGGAGCTGGTGCCGCTGGTGGTCTTCGGGCTGTACGGCGGGGCGCTCGCGGACTCGGTGGACCGCCGCCGGGTCATCCTGCTCACCGAGGCGGGGCTCGGTGTGCTCGCCGCGATCCTGCTGGTGAACGCCCTGCTCCCGGAGCCGCTGCTGTGGCCGCTGTACGTGGTGGCCGGCGGGGTGTCCGCGCTCGCCGGGCTCCAGCGGCCCGCGCTGGACTCCCTGATGGCCCGGATCGTGCCGCACAAGCAGCAGACGGCGGCGGCCGCCCTGAACTCGCTGCGCTGGCAGATCGGGGCCATCGCGGGCCCGGCGCTGGCCGGTCTGGTGGTGGCGTACGCCGGTCACGGCACGGCGTACGGGGTGACGGTCTGCACGTTCGCCGCCTCCGTCGTGCTCTGTCTGCGGCTGTCCCCCGCACCGCCGGCGCGCGACGCGCAGAAGCCGTCGCTGCGCGGGATCGTCGAGGGGGCGCGGTACGCCTGGAGCCGGCCGGTGCTGCTGGGGACGTACGCGATCGACATGGCGGCGATGTTCTTCGCCTTCCCGAACACGATCTTCCCGTTCCTGGCGGACGACCTGGACGCGGAGTGGTCGCTGGGACTGATGTACGCGGCGGGCTCGGTCGGCTCGCTGGCGCTGGGGCTGACCAGCGGCTGGACGAGCCGGGTGCGCAGGCACGGGCTGTTCGTGGTGTTCGGTGCGACGGCGTGGGGGCTGGCCATCGCCGCGGCGGGCTGGTTCTCCAGCGTGTGGGTGGTGCTGCTCTGCCTGGCCGTCGCGGGGGCGGGCGACATGCTGAGCGGGCTGGGGCGCGCGACCATCTGGAACCAGACGATCCCGGAGGAGCTGCGGGGCCGGCTGGCGGGCATCGAGGTGCTCTCGTACAGCGTCGGCCCGCAGCTGGGCCAGGTGCGGGCCGGGGCGATGGCGGGCTGGACGGGGACCCGGTCGGCGATCTGGACGGGCGGGGTGGCGTGCGTGGCGTCGGTGGTGCTGCTGACCGCCGCGCTGCCGAAGCTGGTGCGGTACGACTCGGAGACGGACGAGGACGCGATGCGGAGGCGGGAGGCGCGGGAGGAGGCGTGACCCGGGCCCGGCCGGGCGGCCGGGCTTCCGGGGCTCCGCCCCGTACCCCGCTCCTCAAGCGCCGGAGGGGCCGAAAAGACCTCCTCAAACGCCGGACGGGGTTTGATTCACCGCCCGAGACGGGCCTGATCTACCCCCCGGACGGGCCCGGGCTGCCCCCGGACGGGCCGGAGCGGTCGCCCTTGTCCTCGTCGTGCCACTTGGGGTCGGTGTCCCATTCCAGGTTCCGGTCGCGCGCCGTGTCCATCGCGTGCTGGGCCGCCTCACGGGAGGTGTAGGGGCCGAACCGGTTCTGCGCCGGGCACTCCGGGCCTTCCTCGACCTTCTTGTGCTCCAGGCAGTAGTACCACTCGCCCGGCTTGCCGACCGTGCGCTTCTTGAACAGGGCCATCGACTGCTCCTTTCCTTGTCGCCATAGTGCCCCCGGGGCCGCTGGTTAGACTCGCTGGCATGTCTGGCCAGTCGCTTCTCGTACCAGGGGAGATCACTCCCGTCCGTTCCGTCCCCGGAAACATCCGGCGCCCCGAGTACGTGGGGAAGCCGGCCCCGACGCCGTACACCGGCCCGGAGGTCCAGGACGCCGACACCGTGGAGCGGATGCGCGTCGCGGGCCGCATCGCCGCGCAGGCGATGGAGGAGGCCGCCAAGCACATCGCCCCGGGGGTCACCACGGACCAGCTCGACAAGGTCGCCCACGACTTCATGGTCGACCACGGCGCCTACCCCTCGACGCTCGGCTACCGGGGCTTCCAGAAGTCGCTGTGCACCTCGCTCAACGAGGTCATCTGCCACGGCATCCCCGACTCCACCGTGCTGCGCGACGGCGACATCGTGAACCTGGACGTCACCGCGTACATCAACGGCGTGCACGGCGACAACAACGCCACCTATCTCTGCGGCGACGTCGACGAGGAGTCCCGGCTGCTCGTCGAGCGCACCCGGGAGTCACTGAACCGCGCCATCAAGGCGGTCAGGCCCGGTCGCCAGATCAATGTGATCGGCCGGGTCATCGAGTCGTACGCGAAGCGGTTCGGCTACGGAGTCGTGCGCGACTTCACCGGCCACGGGATCAACTCCTCGTTCCACTCCGGCCTGATCATCCCGCACTACGACAGCCCGCACGCCACCACGGTGATGCAGCCGGGCATGACGTTCACCATCGAGCCGATGCTGACGCTGGGCACCCACGAGTACGACATGTGGGAGGACGGCTGGACCGTGGTGACGAAGGACCGCAAGCGGACGGCCCAGTTCGAGCACACGCTGGTGGTCACGGAGACCGGAGCGGAGATCCTCACCCTCCCGTAATCACCCCATAACGCGCATAACAGGACCCTCTCCTCCCTCTGCGTCTAACCTTTTACCGACAGGCAGTCGGGAACCAGTTGACTTAGGTAAACCTAAGTAGGAGGATCGGGCGTATCGGCACGCGCCGCCGCACCGCTGCGGCGGTCGCTGCTGATATATCCGTCTCTTTCTGGACTTCCCGTCCCCTCGGTCCCCGGAGGCCCGCCTTGGACGCAACCGCCACCGTCACTCCCTTCTCGACGCTCATCCGCACCGCGTCGCACGAGCAGCACACCGAGGCGGAGACCTCGACCTTCATGAGTGACCTGCTCGGCGGGCGGCTGGGAGTGGACGCCTACACGCGCTACACCGAGCAGCTGTGGTTCGTGTACCGGGCTCTGGAGGAGGGCGCGGACGCCCTGCGCGACGACCCGGTCGCCGGCCCCTTCATACAGCCGGAGCTGATGCGTTCGACCGAGCTGGAACGCGACCTGGCGCACCTGCGCGGGGCCGACTGGCGCGAGGGCGTGGAGCCGCTGCCCGCCACCGCCGCGTACGCGGCCCGGGTCGCGGAGTGCGCGCGCACCTGGCCCGCCGGCTACATCGCCCACCACTACACCCGCTACCTCGGCGACCTCTCGGGCGGTCAGATCATCCGCGACAAGGCGGAGAAGACCTGGGGCTTCGAGCGCAAGGGCGACGGCGTGCGCTTCTACGTCTTCGAGGAGATCACCAACCCGGCCGCGTTCAAGCGGGGTTACCGCGAGCTGCTGGACGCGGTGAACGCGGACGACCTGGAGAAGCAGCGGATCGTCGAGGAGTGCAAGCGGGCCTTCGCGCTGAACACCGCGGTCTTCCGCGAGCTGGGCGAGGTCTTCCCGCTCAGCGCGTGACCGGGCGCGGGCGACCGCGCCCGTGAGCGTGCGGCTCCACCGGCTTCCGGTGGAGCCGCACGCGCGACCGGGGCAGGGACGGCGGCCCGCAGCGGGACCCTCCGGTCCGGGTCGTCCGGGTCGTCCCGTCGTGCGGGTCGTCCCGTCGTACGGGTCGTGCGGGTCAGCCCCGGACGGCCATCAGAACGCGGCCCCCGACCTCCACCGTGCCGTCCGGCGCGGGTGCGGTGAGGATCTGGGAGCCGCGTCCTTGTGTGATGTTCAGGGCCCGGCCGAGCCGCGCGCTGAGCAGCAGGGCCGCCGCCCCCGTCGCCTCGTCCTCGACGATCGCCTTCCCGCGCCTCGGGAAGGCCCGTGCGCGCACCCTTCCCGCCGCCTCGTCCTCCCACGCCCAGGCGTAGAGCCACCCCTCACCGGGCGGCGGGGCCGGCAGCGCGTCGACCTCGGCGGCGCTCGCGTACCGCTGGAACGTGCGCGGCGGGACCCACTCGGGGCGGGCGGTGATCCAGGTGAACTCCCCGTCCTGGCGCGCGAACACGTCCCCGACCTCCAGCTCCAGGACCTCCAGGTCCAGCAGCCAGGCGGCGCCCACCAGCGGGTGCCCGGCGAACGGCAGCCGGAGGCCGGGTGCGTGGATGTCCACCCGCCCGCGCTCCGGGTCGTCGACGAACACGGTCTCGCTGAAGCCGAGCCGCTGGGCCAGCAGTTGCCGGGAGGCCTCGTCGGGGTGGTCGCGTCCGTCGCGTACGACGCCGAGGGCGTTGCCGTGCCGGCCGTCGGGTCCGCAGAACACCCGCAGGACGTCGATGCCCCGGGGTACGTCGTAGTCGCTCACGGGGGCATTCAAGCACTGCCGGGCGACGGGGCGGGAGTCGGCGGTACGGCGGCGGGGCCGTACCGGGAAGCGGTGAGCTTCCGGTACGGCCCCGGGCCCGTTCAGGTGGTGCGAGGTGGATCAGGCGGTGACGTCACGACGACGGCGCGCCGCGATCACGATGCCCGCTCCGGCCGCCACGACGACGCCGGAGGCGGCGATGAGGGCGCCGGTCGGGACGTCGGAGCCGGTGGCGGCCAGGGCGCCGGAGCCGCCGACCGTGCCGCCGGTGGAGCCGCCGACCGTGCCGCCGGTGGAGCCGCCGACCGTGCCGCCGCCGGTGGTGGAGCCGCCCGCCGTGGAGCCGCCCGCCGTGGAGCCGCCGGTGGAGCCCGAACCGCCGGTGGTGGAGCCGGAGCCGCCCGTGGAGTCGGCCGGGATGTGGGCGTCCTTGTCGAGGGAGACCGCGACGTTCAGGGCGTCGAGGTCATCGCCCTTCTTGTAGAAGCCGCCGAAGGCCTTGGCGCCGTCCGTGGTGAGCGTCGCCGGAATCTTCTTGAGGTTCACGATGCCGCCCTTGGCGGCGAGCGCGCCGTCGGGCACCTTCAGGCCGGCCAGGGAGAGGCCGGTGAACCTGCTGACCTTGCCGGTCTTCTGGTCCTTGGAGGAGACGTCGGCGAGGAGCGTGCCGGAGGTGCCCTCGATGTCGACCTTCAGATTGCTGAGGGACAGGTCGAGGACGTACTCGCCCTTGGTCTCGTGGCCGAGGAAGCGCACCTTGCCCTTGAAAGCGGCGTTCAGCGTGTTCTTGTCGGCGTCGAGGACGCCGGTGGCACTGCCGAACCGGTAGCTGTCGCCGGCGGCGGTGGCGGTGGCGCCCTCGCTGGTCTCGACCTTGCCGTGCGCGATCGGGCCGACCACGTAGGAGCGGAACCGCTCCTTGACGCCCCAGTTCAGAGTGCCGTCGACGACCGGGCCGCTGACGGGCGCGGCGGTCTCGGAGGCGGACGGCGACGGGCCGGTCACCGGCTCCTTCGACGGCTCCTTGGAAGGGTCTTCGCCCGGGTTCTTGGAGGGGTCCTCGCCCGGGTCCTTGTCGGGGTTCTCCGACGGGTCCTTGCCCGGGTCCTTGCCCGGGTCCTTGGACGGGTCGTCGCTCGGGTCCTTGCTCGGGTCCTTCGACGGGTCCGGGCCGGGCGCGCCGGTCTTGACCGTCAGGGTCGCCGCGTCGAGCGCGGAGCCCTCCTTGTAGAAGCCGCCGAAGGCGTCCACGCCGTCGGCGGTCAGCTTGGCGGGGATGGCGGAGAAGACCATCGCACCGCCCGCGCCGCCGCCCCGCTTGGCGGCCGTCATGTCGAGCGCGGCGATGGGGGCGTCGTCCTTGGTGACGACGCTGCCGTCCATCTTCTTGCTGCTGAAGTCGGCGGTGATGGTGCCGGTCTCGCGGCCCGTGCCGACCTTGATGTCGCTGAGCTCGACGTCGAGGACGCCCTCGTGGCCCTCGAACCGGACGCCGCCCTTGAACGCGGTCGCGGACGCGTGCGTCCCGGTGTCGTAGGTGCCCGTGCCGCCGGTGAAGGTGAACACACCGTTGTCGGCGGCCTGCTGGGCGCCGTCCGTGACCGTGATCTTCCCGTGCGCGATGGGACCGGCCACGTACCTGCGGAAGTCCGCGTGGATGCCCCAGTCCAGCGTGCCGTCCACCAGGTCCAGCTTCGGGGCGGCCGTGGGCGCGGCCTCGGAGGCGTTGTCGGCGGCGAGGGCGGGAAGGGCGAAGGTCGCGCCCAGGACGGCGGCCGTGGCGACGGCCGCGGCGAGCGTTATGGGGCGGCGGGTTGCTGCCATGTCGGTGGGTCTCCTTGCGGAACGGAGGGAGGGGGAAGAGAGAAGTCGGGGGAGGGCGTGACGACCCATAAGGCGTTCATGGGTGCCCGGTCAGGAGGTCTTGGGGGCGTCGGAGCCCGTGGTGGCGTCGGCACTCCGCGCGGCCCCGCGGCGGCGCAGGCCGAAGAAGGCCCCGGCGGCGACGAGCAGCAGCACACCGCCGCCGACGACTGCCCAGGCGCCGACGCCCGGACCGGAGTCGGAGGAGGCGGCCGCCGGTGCGGCGGAGGGCTCCTCGACGGCCTTCTTCGTGGGCTCGGCGGCCGCCGTCGGCTCGCTGCCGAGGTCCGGCAGCGCGGGCAGTTGGGCCTTCTCGTCGACGGCCACGGCGAGCGAGACCGGGTCCATCGCGGTCCCCGCCCTGTACATGGAGCCGAAGGCCTTGGCGCCGTCGGCGGTGAGGGTGGCGGGAACCTCGGTGAGGACGGCGAGGCCTTCCTTCGGCGCGAGGTCCTTCGCGGGGAAGGTGATGAGGGGCACGTCCTCGCGGGTGGCGCCCTCGCTGGTGACGTCCGCCGACAGCGTGCCCTCGCCCTTGGTGACGGCGACGGTGACGCCGGCGAACTTGAGGTCGAGGTCGTGTGCGCCGGTGAAGCGGATGCTGCCGCTGAAGTCCGCGTCCAGCGTCTGCTTCTTCGCGTCGTACGTCCCCTTGCCCTGCGGGAAGCGGAACAGGGCCCCGCCGTCCTGGGCGCCGTCGGCGAGCGTCCACTTGCCCTGGCCGATGGAGCCGGTGACGTACTCGCGGAAGGTGCGGCGTACGCCCCAGTCGACGGCGGCGTCCTCGAAGCGGCCCGCCTTCTCCCGGTCCTTCTTCTCCGCCTTCTCCTTCTCGTCCTCGTCCTTCTTCTTCTCCGGGGCGGACGGCTTCGGCTCGGCGGCCGCGCCCCGGGTGTCGACGGAGAGGCTGATCGGGTCGAGCGGGGTGCCCGCGGTGTAGTAGCCCGCGAAGGCGGAGGCGCCCTGGGAGGTCAGCGTGGCGGGGACGTTGGTGAGGGCGATGGGGGTGGAACCGCCCTTCATGTCGATCCCGCCGAGGTCGAGCGAGGCCAGCGGCACCTGGGAGCGGTTGGAGACCTTTCCGGTCCCCCGCTCCTTGCTGACCATGTCCGCGTGGAGCGTGCCGCTGCCGCCGCTGATCCGGACGGTGGGGCGGCTGATCGTGAGGTCCAGCTCGTTGCTGCCGTCGGGCTTCCGGTGACCGGTGAAGTGCACGCCGCCGGAGAAGCCGGAGGTGAGCGCTCCGGTGTCCGGGTCGTAGGAGCCGGTCGCCGAGTGGAAGCGGAACTGGCTGCCGCCGACCGTCGCGGCACCGCCGGTGAGGCTCCAACTGCCGCTCGCGATGGGTCCGGTGACATAGCTCTGGAAGGAGGACTTGATGCCCCAGTCCAGTCGGCCGCCCTGCACCGTACGGCCGGCGGCTTGCGCGGTGGCGGCGGGGAGCAGGGCTCCCAGCAGTACCGCGAGGAGCGCGACGGCGAGCGCGCGGGTGGATCTGGACGACGGCATGAGGACCCCTCCGAGGACTGGATGCTCAGGTAAGGCTAACCTAAGGTATTGCCAGCCCGGGCCGGAACCCCCTCCGGTCACGCCGTTACCGGCGAACGGCCCACCGCACGCCGCAGAACGACAGGACGGTGCCCCGTGCACATCTCGCAGGCCTTCGCCACGAGGAGCCCCGAGGGCTCCGAGGGCCCGGACTCCGGACGGGCTCCGCGCCGTCGCCCGGCCCGGGGCAGGGCGGCCGCCGCCCTCACCGCCACTGTCGCCCTCGCCCTGCTCCTGACCGGCTGCGGCGGAGGCGGAAGCGGCGACTCGGCGCCGAAGACCGTCGCGAAGACCGCCGACGCCGACCGGGTCGAGCCGCTGGCCTCCCCGCCCGCGCCGAAGCTGCCGGTGACGGTCGACTCGGCGGACGGCACGGAGGTCACGATCGGTTCCACCGACCGGATCGTGCCGCTGACCGGGTCGCTGAGCGAGATCGTCTTCACCCTCGGTCTCGGCGAGCAGGTGGTCGCCCGGGACATCACCGCCACCTTCGAACAGGCCGAGAAGCTCCCGGTGGTGACCCGTGCCCATGACGTCTCGGCGGAGAGCGTGCTCTCGCTGAAGCCGACGGTCGTCCTCGCCGACACCACCACCGGACCGGCCGAGGCGATCGACCAGATCCGCGACGCGGGCATCCCGCTCCTCGTCGTCGAGCCCGCCAAGGAGCTCGCCGACGTCGGCCGCCGCATCGACACCGTCGCCGAGGCCCTCGGCGTACCGTCCGCCGGAACGGAGCTCAAGGAGCGGACCGAGTCCCGGATCGCCGCCGTCAGCAAGTCCATCCCGGACCACAAGGGCGGCAAGAAGCCCCGGGTCGCCTTCCTCTACCTGCGCGGCTCGGCCTCCGTCTATCTGCTGGGCGGCGCGGAGTCCGGGGCCGGTTCGCTGCTGGAGGCGGCGGGCGCGGTCGACGCCGGCAAGGAGTCGGGGCTGGACAAGGACTTCACCGCCATCACCAGCGAGGCGCTCGCCAAGGCCGCGCCGGACGCGATCCTCCTGATGACCAAGGGGTACGAGTCGGTCGGCGGCATGGACGGTCTGGTGAAGATCCCCGGCATCGCGGAGACCCCGGCCGGGATGGACCGCCGGATCGTCACCGTCGACGACGGGGTGCTGCTCAACTACGGGCCGCGCACCGACCGGGTGCTCGCCGAGATCGTCGAGCAGCTGTACGCGAAGGGCGGCACGGGCCAGTGACCACCGCGTACGAGGAACGCACGGGGACCGGTCCGAAGTCCCCGGGCGAGGGAGCGGACGGCGTCGCCGCTCCCCGGTCCCCCCGGAGCAGGGCCTTCGTGCTCACCGCCGTGCTCTCCCTCGCCCTGCTCGCAGGCTGTCTGCTGTCCGCGGCGATCGGCGCGTACTCCATCCCGCTCGGCGACGTGCTGTCCTCCGTGCAGCACCGGATCGGGCTCGGCGGCCAGGAGTTGGACCGGGTCGGCGAGAGCGTCCTGTGGAACGTACGGCTCCCCCGGGTCGCCCTCGCCCTGCTCGTCGGCGCGTCCCTCGGCTGCGCGGGCGCGCTGATGCAGGGCGTGTTCGGCAACCCGCTCGCCGAGCCCGGCGTGATCGGCATCTCGGCGGGCGCGGCCGTGGGCGCGGTCGCCTCGATCGCGCTCGGCCTGAGCTTCTTCGGCAACTGGACCATCACCGTCTGCGCGTTCGTCGCCGGCCTGATCACGGTGCTGCTCGTCTACACGCTCTCGCGGTCCGGCGGCCGGACCGAAGTGGTGACGCTGATCCTCACCGGTATCGCCGTCAACGCGTTCGCGGGCGCGCTGATCGGCCTGTTCATCTTCTTCGCGGACAACGCGCAGATCACCCAGATCACCTTCTGGCAGCTCGGTTCGCTCTCCCAGGCCACCTGGCCCAAGGTGCTCGCCGTGCTGCCGTGCGCGCTCGCGGGGCTCCTCATCGCCCCGTTCTACTCCCGCAAGCTGGACCTGCTGGCCCTCGGCGAGCGGCCCGCCCGGCACCTGGGCGTGGACGTGGAACGGCTGCGGATCGTGCTGGTGCTGGTGGTGGCGCTGCTGACGGCCGCCGCGGTCGCCGTCGCCGGGATCATCTCCTTCGTCGGGCTGCTCGTCCCGCATCTGCTGCGGATGGCGAACGGCCCCGGCCACCGCTTCCTCGTCCCGGGCTCCGCGCTCGGCGGCGCCCTGGTCCTGGTGGCGGGCGACCTCGCGGCCCGTACGGTCGCGGCCCCCGCCGAGCTGCCGCTCGGGGTGCTGACCGCGCTCTTCGGCAGCCCGTTCTTCTTCTGGCTGCTGCGCAGGACCCGTCGTAAGCAAGGTGGTTGGGCATGAGGACGCTGAGAGACCTGTTCGCGGTACGCCCCCGGGAGCTGCCCTCGCCCGTGGCCCCCGGCTCCCCCGCCGTCGAGGCGGTCGGGCTCTCGGTCCGGCTCGGGCAGCGGCAGGTGCTGGACTCCGTCGGTCTGACCGCCCACGCGGGCGAGGTGGTCGCCCTGGTCGGGCCGAACGGCGCGGGCAAGTCGACGCTGCTGGCGGCGCTGGCCGCCGATCTGCCCGCCGGGAGCGGCGAGGTGCGGATCGACGGCCGCCCGGCCACCGCGTGGTCCGCGCCCGAACTGGCGCTGCGCCGCTCGGTGCTGCCGCAGTCCGCCGCGCTGTCCTTCCCGTTCCCGGTGGAGGACGTCGTCCGGATGGGGCGGGCGCCCTGGGCCGGTACGGAGCGGGAGGACGAGGACGACGCGGCGGTGGCCGCTGCGATGGCCGCGACCGAGGTGACGCGGTTCGCGGGGCGCCCGTTCTCCGCGCTGTCGGGCGGTGAGAAGGCCCGGGTGGCGCTGGCCCGGGTGCTGGCACAGCGGGCCCCGCTGATGCTGCTCGACGAGCCGACCGCCGCCCTGGACCTGCGCCACCAGGAGCTGGTGCTGCGGATCTGCCGGGACCGGGCCGCCGCCGGGGACGCGGTGGTGGTCGTGCTGCACGACCTCGGCCTCGCCGCGGCGTACGCGGACCGGGCGGCCGTCCTGCACGAGGGGCGGATCGCGGAACTGGGCCCGCCGGACGAGGTGTTCAGCGGCGAGCTGCTCGGCGAGGTCTACCGGCAGCCGGTGGAGGTCTTCCCTCATCCCCGTACGGGCAGGCCGCTGATCGTGCCGGTGCGCGGGGCCTGAGGCGGCTTCGGCCGCCGGGCCCTGTCGTCGAACTGCCGTCTGCCGGGCAGCTTCTGGCAGACGGCAGTTCGACGACAGGCCCCGGGTCACGGTGTGGACGCTGTATCCGGTCCCCGCCCGCACGCCGTCCGCCGCCCCGGTAGGGTTTCGACGGTCAGTGCGGGCGACGGATGCAGAAGGCGCAGAAGCAACGGATGACGAGACACCCTGGGCTGGGCCGGCTGACGGCGGGGCTCGCGACGGCGACGGTGCTGTGCGTGACGGCGAGCGGCTGTGTGACGGTGCACGGGGAGCTGGAAGTGCTGCCCGGGGCGAAGAAGCCGGAGGCCGCACAGGCGCTCAAGGACTTCACCGCCGCCTACAACGCGGCGGACAAGGCGTTCGATCCGGCGCTGGACGCGGACCGGGTGACGGGTTCGCTCGGCGCGATCAACCAGGCCGGACTGAAGGCGCGGAAGACGTACAACCCCGACGGCAACAAAGCGCACGAACCGCTGGTGCTGGACGACGCGACGTACGTCGTCCCCAAGAAGGCGGGCTGGCCGCGCTGGTTCCTCGCGGACACCGACTCCAACCGGGACCAGGACGGCGGGAGGCTGGACACCCGCTGGCTGGTGGTGTTCGTACGGTCGGGCCCCGACGCGCTGTGGAAGGCGTCGTACCTCGCGGTCGTCCCGTCCTCCCAGGTACCGGAGTTCGCCCTCGACGAGGACGGGTTCGCCATCCCGGTGGGGCCCGGGGACGACGGCCTGGCCGTGGCGCCCGAGGAGCTGAGCGCCTCGTACACCGGCTACCTGCAGAACGGCAGCCCCGACGTGTTCGCGCCCTCCACGTCGACCTCGGGCTGGCGCGAGACGCGCCGCACCACGCGGCGGGCGGGGTTCTCGTACCAGTACGTCGACCAGCCGCTGACGCGTGCGGCGTTCGCGCCGCTCGGGCTGCGCACCGAGGACGGCGGGGCGCTGGTCTTCTTCAGCAGCAAGCACTTCGAGCGGCAGACCGCGGCGAAGGGGCTGCGGCCCGACGTCACCGCGGATGTGAAGGCGCTGCTCACCGGCGAGGTGAACAGCAGCCTCACCAAGGAGCGGATCTCCAGCCAGCTGGTGCACGTCCCGGCGCGCGAGGGAGCGGCCGGCTCCGAGTCGGGCTCCGGCTCCGGCGGCAAGGTGCGGATGCTGAACCGGCTGCCGGGCCTGGTCGCGGCGAAGGGCGAGTAGGCGAGCGGGCGGGCAGCGGCCCGGGCCGCCGCGCCGCCCGGCAGAGCGACGGCGTCCGCCGCCGCCCGTCCCTGCGGGCCGCACACCGGACCACTGGCTCAGCTGCTCGGCGGGCCACCGGCCCAGCCGGCTCAGCGGCTCAGCGGCCAGGCGATCGAGTCGTGGTCCAGCTCGCTCTGCTCGGCGCTGCCCGCATACCGCGCGCAGGCGTCGGTGAGCGTCTCCAGCAGGGTCAGCGGGTCGGGCAGCTCGTGCTCGGGGCCGCGCACCCAGTGGACGTCGAGCTCACCGGGGAGCCGGGCGGGCGGCAGCAGGACGTAGCTGCCCCGGCAGTGCCAGCGCAGGCCCGGGTGGGCGTCCATGGTCTCGGGGTGGCAGTCCAGCTCGCAGGGCCACCACTCGTCCTCGTCCTCGGGGGTACCGCGGGTGGCGGTGAAGAAGAGCATCCGGTCCTCGCCGGACTGGGCGACCGGGCCGACGTCGATGCCCGCGTCGAGAAGGCGCTCCAGGGCGCTGCGGCCCGCGGTGAGCGGCACGTCCAGCACGTCGTGGATCATGCCGGTCGCGGTGATGAAGTTGGCCAGCGGCTGGCTGCCGGCCCAGCGCTCGATCTGGGCGCGGTCGGTCGTCGACTGCGTCTGCCAGGCGAACGAGATGGGATGTCGGGCGGGCGTGGGACAGCCGATGCGTTCGCACGAACATCGGTATCCGAGGGGGTGGGCTGCGGGGGCGATGGGCATGCCCGCGTCGGCGACCGCCAGGAGCAGCGCGACCCTGGCCGACTCGTCGGCCTCGGCCCCCGGTGCTTTGGGACGTCGCCGCAGCCACTGGGAGATCCTGCTCTCTGTGCCGCGGAAACGGCCGGAATCGGCGCCCATCTATCCCCTCACCTCAGCAGTTCACCTCAGCGTTGCCTGTCCATCGTCGCACCATCCTGCGGTTCGGGTGGCCAGAGTTCGCCGGCGGGGCCGTGTACCACCGCACCGAGTGAGCACCATCACGCCCGATGTCACCCCATACCGGGCGTCTCCACCCCTTACCGAGGGGCCCGAGGTCTGCCGCCGGCTCCTCGGGTCAGGGTCGCGGGGTGAGCCCGCCGAGGGCGTAGTCGACGATCGCGTCGGCGTAGGCGTGGGTGAGCGGCAGGGTCCGCAGCAGCCAGCGGTGCATCAGCGGGCCGATGAGCAGCTCCAGGGCGATCCGGGGGTCGGCGTCGGCGCGCAGGTGCCCGGCCTCCTGGGCGGCCCGCAGGCGTGTGACGTACAGCGCGAGCTGCGGTTCGAGCAGCTTCGCGACGAATTCGGCGCCCAGCTTGGCGTCGACGATGCCCTCGGCGGTCAGCGCGCGGGTGGGGACCTCCAGTGCCGGGTCGTTCAGCTCGTCGACGGTGGCCCGCAGGACGAGCTTGAGGTCGGCGGCCGGATCGCCGGTGTCGGGGATGCCCTGCGCGGCGTCGCCGGGCTGCGCCCCGGCCTCCTCGGCGGACCGGCCCGCCAGGTCCAGGAAGGCGTCCATCAGCACGGCGGCCTTGGAGGGCCACCAGCGGTAGATGGTCTGCTTGCCGACACCCGCGCGGGCGGCGATACCCTCGATCGTCGTGCGCCGGTAGCCCACCTCTCCGACGAGGGCGAGGGCGGCGTCGTGGATCGCCCGGCGGGAGCGGTCGCTGCGGCGGCTGGAGTCGGGTGCCTTGGTGGGTGCCATGTGTCCAATCTAGCGCCGAACAATCCGATACGTATCGTCTTGTGGTCGCCCGCCCTGCCGACACCCTTCCGCTGTCTCGCCATCGTCTCGCCGCCGTCCCGCCGTCCTCTGGAGGATGGAGGTATCCGGGCGGTGGGCATCCGGGCGGTGACCGTGACCGGGCGGTCCGATGAACCACCCGATCGATCGACTGCGGATCCGGCGCGCACGGCGCACCATGGGCTCACGCACAGACCGTGCGCATCCCACCGTTCCGCGGCTCCGGCCGCCGTTCGCGAGGAGCCCGAGTTGAACCGTGACGCCACCCCTCGTCGCTACCTGATGTGCGCCCCGGCGCACTTCCGGGTCACCTACTCCATCAACCCGTGGATGGACCCGTCCAAACCCGTCGACCTGCCGCTGGCCCAGACCCAGTGGGAGGATCTGCGCGACCGCTACCGCACGCTCGGCCACACCGTCGAACTGCTCGCTCCCCGTCCCGACCTGCCCGACATGGTCTTCGCCGCCAACGGCGCCACGGTGATCGGCGGCCGGGTGCTCGGCGCGCTGTTCGCGTACCGGGAGCGGTACGAGGAGGCCGGGGCCCACCGGGACTGGTTCCGGGAGCACGGCTTCACCGAGGTCCATGAGCCGGAGCACGTCAACGAGGGCGAGGGGGACTTCGCCGTCACCGCCTCCTACCTGCTGGCCGGGCGCGGCTTCCGCTCCAGCCCGCTCTCGCACGCCGAGGCCCAGGAGTTCTTCGGGGTGCCGGTCATCGGGCTCGATCTGGTGGATCCGCGCTACTACCACCTGGACACCGCGCTGTGCGTGCTGGACGCGGCGGCCGACGAGATCATGTACTACCCGGACGCCTTCTCCCCCGGCAGCCGGGCGGTGCTGCGCCGACTGTTCCCGGACGCGCTGCTCGCCCGGGAGGCGGACGCGACGGCGTTCGGCCTCAACTCGGTCAGCGACGGGCGCCACGTCCTGCTGCCGCAGGGGGCCACGGGGCTCTTGGACCCCCTGCGGGACCGGGGGTTCGAGCCGGTCCCGATGGACCTGGGCGAGCTGCTGAAGGGCGGCGGCAGTGTGAAGTGCTGCACCCAGGAGCTGCGGGCCTAAGCGCCGGCGGGCGGCCAGGGATCGCCCCAGGCGACGTCCCTGGCCGCCCGGTACAGCTCGCCGTGGCGCTTGGTGACCGTGGAGCGGGCCAGTCCGTCGTCACGGGTGCACAGCTCCAGCAGCACCTGGCCCTTGCGGATCTGCGGCCTGCGGGTGATCCGGGCGGGCGCCGGGGCGGTGGGGAAGCGGGTGGCGGCGACGTAGGCGAACTTCTCGTCCTCGTGGCTCAGCGAGCCGCCCTTGACCTGCCGGTGCAGCGAGGACCGGCTGACCCGGGCCGAGAAGTGGCACCAGTCGGCCCCGGGGGCGATCGGGCAGGCGTCGCTGTGCGGGCAGGGGGCCGCGACGCTCAGCCCGGCGTCGGTCAGCCGGTCGCGGGCCTCGATGATCCGGGCGTAGCCGTCGGGGGTGCCGGGCTCCACGATCACCACCGCCTGCCCGGCCTTCGCCGCCGCGTCGACGAGTTCGGTCCTGGCCCCGGCGGTCAGCTCCTTGAGCACATAGCTGACGGTGATCAGGTCCGCCGGGGCCAGCTCCAGCGCCGCCCCGATCCGGGCCTTCTCCCAGCGGGCGTCGCGGAGCCCCGGAACGCCGGACGCCTCGGCGAGTTCACGGCCGAGCGCGAGGGCCGGCTCGGCCCAGTCCAGGACGGTCGTGGCCGGGCCCTCCCAGACCCCGGCCACCGCCCAGCTCGCCGCTCCCGTGCCGCCGCCGACGTCGGTGTGGGTGGCGGGCGTCCAGTCGGGCGCGGCCCCGGCCAGGGCGTCGAGGGCGGACCGTACGGCTTCGTAGGTGGCGGGCATCCGGTACGCGGCGTACGCGGCGACATCGGCGCGGTCCCGCAGGATCGGGGCGTCCGTCGGGGTCTCCCCCCGGTAGCTGGCGATCAGCCGGTCGACGGCCTGCGTGGCCTGCTTGGGCGGCAGTCCGTCGAGCAGTCCGGCCAGCGCCGCGCGCAGGGACTGTGCGGTGGGGAGGGTGACGTTCACCGCCGAATTGTAGGTCGGAGGCGACCCGGCGGACGTATTCCGCTTCCCCGGGGGTACGGAGAGACGTGCGCGGCGGCACGGGGCCGTGCCGGTTCCGCACCAAGGCTTCACGTAACCGGTACGGAACGGGAATCCGTCGAACTCCACACCGCTGTCGGCCTGTTGCTACGCTGGCCCGCGCGTGGACGGCACCAGGTCAAGATGGTCCAGCAGGGGAGCCATGAGGCAGAAGATCGTGCGGCTGACGCTCGTCGGCGGGGTGGTCTTTCTCGCCCTGCTCCTGCTGCTGGCCACCTGTGGCGGCAGCCCCGACGAGGACGACCGGAAGAGCGGCGCGGCCACCGGGACGGCGAAGCCAGTGCTGCCGAGCGCCGGGCCGGTGACCCGGCTGACCGTTCCGCCGCAGTACACGACGGACCGGGGCTGGGAGATCATCGGCTCCTCCCCCGATGTCGCCGTCTCCCACGCGACGGGCCTGCTGGCCTATCTGGAGCGGTCGAAGGACAACCGCTACCGCGTGCGCACCGTGGACACGGCCACCGGCGAGCTGGGCTGGCGGGGCAAGGCCTGGCGGCTGCCGGATCCGCTGCACTACCCGAAGCTCGCCACGGTGGCCAAGGGCGACCGGCAGTTCTTCGTGACCTGGTCCTACGGGAAGGTCGGCGACGGGCTGTCGCCGGCGAACACCTTCCTCGCGCTCGATCTGTACGACGTCACGAACGGGAACCGGCAGCGCGTCGAGGTGCCCTGGTCGGGGGCCCCGAGCGTCCACACGACCGGGCCGGACATCGTGATCAGCGACGGGAAGGCGAACAGCACCCTGATCGACCCGGTCACCGGCGAGGTGTCCGAACTGAGCGCGGACAAGCTGAAGTACCCCAAGGGCTGCACGGCCTGCAAGCAGCTCACCGAGGTGCACGGTCAGACCTCCGAGGGCCTGCTGCTGGGCGGAGCACGGGAGTTCTGGGTGCGCGGCGGCTGGTTCAGCCGGAACGTCGCGCCCAAGGGCGCCGACAAGGGCAGCGGTGTGGTGACGTCGACGACCTCCGACCAGGTGCTGGCGAAGTGGGCGCCCGCGAAGAAGACCAAGCGGGCGGCGACGCACGAGCTGTGGGCGGTGCACGACGCGGCGACCGGTGAGGTCCTCACCTCGGTGGAGTGCCACAAGCCCGCCATAAAGCCGGGGCGTTTCCCGCAGGCGGTCCTCTCCCCCTCGGGCGACTATCTGATCGCCGGGAACCTGGCCTTCGACCTGGAGGCGAAGCAGGGCCGCTGCTTCGAGGACGAGGGCGGCGCCGCCCATCTGACGCTGGCCACGGTGACGGACGACGGCATCGCGTACGGGGCCGAGAACGCGCGCGACGCCTCGGAGGCGCTGTCCGGCGGCGGGTTCCCGGTCTCGATGGACTTCGCCACCTGGAGCACCGAGCGGCTGTCGCGCAACGCGCGGCTGCCGGGCACGGAGACCACCGGGGTCGGGGTGTTCCGCTGGACCGACCGGCAGGACCGCACGCATCTGATCGGCTACCCGCGGACCGGCTGATTCCGCGGCGGGCGCCGGGCGCGCGGCGGGCAGCGGTGGCTCAGAGGCCGCCGGCCTCGCGGCCCGCGCGCTGCCAGGGGCGGCACAGGAGCAGGAAGCAGGCCACCGCCGCCACCGCGCACACCACCTGGACCACGGCCATCGGGACGGCCGTGTCCTCCCCCGCGATGCCGACCAGCGGGGAGGCGACGGCGCCGATGAGGAACGAGGACGTGCCGAGCAGCGCGGAGGCGGAGCCCGCCGCGTGCTTGGTGCGCATCAGGGCCTGGGCGTTGGTGTTCGGCATCGCGAGGCCCATCGCCGACATCAGCACGAAGAGCCCGGCGGCGACCGGTACGAGGCCGACCTCGCCGAAGACGCCGGACGTCATGAGCAGCAGAGCGACGGCGGCCAGCACGATCACGGCGAGGCCGAAGCCGAGGACCTTGTCGAGGCTGATCCGGCCGACGAGCAGTTTGCCGTTGATCTGCCCGACGGTGATCAGGCCGATCGAGTTGATCCCGAAGAGGAGGCTGAAGGTCTGGGGCGAGGCCCCGTAGATCTCCTGTACGACGAACGGGGAGGCGGCGATGTACGCGAACAGGACGGCGAAGGCGAGTCCGCCCGCGACCATGTAGCCGGTGAAGACCCGGTCGGCGAGCAGCCCGCGCATGGTGCGCAGGGCGTCGGCGACCCCGCCGGTGTGGCGGTCGGCGGGCGGCAGCGTCTCGTGCAGCCATTTCCAGACGACCAGGGTGAGCACGATGCCGACGGCGGTCAGCACGACGAAGATGCCCCGCCAGTCGGTGATCCGCAGGACCTGCCCGCCGATCACCGGGGCGATGACCGGGGCCACGCCGGAGATCAGCATCAGCGTGGAGAAGAACCGGGCCATCTCCACGCCGTCGTAGAGGTCGCGCACCACGGCCCGCGCGATGACGATGCCGGCCGCGCCCGCGAGCCCCTGGAGGAGGCGGAAGCCGATGAGGAGTTCGGCGGTGGGGGCCAGGGCGCAGATGGCGGTGGCGAGGACGTAGACGACCATGCCGAGGAGCAGCGGCTTGCGGCGGCCCCAGCGGTCGCTCATGGGTCCGACGACGAGCTGGCCGAGGGCCATTCCGGCCAGGCACGCGGTCAGGGTGAGCTGGATGGTGGCGGCGGGGGCGCTCAGGGAGTCGGTGACCGCGGGGAGCGCGGGGAGGTACATGTCCATGGACAGCGGCGGCAGCGCGGTGAGTCCGCCGAGGACCATGGTGACCAGGAGGCCGGTGCGCCGGGCGGTCCTCGCCGCCGGGCCGGGAAGGCCGGCGGGGGCGGTGACCTGCGGGGCTGCCGGGTCGACGGAGAGGGCGCCCGCGTCCCCGTGCGGGATCTGCCGGTCGTCGGCCCCGGTCCCGGTCCCGGTGGTGGGTATGTGTGCCCGCTGGGCCCGGCTGCCGCCGCTGTCCGGCATTCTCTTCTCCACATCGTTGAATCCGCATCTATGCTCTCAGCTCGGCCGGAGTGGTCGATACCTTTTTCGGGCGGACTGGGGTGGCGGGCATGGGTGGGACGGTGCGCTGGGGTGTTCTGGCGACGGGCGGCATAGCCGCGCGGTTCACGGCGGACGTGCAGGCGCTCCCCGACGCCGAGGTGGTGGCGGTGGCCTCGCGCACGGAGGCCTCGGCGCGGGAGTTCGCCGAGCGGCACGGGATCGGGCGGGCCTACGGCAGCTGGGCGGAGCTGGTCGCCGACGACGAGGTGGACGTGGTGTACGTGGCCACCCCGCACTCGGCGCACCACGCGGCGGCCGGGCTGGCGCTGCGGGCCGGAAAGCACGTGCTGTGCGAGAAGGCGTTCACGCTGAACAGCCGGGAGGCAGAGGAGCTGGTGGCGCTGGCCCGGGACCGCGGCCTCTTCCTGATGGAGGCCATGTGGACCTATCTCAACCCGGTGGTCCGCCGGCTCACGGAGCTGGTCCGGGACGGGGCGATCGGCGAGATCCGTACCGTACAGGCTGATTTCGGCTTCGCGGGCGACTTCGCTCCCGGGCACCGGCTGCGCGATCCGGAGCTGGGCGGCGGGGCGCTGCTGGACCTCGGGGTCTACCCGGTGTCGTTCGCACACCTGCTGCTGGGCGAGCCGGACCGGGTGGCGGCCGACGCGCTGCTGTCCCCGGAGGGCGTCGACCTGAACACGGGGATGCTGCTCGGCTGGGACTCCGGCGCGAACGCGCTGCTCTCGTGCTCGATCGTCGGCCACCACCCGACGGCGGCCACCGTCATCGGCACGGCCGGGCGGATCGACATCCCGCGCGACTTCTTCCACCCGGACCACTTCGTCCTGCGGCGGGCGGGCGCGGAGCCGGAGACGATCGCCTCGGGACCGGGGCCGCGCGGGCTCTCGGGCATGCAGTACGAGGCCGTCGAGGTGGCCCGGGCGGTGCGTGCCGGCGAACTGGAGTCCCCGCTCGTCCCGCTGGAGGGTTCGCTGGCGGTGATGCGGACGCTCGACGCGGTACGGGACCGCGTGGGCGTCCGCTATCCGGCGGACACCCCCTGAGGACGGCCCCAGCGCCTGAGACTGTCCCCACCCCCTGAGGCTGTCCCGCGCTGCCGCGGGCCGGGGGCGTCACGGCACGGCCCGGCAGCCCACGACCCCGAAGCCAGGTGAAGGCGTTATGCCTGTTTTATCCAAACTGCTCGATATCAGGCCGCTGCGGTCGAGTCCCGCTTTCCGCTGGTTCTGGCTGGGCAGCACTCTTTCCGTATTCGGCAGCCAATTGACCGTGGTCGCCGTGTACTACCAGGTGTGGGAGACCTCGGGGAGCGGGATCGCGGTGGGCGCCGTCGGACTCGCCCAGGCGGTTCCGATGATCCTCGGCGGGCTCGTCGGTGGCACGCTGGCGGATTCGATGGACCGCAGGAGGCTCGTACTCCTGACCTCGTGCGGCCAGGCCGTCGCCGCCGCGCTGCTGGTGGTCCAGGCGGTCGCACATCCCGGCCGGCTGTGGCCCGTGCTGGCCGCGGTGGCGATCCAGGCGGCCTGCGCCGGGGTGGGCGCCCCGGCCCGGCGTACGTTCGTCGCCCGGCTGCTGGACAGCGACCAGGTGGCCGCGGGGGTCGCCCTCAACCACTTCGGCTTCCAGGTGGCGATGCTCGTCGGTCCCGTGGCCGGCGGATTCGTCGTCGCCATCGCGGGGGTGCAGGGCTGCTATCTGCTGGACATGGTGACGTTCGGCGCCGTGCTGATCGGCGCCCGGCAGTTGCCGCGGCTCGCGCCTCCGGGGTCCTCCGAGCGGCCCGGGCTCCGTTCGATGTGGGCCGGCTGGCAGTTCATCGCGCAGCATCGGGCGCTCACCGGAGCCTTTCTGTCCGAGGTCTTCTCCACGGTGACCGCCATGCCGATCGCCCTGTTCCCGATGATCAACGCCGAGCGTTTCGGCGGGAATCCGGAGAACCTCGGCCTGTTCTTCTCGGCGTTCGCCATCGGAGGGGTGCTCGCCGGGGCACTGTCCGGAGCCGTCGTGCGCTCCGAGCGGGCGGGCGCCATCATGCTGCTCGCCTCGGTCACGTGGGGGGCGGCGCTGACCGGGTTCGGGCTGTCCCACCACCTGTGGCTCGTTCTGGGATTCCTGGCGGTCGCGGGTGCGGCGGACACGATCTCGGTCATCTGCCGCGGAGCGATCGTCCAGGTGGCCACTCCCGACGCGTACCGGGGGCGGGTCAGTTCGGTCGAGCACGTTCTCGGCGCGGCGGGACCGGAGATCGGCAATTTCCGCGCCGGCGTGGTGGCGAGTGCCACATCGACCTCCCTGTCCGCGATTTCCGGAGGCGTGTCCTGTGTGGTGCTCCTGATCGCGCTCGCGATCATGAATCCGCGCGTTCGCCGGTTCCGCGTCCCGGTGTCGAAGAATCCCGCGGCCTGACGGCCCCGGCCCCGTCCCGCTACCGGGCCACCGCCCGCCGTCGCCCGCGCCTCTCGTTCGGACCACGCCGGGCTCGGGAGGGCCCGCGAGCGCCCTCCGGCCCGGACCCGGCCCCGACCCGGCCCAATCCGGCCCGATCCGAACGAAGGGCGCCTCGCCTCGGCCTACGCGGGCGTGAGCCCCGGGTTCCCGGCCTCGGTGACGAAGGAGGCCGCCGTGGTGAGGGGCGCGCCGGGGGTCGTGACGGCCGCCACCGTACGGAAGTCGGCGCGGGCCTCCTTCGTTCCGAGGGTGACGAGCGCGTAGCCGCGCCGCCCGTTGTAGTGCTTCAGGTGCGGGTTGGCGCGGGTCTGGTTCTCCCAGTTGGCGGGCCGGTCCGCGCCGTCCTTGCCGCTGCTGACGGACGTGGTGACGATCTCCGTGCCGATGGTGCGCGAGGCGGGGTCGTCGAAGTCCTTCTTCAGGTCGAAGGCGTAGGAGACGTGGACGTCGCCGGTGAGGACCATGAGGTTCTCCACCCCGGCGGCCTCGGCCCCGGCGAGCACCCGCTGCCGGGAGGCGGGGTAGCCGTCCCAGGAGTCCATGGACAGCTTGAAGGCGTCGGTGGGCACATCGCGCCGCTGCGCGAAGGTCACCTGCTGCGGGACGACGTTCCAGGTGGCGTTCGAGGCCCGCCAGCCGTCGGTCAGCCAGCGTTCCTGGGCGGCCCCGGTCATGGTGCGCGCGGGGTCCTCGGACTCGGGTCCGGGGGTGCGCCAGCCGTCGCCGTACGCCTGGTCGCTGCGGTACTGGCGGGTGTCGAGGATGTCGAACTGGGCGAGCCGACCGAACTTCAGCCGGCGGTAGAGCCGCATGTCGGGCCCGGTGGGGCGCTGCGGGGTGCGCAGCGGCTGGTTCTCCCAGTACGCGCGGTACGCGGCGGCCCGGCGCAGCAGGAACTCCTCGGGCGGCACGTCGTTCTCGGGAGTGCCGCCCGCGTAGTTGTTCTCGGTCTCGTGGTCGTCCCAGGTGACGACGAAGGGGTGGGCGGCGTGGGCGGCGCGCAGGTCCGGGTCGGACTTGTAGAGGGCGTAGCGCAGCCGGTAGTCCTCCAGGGTGACCGTCTCGCGGTTGTAGTGCGCGGGGAGTCTGCGGTCGGTGTAGTTGCGGGCCCCGCCCGTGGCGGTGACGGCGTACTCGTAGAGGTAGTCACCGAGGTGGAGGACGACGTCGACGTCCTCGGCGGCGAGGTGGCGGTGGGCGGTGAAGTAGCCGTCGTGGTACGCCTGGCAGGAGACGGCGGCCAGGGTCAGGGAGCTGTTGCGGGCTCCGGGGGCCGGGGCGGTGCGGGTGCGGCCGACCGGGCTGGTCCAGCTGCCGGTGCGGAAGCGGTAGTAGTAGACCCGTCCGGAGTCGAGGCCCTGGACCTCGGCGCGGACGCTGTGGGCGAACTCGGGGTGCGCGGTGGCCGATCCGCGCCGCTCGACGCGGCGGAAGCGCTCGTCGCGGGCCACCTCCCAACGCACCTCCACCCGGCCGCGCGGCAGTCCCCCGCCCGGCTCGTAGGGGCGGGGTGCGAGCCGGGTCCAGATGAGGACGGACGCCGGGTGCGGGTCGCCGGAGGCGACGCCGAGGGTGAACGGGTCCTCGGTGATCCGGCGGGCGTCGAATTCCGCGGCGCTCGCCGTGCCGGCGGCGGGCAGGTTCACGGCGAAGGCGAGCGCGGCGGCGGCTCCGGTGACGGTCAGGAAGCGTCTGCGTCCCACGCCCGGTTCGAGCAGCCCTGCGGCGGCGCGGAGCTCGGCCGCCCGTGTGTTCTGATCGGGCGTCATGATGGTCTGTGCGGCTGTCATATGCCCCTCCTCAGCCCGGATGCTGTCTGGCTCCATGGCAGCCGCACGTGACGACGCACCGTTGTCGCGTGCACAACATCCGCATGGCGGGTCGATGAGCACCGCGTGCCCCGTGCACCGATCCGTCCCGTACGCTGCCGGGCCATGAACACTGAGCAGACCGACCGGAAAGTCGCCGTCGTCACGGGGGCGGGATCAGGGATCGGGCGGGCCGTCGCGCTCGCCCTCGCGAGCGCGGGCTGGTCGCTCGCGCTCGCCGGGCGGCGGGCCGAGCCGCTGGCGGAGACAGCGGCCGCCGCCGGGGACACCGAGGCGCTGTGCGTCACCACGGACGTGGCCGACGCCGACGAGGTCGGCGCGCTCTTCACCGCCGTACGGGAGCGGTTCGGCCGGTTGGACCTCCTGTTCAACAACGCGGGCACGTTCGGCCCCGGCGGCGTGCCGCTGGAGGACCTGGCCGTCGAGGACTGGCGGGCGGTCGTCGACGTGAACCTGACGGGCGCGTTCCTGTGCGCGCAGGCGGCGTACCGGCTGATGAAGGAGCAGGACCCGCAGGGCGGCCGGATCATCAACAACGGCTCGATCTCCGCCCACGCGCCGCGCCCGCACTCGATCGCGTACACCGCGACGAAGCACGCGATGACCGGGCTGACGAAGTCGCTGTCGCTGGACGGCCGCCCCTACCGGATCGCCTGCGGGCAGATCGACATCGGCAACGCGGCGACCGAGATGACCGAGCGGATGTCGACCGGGATCCTCCAGGCCAACGGGGAGACGGCGGCGGAGCCGGTGATGGCGGCGGCCGACGTGGCGCGGACGGTGGTGCACATGGCGGAGCTGCCGCTGGAGGCGAACGTGCAGTTCGCCACGGTCCTGGCGACGAACATGCCGTACGTCGGACGAGGCTGAGGCTGAGTGCGAGACCGAGTGCGAGGTCGGGTGCGAGGTCGGGTGCGAGGTCGGGTCAGGATCTGATCAGATTCGCTCGAACTGGCCATTGAATGGCCGAATTTGCGGATTTCCCCCCATCCGGCCGAGCAAGCGCGTGCTGACCGTATGATCGCATGCTGTTACGTCTTCACCAGATCGACACAGAAGGAACACCACATGCGCATACGCACCGCTGCGCCGATCGCCCTGGCCGCCGCCACCGCACTGGCCGGCTCGCTCCTCGCCACGGCGGCGCCGGCCTCGGCGGCACGCCACCAGGGCGGACTGCACTTCGGGGTCGTGCAGTACGACGGTCCCGGCAAGGACAACCGGACCACGAAGTCGCTGAACGCCGAGTGGGTGGACATCCACAACAACAGCAAGAAGAAGGTCCAGCTCAAGGGCTTCACGGTGAAGGACAGGACCGGCTACACCTACACCTTCGGCAGCTACACGATCGGCGCGGGCAAGACGGTCAAGCTCCGCACCGGCAAGGGCAAGAACGTCGCGGGCACCGTGCACTGGAACCGGGGCTCGTACGTCTGGAACAACACCGGCGACAAGGCCCGGCTGATCAAGCCGAACGGGAAGCTCCAGGACTCCTGCTCCTGGAAGAAGTCCACCCAGGCGAACAAGGGCGTCAAGAACTGCCACTGACACGCCCCGGGAGGGCCGGTCGCGGAACGGGGGGCCGCGACCGGCCCTCCCGCGCGCAGCCAGCGCCGCGGCGCCGTACCGCCGTAGCCCCGCAGCGGGAATGCCGGGGTCGGCGGCACGGTTGGACCCCTGCATGACGCCCGAACCCGCACCCGCACCCGCACCCGCAGTCCTGCGCTACACCGCCTTCTCCGCCGACCCCGCGGGCGGTAACCCCGCCGGCGTCGTCCTGGACGCCTCCGGAATGGACGAGGAGGCGATGCTCGCCGTCGCCGCGGATCTGGGCTACAGCGAGTCGGCGTTCCTGACGGAGCGGACCGGCGAAGGCGCTTACACGATCCGCTACTTCAGCCCGAAGGCCGAGGTGCCCTTCTGCGGCCACGCCACGGTCGCCACGGCGCTCGCCCTGGCCGAACGGGACGGGCCGGGCGAGCTGGAGTTCGCCACGGCCGCGGGCCCGGTGCCGGTGAGCGTCGTACGGGAGGGCGGCGAACTCCGCGCCACCCTCACCAGCGTGGCCCCGCGCGTCGAGGAGACCGCCGCCGCCGACCTGGCGGAGGCGCTGGCGGCCCTGGACTGGGCTGCCGCCGATCTCGACCCGGCCCTGCCGCCCCGGGTCGCCTACGCGGGCGCCCGGCACCTGGTGCTGGCCGCCGCCACCCGGGAGCGGCTGGCGGACCTGGACTACGACTTCGCGCGCCTCGAAGCGCTGATGCACCGGCTCGACCTGACCACGCTGCAACTGGTGTGGCGCGAGGGGCCCGAGGTCTTCCACGTCCGGGACCCGTTCCCGGTGGGCGGGGTCGTCGAGGACCCGGCGACGGGCGCCGCGGCGGCGGCCTTCGGAGCGTACGCCCGGGAGCTGGGGCTCGTACCGGACGCGGCCGTGCTGACGCTGCACCAGGGCGCGGACCTGGGGCGCCCCGGCACGCTCACCGTCGAGCTGCGCGCGGGCGACGCCCGGGTCCGGGTCAGCGGGACGGGCGCCCGGATCCGCTGAACCGCCATCCGGGCCACGGGCGGACAGGTGACGTTCAGCCGGTGGCGTCCTTGGCCGGGGAGACGTGGGCGTACCAGCGCTCCGTCTCCTCCGGGTCGAGCGGGCGCTCCAGCAGGGCGTCGCCGCGCATACCGGGGAAGAAGCGGCCCGCGGGCCAGGACCGCTGGTAGGACGGCTCGTCCAGGACCAGCAGCCGGACGCCGTCGACGACGGGGATGTCGGCGGGAGCGCCCTCGTTCCAGATGAGTCCGCCGTCCGGGGCCACCAGGTCGAAGGAGCCCACGGTGTCCACCTGACCGGGGGTCTCCCGGCAGACGGCCGCCTCCTGCGGCGACGGCGCACGGCCCTCCACATGGCCGCCGCCGATGAGCGCGTCGGCGAGCAGGGTGTGCAGCTGGAAGTTGTCCCCGATGCCCGAGAGCCGCAGGAGGTAGCCGGTGCCGCTCGCCCGGTGGAGGGCGACGAGCGGTTCGTCGTCCAGCACGAGGAGGGCGTAGGCGAGGGACTTCAACTCCGTGCCGGAGGCCCGCTCCACCGCGCCGAGCAGCCGCAGCGCCTCGCCCCGGAAGGCGGTCGTCCGCCGCACGCCGGGGTGGTTCAGCATCGCGACCGCGGCCATCTCCCACTGGGGAAGGGTCCACCAGCCGATGGCCGCGTCGGAGCCCACCCGTTCCACCGGCTCCGGGCCCGGCTCGCCGCCGTCCGGAACGGGAAACGCGCCGCCCCCGGTCGCGGCCCACACCTCGCAGAACACCAGGGCCTGCTCCAGGGCCCACCGCAGCCCGGCCAGCACACCCGGCGCACAGCGCTCGGCGTCCGCACCGCGCTCGACGCAGGCCCCGACGAGCACGGCGACGACGGCACGGGGGCCGGGCGGTACCTGCTCCAGCACGGCGGCGAGCCGGGGCCCGCCGTCGAGCAGCTCCATCTCCCCGGCCCGCCCGAAGGTCTCCTGCAACCGGACGAACGCCTTACCGGAGCGCTTGGCGTCCTGGGCGGTCACCGCTGCCTCGAAGTCGGCGACGGCTCCCCCGAACCCGGCTTTACCGAATATCATTCCAGCACTTTATCGACGCGCCGTCGGGCACCACGAAGCCGGTCGCCGCCCAAGGGGTGTCCCGCGATTCCCGGTGGATCGGCGCGCGGCCTCAGATGCGGTGCATCGCACGGCGGAGGGACGTCCGCAAACTGGACTTATGCGGACGTCCCGACAACGCGGCGCGGTGCCGTAGCTGCCGTCGCGCGCCCGCCGGGAATCGCGGGACACCCCTTGGGGCCTCGCACGCCCTCACCGCACGTACACCCCGCCCCGCGCGGCGGCGACCGCGGCGGCGGCGGCCCGGTCAGCCGCCCCCTCGTCCAGCGGCGCCCCGCTGGCCAGCAGCCGGTAGTACAGGGGCGCCGACACCGCGGCGATCACCTCGCCCGGGTCCGTGCCCGCGGGGAGTTCGCCGCGGTCGACCGCCGCCTCGACACAGCCGGACCACTCCCCGATCCGCACCGCGTAGAAGCGGTGCAGGGCCTCGGCGGTCCGCGGATCGCAGGTGGCGGCGGCGATGACGGCCGCGAAGAGGGCGCCCTGCCGGGGATCGGTCAGCGTGCGGACGACGAGGCGGGCGTTGGCCCGGAGGTCCTCGGCCAGCGACCCGGTGTCCGCGCGCGGCAGCGACTGCTCCGCCATGTCCGAGAGCAGATCGGCCACCAGCCCGGCGGGCGCGGACCAGCGCCGGTAGACGGTCGTCTTGCCGACCTCGGCCCGCCGGGCGACGTCGGCCAGGTCGAGCCCGTCGAAGCCGTGCTCGACCAGCGCGTCCCCGGCGGCGCGCAGCACCGCCTCCCGCACCCGGGCGGTACGACCGCCGGGGCGCACGGTGCCGGGCTCCCCACCGTCGGCGTCGACGACGCCTTCAGAGCCTTCAGAAGTCATAACGGGTCTCCAGTTCCATTAACGGCAGCCCTCCTGCTACGGTGACACCCATCTTAACGGAACCACAGACCCGTTAAGCCGTTCCGCGCTCAGGAAGGCGCCTGCCATGTCCCGTACCGCACCCGCACCCTCCCCCACGCCCGCACCCACCGGACCGACCGCCGCCCCGCGCCCCGCCGGCCCCCGCATGACGAGACGCCAGAAACTGGTGCTGGCACTGCTGCTCGGCTCCCAGTTCATGATCGCGGTGGACTTCTCGATCCTGAACGTGGCACTGCCCGTCGTCGGGGAAGGGCTCGGCTTCTCCCTCTCCCACCTCCAGTGGATCGCCACGTCCTTCGCGCTCGCCGCCGCCGGATTCACCCTGCTCCTCGGACGCGTCGCCGACCTCGTCGGCCGCAAGAACCTGTTCATCGGCGGCATGGCCGTCCTCGGCCTCTCCTCCGCGCTCGGCGGCCTCGCCACCTCGCCCGAGGTCCTCCTCACCGCCCGCGTGCTCCAGGGCCTGGCCACCGCGGCCGTCACCCCGGCCGGACTCGCGCTGCTGACCACCGCGTTCAGGGAGGGGCCGCTGCGGGAACGGGCGCTGGGGCTCAACGGCGCCCTGATGTCCGCCGGATTCACCGCCGGGGCGATCCTCGGCGGCCTCCTGACGGACCTGCTCTCCTGGCGCTGGGCCTTCTTCATCAACGTACCGGTCGCGACCCTGGTCGTGATCCTGGCCCCGTCCGTGATCGCCGACTCCCGGCCGGAGCGGCGGCCCCGGCTGGACGTGCCCGGCGCGGTCACCGTCACCGGCGGGCTGCTGCTGCTCGTCCTCGGTCTCACCCAGGCCGGCGAGACCGGCTGGACCGCCCCCACCACGCTGGCCTCCCTGGCCGCCGGCGCCGCCCTCCTGATCGCGTTCGTCCGGATCGAGCAGCGGGCCGCCGCACCGCTCGTCCCGATGCACATCCTGAAGCGGCGGAGCGTCGTCTGGGGCAACGCCGCCGGGCTGATCGCCTTCGTCACCGAGACCTCGCTGGTGTTCCTGCTCACCCTGTACCTCCAGGAGGTCCTCGGTTACTCCGCGCTGGCCACCGGCCTCGCGTTCGGCGTGCTGGGCGTCGGCACGGTCGTCGGCGGGATGCTCGGCGGCCGGGCGGTGGGCCGGTTCGGCAACCGGCGCGCCATCGTGCTGGGCGGGGCCGTCCAGGCCGCCGCCACGCTCTCCCTCGTCGCGCTCGGCGCGTCCGGCTCCTGGATCTGGCTCCTGCTGGCGGCCACCTTCGTCGGCGGTGTGGGCAACATGCTGATGATCGTCGGCTTCATGGTCACGGCCACCTCGGGCCTGCCCGACGAGGAGCAGGGGCGGGCCACCGGACTGGCGACGATGACCCAGCAGGTCGGCATCGCCCTCGGCATCCCGGTGATGAGCGCGATCGTCACCGCCCGGACAGGGGCCGCGACGGGGCCGGGAGCCGTGCTGTCCGGCGTCTCCACCGCCATCCTCGTGAACTCCGCCCTGGTCCTGGTCGGCGCCCTGCTCGCCGGGTACTTCCTGACCGGGAGGAACCGGACGGCGGCAGCGGCTGAGGAGTGAGCCGGGCACGGGGCGGCTCACCGGCCCCCGGGGCCGGGACCGGACCGCCCCCGGGGCCAGGGCTCCGGGGGCGGAACAGCGTCGACAGCGGGAGGATACGGACATGCCCGAGCCCGAGCCGCTGACCGTTCCGAGCATGTCCGCGGGACCGGACTTCGTCCTGCGCCCCTGGGAGATGAGCGACCTCCCGCTGATCCGCGAGGCCTCGCTCGACCCGTACATCCCGCTCATCACCACGATCCCGTCCCGCTACTCGGACGCGGCCGGCGAGGCGTTCGTGCGCGGGCAGTGGGAGCGCGCGGCCACCGGCGCCGGATACCCGTTCACCATCGTCCGCTCCCGGGACCGGCGCCCGGTCGGCGCGATCGGGCTCTGGCTCCGCGACCTGCCCGAGGGCCGCGCCACGCTCGGCTACTGGCTCACCGGCCCCGCACGCGGCCAGGGCGTCGCCCGCGCCGCACTGCGTACGGTGACGGGGTGGGCCCTGCGCGACCTCGGCGTCCAGCGCCTCCAGCTCTTCGTCGAACCGTGGAACACCGCATCCGCCCGGACCGCCGAGGACGTCGGCTTCCGGCGGGAGGGGCTGCTGCGCGGCTGGCAGCAGGTGGGAGACCGGCGGCGGGACATGAGCGTGTACGCCCTGCTGAACACCGACGGGCCCGTGGATGGCCGGGCGGTAACCGCACACTGAACACCGAGGCGTTACGATCGCGGGCACCGCAGCCGACCAGCAGCCGCACGGCAGCCGAGCCCAGGAGTACCGAACTTGTCCGCACCACGCATCGGCGTATCCATCGTGACCATGGGGGACCGCCCGCAGGCGGTCGAGGCGCTGCTGGCGTCGGTCGCCATGCAGGACGTCCGGCCCACCCGGCTCGTGATCATCGGCAACGGGACGGCGCTCCCGGACTTCACCGCGTTCCCCGGCCTGGAGGACCTCGACGGCGGGGTGACCGCCATCGAGCTGCCGGAGAACCTCGGCTGCCCGGGCGGACGGAACGAAGGACTGCGCAGGCTCGCCGAGATCGGCGACGTGGACGTGGTGATCGAGCTGGACGACGACGGGCTGCTGGTCGACAAGGACGTCTTCCGCCGGGTACGGGACCACTTCGCCGCCGACGACCGGCTCGGCATCGTCGGCTTCCGGATCGCCGACGAGCACGGCGAGACACAGCGCCGCCACGTGCCCCGGCTGCGCGCCGGCGACCCGATGCGCGGCGGCGAGGTCACCGCCTTCCTCGGCGGCGGCCACGCGTTCTCCATGAAGATGCTGGCCGAGACCGGCCTGTGGCCGGCGGAGTTCTTCTTCACCCACGAGGAGACGGACCTCGCCTGGCGTGCGCTCGACGCGGGCTGGAAGGTGCTGTACGAGCCCGAGCTGCTGCTCCAGCACCCGAAGACATCCCCGGCCCGGCACGCGGTCTACTACCGGATGACGGCCCGCAACCGCGTCTGGCTGGCCCGCCGCAACCTGCCCCTCCCCCTGGTCCCCGCCTACCTCGGCACCTGGACCCTGCTCACCCTCGCCCGCACCCGCGACCCGAAGGGCCTGCGCGCCTGGGCGGGCGGCTTCGCCGAAGGCGTCCGGACCCCGTGCGGCGAGCGGCGCCCGATGCGCTGGTCCACGGTGTGGCAGATGACCCGGCTGGGCCGGCCGCCGGTCATCTGACCCGCCACCGCCCGGGGCCTCAACGGTCTCCGGGGGCCTCAGCGGTCCCCGGGACCCAGCGGTAGAGCACGTCCGGCTCGTTCTCCTCGTTGCGGGCGCCGTCGTCGAACGCGACGGCGGTGAAGCCGTGCCGCTCGTAGAAGGCGCGGGCGTCGGCGTTGCGCTGGAACACGTACAGCTCCAGGGCCCCCTTCGCCGCGCCGCGCACCTCCGCCAGCAGCCTGCTCCCGATCCCCCGCCGCAGCACGTCGGGCCGCAGGTAGAGGTGGTCCAGCTCGTCGTCCCCGGCGAGCACGGCGAACCCGAGCAGCTCCCCGCTCCCGCCCGCCTCCTCGGCCACCCACACCCCGGTGCTGGTGGGCAGCACGACATGGGTGATCCACGCGAGGGTGTCCGCGTCGCTGTGGACCCGGGGCAGATACGGCATGGCGGCGGCCCGGGAGGCGAGGAAGACCCGGGTGACGGCTTCGGCGTCCTGCGCCGTGGCCGGGCGCAGCCGTACGCCCCGCTGCTCCGCCGGACCGGCTCCGGTGCTCTGCGTAACGCTCATCGGCCTGTCTACCCGCTTCCCCGTCGGCTCGGCGCCGGACGGTCCCGGCCGGCGCCCGGTCAGCGGTGATCAGAACACACCGGGAGTCTTCCGCGCAGGTGGAATAACGCGCGGCCTCCGCGAGCGTGCCGGGGTGCGCGGCGGCCGGGGCCGGGTGAAGCGGCAGACGAGTCGGGCTGTACGCCGGGTTCTGTCTCCCGGTCGCCTCGCGGCGGCCGGGGAGACGGCCATCCATCTAGGGCCGGCATTGCTGCCGGCCTCGTGCGGTCTACCCGTGAACTCGGGCGAGCAGCCCTCGAACGTTCACGCAGGGCCGTCCCATTTCTGGGGCGCCCCCTCTTGACCTTGCTCCGGGTGGGGTTTACCTAGCCGCCTGAGTCACCTCAGGCGCTGGTGGTCTCTTACACCACCGTTTCACCCTTACCCGGGACCGAGGTCCCGGGCGGTCTGTTCTCTGTGGCACTGTCCCGCGGGTCACCCCGGGTGGCCGTTAGCCACCACCCTGCCCTGTGGAGCCCGGACGTTCCTCGGGAGAACCCCGAAGGATCCTCACGCGGCCGTCCGCCCGGCTCGTCTGCCGTGCCTCACATACTAGCCGGGCCGCGCATACGGGAGGTAACCCCGGGTCGGGTGGAGGCGCCCGGTGGCGGTGCTTGACCTTGTCGCGGCGTCAACGTTTCTACTGGCCGCATGCGTATCGGAGAGATCGCCGCGCTCGTGGGAGTCACGTCCCGGGCCGTCCGGCACTACCACCACATCGGCCTCCTGCCCGAGCCCGCCCGGCAGGCCAACGGCTACCGGGCGTACACCGTCCGCGATGCCGTGCTGCTGGCCAGGATCAGGCGGCTGACGGAGATCGGGCTCTCCCTGGACGAGGTGCGGGACGTGCTCGCCGACGACGCGGGGCGGGAGCTGGCCGAGGTGCTCGGGGAGCTGGACGCCGATCTGGCGCGCCAGGAGCGGGAGATCCACGAGCGGCGGCAGGTGCTGGCCGCGCTCCTGGAGGCGCCGCCCACCTCGGACGGGCCGCTCTCCCCCGGCCTCGCCGCACTGCTGGAGCACGCGCCCGCCACCACGTCCCCGGCCGCGGCGAAGGACCGCGAGCATCTGTCGTTGCTGGACGCGGCGGGCGACGGCGCCGGGGCCGAGGTGTACGCGGCGCTGCGGCCGCTGGCCGAGGACCCGGGCGTGCTCGCGCTGTACGAGCGGCTCGACGAGCTGGCCGGGGCCGGGGTGGACGACCCGCGCATCGCGCCGCTGGCGGCCGAGCTGGTCGCCGCCGTACCGGACGAGGTGCTGGCGGTGATCCCGGAGGGCGAGCCGTCGTCGACGGGGATGGGGCGGGTGCTGCTCGACGACTATCCGCCCGCGCAGCGCGCGGTGGTGGGCCGGGTGATGGAGGCGCTGGCCGAGCGGGTGCGGGGGAGGAACGCGTGAGTACGGGGAGGGCGGTGGGCCTGCGGATGGCGCGGGTCGCGATGTGGGCGGTGCTGCCCGGGGAGGTCGCGCTGGCGGTCTGTCTGGTGGCCGGGGTCCGGATCCCCGGTGCCGTCCTGCTGGTGGCCGAGGCGCTGGTGGTGGGTGTCCTGGCGCTGGAGGCGTACGTGATGTGGCCGCTGTACACGGCGCGGCGGCGGGCCGGGGAGACGCGCCGGGAGGCCGGGCGGTCCGCGGTGCGGGCCGTGGTGCCGGTGGCCGTGCGGCGGCTGGTGGTGCACGAACTCCGGGCGCTGCACAGTCTCGGGCTGTGGGTCGTGCGCCGCCGTCACCGGATACCGGCGGGGGCCCGGCCGTTCTCGTACACCGAACCGCAGACCGCGATCATGTGGGTGTTCGTCTTCGTCTCGGTCGTGGAGACCGTGGTGCTGGCGCTGGTGATCCCCTGGCCGCTGGTCCACGCGATCCTGCTCGTGGTGGACGTGTACGGGATCGTCATCGTCCTCGCCCTCCAGGCGGCCTGTGTGACCCGGCCGCATCTCGTGGAGGCGGACGGTTCGCTGCGGCTGCGCTACGGCGCCCTGTTCGACCTGCGGGCGCCCGCCGCCGTGATCGCCGCCGCCCGGGTGGAGCGGCGCTTCCCGGGCGGGGGGCTCGTCCGGGTGGGCGGGGACGGGACGCTCGATCTGGCGGTGGGGAGCCAGACGACGGTGACCGTGAAGCTGACGGAGCCGGTGGAGTTCGTGCGGCCGCTCGGCCGGCGCGGGAGCGCCCGGACACTCCGCTTCCACGCCGACGACCCACGGGCGGCGGTCGCGGCGCTCACGAAGGGCGCCCAGGACACGGAGGACCGTACGGCGCCCTCCCCGCTCACGCCGGAGCGGACACCACCGTCTCCCCTCACGCCGGAGCGAACAGCACCGTCTTCGACGCCGGGCCCGCCCGGGTGAGCCGGACCCGCAGCCGCTCCCCCAGCGGCAGTGGGTCCGTGCCTCCCTCGATCCGGCCGACGACCGCCGGGTCCCGGAGGTGGACCGTGCCGACGGCCGGGTCGCGGTCCTGGACGTCGACGACGTACGCGTCGAAGAGCTCGCCCACGCGCCCCTCCAGCAACGCCGCCTCGACCAGGTCGACGCAGGCCCGCTCCACGGTGCCCGCGCGGCGGGTCCCCTCGGCCATCTCCTTCGGGAGGGCGGGGAGCGCCTCCCGTACCCACTCGGGTGGTTCCGTCCCGGCGGTCGCGGCCAGGCAGAGTTCGGACGCGTACCGGTCGACGAGGCGGCGCAGCGGTGCGGTGCAGTGCGTGTAGAGGTCGGCGACCGCCGCGTGCACGGCGGGGTCGGGGAGTTCGCCGTCGTCGAAGGCGGTGTAGCCCGCGCCGCGCAGCAGGGTGGTGCACTCCTGGAGAAACGCCGCGTGGTTGCTCCGCGCCGGGTCGAGCGAGCGGACGACCTCGGCGTACGGGACGTGGTGCGGCCAGTCGACGCGCAGGGCGTGGGCGGAGCGCCGCAGCCGGGCGACGGCTCCGTCCGGGGCGATCGGCAGGGTGCGCAGGATGCCGGTGCCCGTGTCGGCCATGAGGCGGGCGGCGGCCATGCCGGTGAGCAGGGAGATCTGGGCGTTCCAGCCCTCGGCGGGAAGCGTGGCGCGGTGGGCGAGGCCGTAGGAGCCGTCCCGTTGGACGATCTCCTGTTCGGGGACGTTCAGCGAGATGCCGCCCCTGGCCCGTTCCTGTTTCTCGCGCAGCCGCCCGATGTCCCGGAGCAGGGTGAGGGGTTCCTCGGCCGTGCCCGCGTCGATCCTGTGCTGGACGCCGGCGTAGTCGAGCTTCGCGCGGCTGCGGACCAGGGCCCGGGTCACGTCGGCGTGGACGGCCCGCCCGTCGCCGTCCAGGTCGATCCGCCACAGCGCGGCCGGGCGGGTCTCGCCGGGGAGGAGGCTGGCGGCTCCCTCGGAGAGGACCGGCGGGTGGAGGGGGATGCGGTCGTCGGGGAAGTAGAGGGTGGTGACCCGGCGGTGGGCCTCGGCGTCGAGCGCGCCGCCCGGCCGGACGTACGCGGCGACGTCCGCGATGGCGTAGTGCACCCGGAAGCCGTGCCGACGGCGCTCCAGGTGCATCGCCTGGTCGAGGTCCGTGGAGGCGGGCGGGTCGATGGTGAGGAAGGGCAGGTCCGTGGCGTCCTCGTGGGCCGACAGGTCCGGGGCCCGCGCCGCCTCGGCCGCCTCCGCGAGCACCTCGGGCGGGAAGGCGCCGGGCAGGCCGAGCTCGGTGCGCAGCGCCCGCAGGGCGGTCCCGAGCGAGCAGTCGGCTGCACCGGTCATACGCAGGTGGCGGCGGGGCATGGCCCGAGCGTAGGCCGGGCGGTGGCGGGCGGCATCCGGGGCGCACGCGGGCCCGCGCGCACGGGGGCGCGGGCCGTCACCGTACGAGGGGCGCGGCCGTCACCGTACGGGGACCGCCTCCCTGTCCCCGTACCCTTGCCGGGGACCCGGAGAGCCCGCACGCCGACCGGTCCGCGCTTGCGCCGTACGTACGAAGGAGAACCGCCGTGCTCGTGCTGTTGCCGCCCTCCGAAGGAAAGGCCGCCTCGGGGCGCGGGGCTTCGCTGAAGCCGGAGTCGCTGTCGCTGCCGGGGCTCGCTCCGGCCCGAGCGGCGGTACTGGACGAGCTGGTCGAGCTGTGCCAGGCGGACGAGGAGAAGGCCCGTGAGGTGCTGGGCCTGAGCGTGGGGCTCGCGGGCGAGGTAGGCAAGAACGCGGAGCTGCGCACCGCCGGGACCCGTCCGGCCGGGGAGCTGTACACCGGCGTGCTGTACGACGCCCTCGATCTGGCCTCGCTGGAGGCGGATGCCCGGCGGCGGGCGGCGAAGTCGCTGCTGGTCTTCTCCGGGCTGTGGGGCGCGGTCCGGATCGGCGACCGGATTCCGCCGTACCGCTGCTCGATGGGCGTGAAGCTGCCCGGCCTCGGCGCGCTCGGCGCGCACTGGCGTGCCCCGATGGAGACCGTGCTGCCCGAGGCCGCCGGGGACGGGCTCGTCCTGGATCTGCGGTCCTCCGCCTACACGGCGGCCTGGAAGCCGAAGGGCGAGGTGGCCTCGCGCACGGCGAGCGTGCGGGTGCTGCACGCGCAGATCGTGGACGGGGTGGAGAAGCGGTCCGTGGTCAGCCACTTCAACAAGGCGACCAAGGGCCGGCTGGTGCGCGACCTGCTGGTGGCGGGCGCGCGGCCGAAGGGCCCGGCGCGGTTGGTGGAGGTGTTGCGGGACCTCGGGTACGTGGTGGAGGCCGAGGCCCCCGCGCGGGCCGGGCGGCCGTGGTCCTTGGACGTGGTGGTGACGGACATCCACTGACCGACTCCGCGACACCGTTGCATTCTCCGCAACGCTCGTTGCAGATATTGCCTTGCTCGCGGCAGGATGACCCCATGACCTCCTCTGCCGCGCCCGCCACCCCTTCCGACGCCTCCGTGCTGGACCTCGCGCCCGTCGTCCCCGTCGTCGTCCTGCACGACGCGGCCGACGCGGTGCCGTTGGCGCGGGCGCTGGTGGCGGGCGGGCTCCCGGCGATCGAGGTGACCCTGCGGACGCCCGCCGCACTGGAGTCGATCCGGGCCATCGCCGCAGAGGTCCCGGGCGCGGTGGTCGGCGCGGGCACCGTGATCTCGCCCGAGCACGTGCGGGACACCGTCGACGCCGGGGCCCGGTTCCTGGTCAGCCCGGGGTGGACCGACGCGCTGCTGGAGGCGATGAAGGCGTCCGGGGTGCCGTTCCTGCCCGGCGTCTCGACCACCTCCGAGGTGGTGGCCCTGCTGGAGCGCGGGGTGCGGGAGATGAAGTTCTTCCCGGCCGAGGCGGCGGGCGGCACGGCCTATCTCAAGGCCCTGTCGGCACCGCTCCCCCAGGCCCGGTTCTGCCCGACCGGCGGCATCTCGCTCGCCTCCGCGCCGTCGTACCTCGCGCTGCCCAACGTGGGCTGCGTGGGCGGCAGTTGGATGGTCCCGGGCGACGCGGTCGCGGCGAAGGACTGGGATCGGGTGGCCCGCCTGGCAGCGGAGGCCGCGGCGCTCGTCCGTTAGACCCTGTCGTCGAACCACCGTCTGCCGGGCCGCGCGGGCGACGCCCTCAGCGCAGCAGCTGAACGGCGTACAGCCCGCCGACGCCGAGGGCCAACACCCCCAGCAGGAGTCGCAGCGCCGTCTCCGGCAGGCGCGGCTGGAGGCGGGCGCCGAGGTAGCCCCCGCACAGTCCGCCGAGCCCGCAGGCCAGGCCGAGGGACCAGTACGGCGCGATGTCGCCGGTGGCGGTCAGGGACAGCAGCGCGTACGTTCCCGCGCCCACGGCCGAGGTCACGAAGGTGGCGGCGAGCGCGGCCGGGGCGACCTTCGCCACCGGCATGCCGCGCCCCACCAGGATCGGGCCGAGGAGCGATCCGCCGCCGATCCCGTAGATCCCTCCGGCCACGCCGACCGCCATGGCCAGCCGGGTGACGGCGCGGTCCGAGGGCTCCCGGCCGGGGGCCGGGTCGGAGGCGCGCCGCAGGGTCCGCAGGCAGAGCCAGCCGCCCAGCGGCAGCAGCAGGACGGCGATCAGCAGCCGGAACACCGTCGGGCCGGGCACCGCGAACACCCGGATCACCGCGCCGACCACGACGCCGGGAACGGTGCCGAGGACGAGCAGCCGGGTCAACGGCCCCCGCAGGGTCCCGGCCCTGTGGTGCCGCAGCAGGGCACCGGGGCCCGCCACCACGTTGTACAGCAGGTTGGTGGGGGTGACCGCCGGGCTGGGCACCCCGAGCACGCTGATCTGGACCGGCAGCAGGAACACCGCGCCGGAGACGCCCACCGGCGCGGTGGCCACGGAGATCAGCAGCCCGGCCGCGAACCCGAGCAGACCTGTCGGCCAGTCCATGTGCGGCCCGCTGTCAGCGCAGGTGGGAGGTGTCGTTGAGCAGGCGCACGGAGGCGTTGCCGTCCGCGTAGTAGGCAATCGTGGAGATCGAGGCGGCCGACAGCTCCATCCTGAACAGCGACTCGGGCGGAGCTCCCAGGGCGAGCCGGACGAGCGTCTTGATCGGGGTCACGTGGGTGACGAGCAGGACCGTGCGGCCCGCGTACCGGGCGACGATCCGGTCCCGGGCGGCCGCGACCCGCTCGGCGACCTCCGCGAAGCTCTCGCCGCCGCCGGTCGGGGCGGTGTCCGGGGAGGCCAGCCAGGCGGTGAGGTCCTCCCCGTACCGCTCGCGCGTCTCCCCGAAGGTCAGGCCCTCCCAGGCGCCGAAGTCCGTCTCGCGCAGGCCCTCGTCGATCCGGACGTCGAGGCCGAGGCGTCCGGCGACGGCCGCGGCGGTCTCGCGGCAGCGGCGCAGCGGGGAGCTGACGATCTCCTGGACGGTGCCCAGGGCCGCGAAGTGCTCGGCGGCCCGCTCGGCCTGGCCCCGGCCGGTGGCGGAGAGTTCGGGGTCGGTGCCGCCGCTGCCGGAGAACCGCTTCTCGGGCGTGAGGGCGGTCTCGCCGTGCCGGAGCAGGACGAGCGTGGCGGGCGCGCCGAGGTCGGGGGCCGAACCCCAGCCGACCTGCGGGGCCCCGGACGGCTGCTGCGGGGATCCGGCCGCCGGCTGCCCGGGGGCCGGTGCGGAGACCGGCGCGGCGGGGACCGTGGTGTCCGGCACCCCGGGCTCGGGCACCGGGAAGAGGGTGTCCGCCGCGGGGGCGGCCTCTCCGCGTGCGGCCGCGAGAGCCGCGCGGGCCCTGGCCGCGCCCGCGGCCTGGTCGCCGGGCGGGCCCTGGGCGGGCGGCGGGGTGCTCACGGTGCCGCGCGCCGGGGCGTCCAGGGCGGCGGTCGAGGCGGACGCCTCCCACTGCCTGCCGTCGCGGCCCGCGTCCATCGCCTCGTTGGCGAGCCGGTCCGCGTGCTTGTTCTGCGCGCGCGGGATCCACTCGTACGTCACCGAGGACGGCGGCAGGACCGCGGCGGCGCGGGCCGCCAGCGGCTTCATGTCGGGGTGCTTGATCTTCCAGCGCCCCGACATCTGCTCGACGACCAGCTTGGAGTCCATCCGGACGTGGACCCGCAGCGCGTCGCCCGCGTCCGGGAACAGTGCCTTCGCGGCCGTCAGACCGGCGATCAGCCCCCGGTACTCGGCGACGTTGTTCGTCGCGACCCCGATGTACTCGGCGGCCTCGGCGAGAGGTTCGCCGGTGGCCGGGTCGATGACGACCGCACCGTAGCCGGCGGGCCCCGGATTGCCCCGGGAGCCGCCGTCCGCCTCGACCACCACCTGACGCGCGGCGCTCATTACAGGCCCGACTCCGAGGTGCGGACCAGGATGCGGTGGCAGTTCTCGCAGCGCAGGACGGTGTCGGGGGACGCGGCGCGCACGTCGCCCACCTCGGCCATGTTCAGCTCCAGCCGGCAGCCCTCGCAGCGGCGCTGGTAGAGCCGGGCGGCGCCTACCCCGCCCTGCTGGGCGCGGAGCTTGTCGTACAGCTTCAGCAGGTCGGCGGGGATGACCTCGGCGACGACCTGGCGGTCCTTCGTCACCGTGGCGGCCTCGGCGTCCAGCTCGGCGGTCGCGGCGTCGCGGCGGGCGGTGGCGTCGTCGACCTTGGCCTGGACGGCGGCGACCCGCTCGGTCAGCTCGGCTACCCGCTCCTGGGCGCCCTCACGGCGCTCCATGATCTCCAGGACGACGTCCTCCAGGTCTCCCTGGCGCTTGGCGAGCGAGACGATCTCGCGCTGGAGGCTCTCCAGGTCCTTCGGCGAGGAGACGGCGCCGGAGTCCAGGCGCTGCTGGTCGCGGACGGCGCGCTGGCGCACCTGGTCGACGTCCTGCTCGGCCTTGGTCTGCTCGCGGGTGGTGTCGCTCTCCTCGGTGGTGGAGGCGACCAGCAGGTCACGCAGCTGGGCGAGGTCGCTGCTGAGCTGCTCGATCTCGGCGTGCTCCGGCAGCGAGGTGCGCTTGTGGGAGAGCTGGGCGAGACGGAGGTCGAGGGCCTGGACGTCGAGAAGTCGGATCTGGTCGGCGGGCGCGGCGTTCAGTTGGGGGCTCCAGAGGAATGGTGGGTGGTCCAGGGATCGGTGACCTGCTTCGAGACATGGACCCGCAGGTCCCATCCGTGGCGGTCGGAAAGCGCGTCGAGCTGGGCGGCCGCCTGCTCGCACCAGGGCCACTCGGTGGCCCAGTGCGCGGCGTCGACGAGGCCGAGCGGCGAGTGCTGCACGGCCTCGGACGCCGGGTGGTGGCGCAGGTCGGCGGTGAGGAAGGCGTCGACGCCCGCGGCGCGCACGGCGTCGAAGAGGCTGTCGCCGGAGCCGCCGCTGACGGCGACGGTGCGCACGAGCGACTCCGGGTCGCCGGCCAGCCGGATGCCCTGCGCGGTGGCGGGGAGCCGGGCGGCGGCCCGGGCGGCGAAGGCGGCCAGGGTCTCGGGGTGGTCCAGCTCGCAGATCCGGCCGAGTCCGCGCCGGCCCTCCGGGTCGGTGGGGTCCGGGACGAGGGGCCCGGTGATCCGCAGGTCGAGGGCGCCGGCCAGGGCGTCGGAGACGCCGGGGTCCGCGGTGTCGGCGTTGGTGTGCGCGACGTGGAGCGCGATGCCGTGCTTGATGAGGGTGTGGACGACCCGGCCCTTGAAGGTGTCGGCGGCGACCGTCGTCGTGCCGCGCAGATAGAGCGGGTGGTGGGTGACGATCAGCTGGGCGCCGAGCTCCAGGGCCTCGTCGGCGATCTCGCGGACCGGGTCGACGGCGAACAGCACCCGGTCGATCTCCGCCTCCGGATCACCGCAGACCGTCCCGACCGCGTCCCATCCCTCGGCCCGCTCGGGGGGCCAGAGGGCGTCGAGGGCGGCGATGACTTCAGACAGACGGGGCACGGGGGAAAGGCTACCTGTCCGGGGTGGTCCGTCGCCCCTGGCCGCCGGACCTGTACGCCAGGACCGGCGGCCGGACACGAATCGTTACTTCACGGGCCGGCGCGGAGGAGATCACTCCACCGGGCCGGCGCCGGGCCGGCTACTTCACCAGGTCCGCGCGGAGGTCGTCGAGGACCAGGCCGGCCGAGGTGACGCCGAGGCCCAGGTACCAGGTCTCGTCGGAGACGTCCTTGGCCCGGCCCTCCTCGACCGCCTTCAGGTTCTTCCACAGCGGGTTGGAGCGGGCGCTGTCGCGCTGGGTCGCCTTCGGGTCGCCGTAGACGCCGGTGAAGATCCAGTCGGCGTCCGCCTCGTCGATCCTCTCCGGGCTGATCTCGGCGGCGAGGTCGTCGATCTGCTGGTTCTTCGGACGGGGCAGTCCGACGTCTTCGAGGATCGTGCCGATGAACGAGGCCCTGGCGTAGAGGCGGAGGCGGTCGGGCATGTAGCGGACCATCGAGACGGTCGGCTTGTCCGGGCCGATGTCCTCGCCGAGCTTCTTCGCCTTGTCCTCGTACGCGGCGAGCGCCGACCCGGCCTGCTCCGTGCGGTCCAGCGCCTGGGCGTTGAGGAGGTAGTTCTCCTTCCAGGTGAAGCCCGGACGGATGGAGAACACGGTGGGGGCGATCTTGGACAGCTCGTCGTACTTGTCCGCGGCGCGGAGCTGGCTGCCGAGGATCAGGTCCGGCTGGAGGCCCGCGATGGCTTCGAGGTTGAGGCTGTTGATCGTGCCGACGCTCTTCGGCGCGCCCGCGCCCTTCTCCAGGTAGGAGGGGATGGCCGCGTCGCCCTCGCTGGGCGCGTAGCCGACCGGCTTCAGGCCCAGCGAGACGACGTTGTCGAACTCGCCGACGTCCAGCACGACCACACGCTTGGGCGCGGCCCCGATCTCGGTCTTTCCCATGGCGTGGGTGACCGTACGCGGGAACTCGCCGGCCTCGGCGTCGGTGCCGTACGCCGCCGTCTTCTTCGCCGCGTCCGCGAAGTCCTTGCCACCCGTGGCGGCGGCGGCCTTCTTGCCGCCGCCGTCGGACTTCGCCGCGTCGCCGTCCCCGCCGTCACCGCTCCCGCAGGCCGAAAGGGAGAGGGCGGCCGCCACGGCCAGGGCGACTGCGGCGGTACCGCGGGGTCGAAGGGACATCACTTGCTCCAGATGGTCCGCGTACGTGCGTGGGGCACGGGCCCTCGGTAAGGGTCGCCTCACCCTAGACACGGCCGTCCTCAGCAGCACACGCACCCCCTCCCGCTCAGGAGAATCCGGGCATCACCACCCTTATGTGTGAAGTCAGGTGGCTCGTGTTGTTCGGCTGGAAGTGCGAAAACTAACTTTCGTAGCCGGAGGTGACGAGTCCATGACTGCCTGTGCCATCGAGGGCGGATCCGCCGGGGCCGCCGCGACGGCGGACCCCGGAGCGGAACCCGAAGCGGAATCCAGAACGGAACCCGACCCGAGAGAGTCCGGAGCGGAATCCGGCCTGGAGAAATACGGAGCGGAACCGGGACCGAAGGGGTCCGGCGACCCGGTGGGATCCGCCGGTGCGGACGCTCCCGGCCCGCCCGGATCCGCTGCGCGCCAGGACGGCTCCCAGGCGTCGTCCGCCGCGGGCGGCCCCGCGTCACCGGCCGCTGACGCGCCGCTTCCCGGCGGCTTCACGCTCACCGCGGACGGGGCCTACGCCGCGCGGCTCACCGCGGCTCCCGGCCCGCCGGGCACGCGCGCCTGGTACCCGGAGCGGTGGACGCTGGACGGGCCCGAGCCGTACGCGGTGCCCCTCCCCCTCGATCAGCCCGAGGAGCCGGACTCCGAGGTGGCGCCGCTCGCCGACGGGCGGGTGCTGATCCGGCGGCGGGTCGCGGAGCGGCAGATGTTCTCGCTGCTCTATCCGACGGGGCCCGCGACCGGCGAACTCCTGCTGGGCGCGGTCGAAAGCGCGGAGATGACCCTGCTGCCGCCGTCGCCGGACGGCCGGTGCGTCTACGCCCTGTCGGCGGGCGAACACCACACGTCGCTCTGGCTGGTGGCGGGCGGGGCGTTCGGGCCCGAGGAGGTCGCGCGGATTCCCGGGCGCTGTTCGGGCGGGGCCTGGCTGGACCGGGCGGGCCGGATACTGGCGCTGGACCGGCGGGCGCCGGACGGTGGACCGGTCAAGGCGGTCGCCGTCGACCTGGGGCGCGGGGGCGAGGTGACGCCGCTGCTCCAGATCGCGCCGGGCAGCGACGACCGGCTGCTGCTCGCGGACGCCGACAGCGGGCTGCTGCTGATCCGCTCGGACGCCCCGGGCCGGGACCGGCTCGGCTGGGGCGTGCTGGGGAGCTGTCTGCCGGTCAGGTTCCCGGAGTGCCTGCGCCTCGCGGACGCGGCGGTGACGCCGTTCGCGGTGCAGCCGGGCCAGATGCTGATGCCGGAGAGCTGCGCGGTGGCGCTGCGGATCGACGGGGCCGCGGGCAGCTGGCTGGGGGTCTGGCGTCCGGCGGGACGCCGGCTGCACCAGTTCGCGGCCCCGCTGGGCTGGGCGCCTGGGGCCGGGTACTGGGGCCGGGACGGGCTGCTGCGTCTCCCGTACACGAACAGGGCGACGTCCTGCGGCGTGGCGATGCTGGACGCACCGCAGGACGTGGAACCCTCTTCCGAGACCGGCCGTCCGGGTGACACGGAGGGCGGAACGCGACCTTCCGCCGCCGTCTCCGCTCCTGCTGTGTGTAAGCCTGTTCCGTTGGGGCAGGCACCCCTGCACCGAGTCGCCCGATCTGATTAAGATCGGGATCCTGGGCTACGCGGCCGTATCGGGCGGGTACCGACGGTGACCACGTCGGATGGCGGCGGGGCTACGACACAGGTAGGCGCGACAACACGTAAGCGATTTCAACGGGGTGACTTCCCACATGTCCGAAGCACGGATCGACACGAACGAGCAGCGCCCGGCGGGGGCGGACGAGGGCGCCGGAACGGCGGTTCCGGAAAGCACCGAGGGGGTGCGTCGGCGGAGAACACGTCGGCGCAGCCGCACGGTCGCCACCGTCGGCCCGCCGACGAGGAGTCCAGGGCGGCCTGAGAGCCGCCCGGCAGGCGCACGTCAGCACGACAGGAGGGCCCGGTCCGGCGAACAGCCGGCCGGGCCCTCCCGCGCGCCGCCCTCACCCGCTACCGCCGGCTACCCCCGCTACCCCTGCTACCGCCGCTACCGCCGCTTCAGGCCGAGGACCTCGGCGGCGGCGAACGTCTCGTTCGGTGGCCGTTCCGCGTAGTACGGGGTGAGCAGCCCGTCCAGCTCCGCGAAGGTGAAGGTCTCCTTCACCGCGTCGAACTGGGCCGCCACCCGCGGCCGTTCGACGACGGCGACCATCCCTCCGTGGACGACGAGCAGTTGCCCGTTGACCCCGGCCGCCGCCGGTGAGGCGAGATAGCCGACGAGCGGGGACACGTGCTCGGGCGCCAGCGGGTCGAGGGTGCCGTCCGCCGGTTCCTGGAAGCCCGCGAACACGTCCTCGGTCATCCGGGTCCGGGCGCGCGGGCAGATGGCGTTGGCGGTGACGCCGTACTTGGCGAGGGCGAGCGCGGTGGAGGTGGTGAGGCCGACGATGCCGCCCTTGGCCGCCGCGTAGTTGGGCTGGCCCGCCGAGCCCGCGAGGAACGCCTCCGACGAGGTGTTGACGATCCGCCCGTAGACCGGCCCGCCGGTCTCCTTGGAGCGGGCGCGCCAGTGGGCGGCGGCGAAGTGCGTGGTGTTGAAGTGGCCCTTGAGGTGGACGCGGACCACCGAGTCCCATTCCTCCTCGGTCATCGAGAAGATCATCCGGTCGCGCAGGATGCCCGCGTTGTTGACCAGGATGTCGAGCCTGCCGTAGGTGGTGGTGGCCAGGTCGACGAGTGCGCGGGCCTGTTCGTGGTCGGAGACGTCGCCGAGGTGGGCGACGGCCCGTCCGCCCGCCGCGCGGATCTCGGCGGCGACCTCCTCGGCGGGGGCGGCGGACGCCTCGCCGGAGCCGTCGCGGCCGGGCTGCCCGTAGTCGTTGACGACGACCGCCGCGCCGAGGCGGGCCAGTTCGAGGGCTTCGGCCCGGCCGAGGCCGCGGCCCGCGCCGGTGACGATCGCGGACAGTCCGTCCAGCGGAAGGGGGAGTGACATCGGATTCCTCAACGTCGGTGTTCGGGGTCCTGGTTCACAGCTCGACGCGGGTTCACAGCTCGATGCAGGTACGCAGCGACTCGCCCGTGCGCATCTGGTCCAGGGCGTCGTTGATCCCGTCCAGCCGGACCCGGTGGGTGATCATCGACTCCAGGTCGATGCGGCCCGCCCGCCAGAGCGCGATGGCCCGTTCGTAGGAGCGCAGGACGTCCCCGCCGCCGTACATGGAGGGCAGGATGCGCTTCTCGTCGAAGAACAGCTCGAACATGTTGACCTGGAAGTTGTCGTCCATGGCTCCGGCCCCGACGACGCACAGGGTGCCGCCGCGGCGGGTGTTCTCGTAGGCGGTGCGGGCGGTGGCGGACTTGCCGACGACCTCGAAGACGTAGTCGAAGCCCTCGCCGCCGGTGATCCGCTGCTTGGCGTCGGCCAGCCCGTCGGGGGCGACGGCCTCCGTCGCGCCGAAGCGCAGGGCGGCCTCGCGGCGGGAGGCGACCGGGTCGACGGCGATGATCTGCGCAGCACCCTGGACCCGCGCGCCCTGGATCGTGGAGATGCCGACGCCGCCGCAGCCGATCACCGCGACCGACGAACCGGCCTCCACCTTGGCCGTGTTGATGGCCGCGCCGAGTCCGGTGGTGACCCCGCAGCCGATCAGGGCGGCGATCTCGAACGGTACGTCGTCGGGGATCGGCACCGCGCAGCCCGCGCCGACGACGACCTCCTCGGTGAAGGTTCCGGTGCCCGCGAAGCCGAAGACGTCGCCGCCGGGGCGCTTGAAGTTCGGCGTGCCCGCGTTCATGAAACCGGCGAGGCACAGCTGGGTCTGACCGCGTTTGCAGGAAGGGCAGTCCCCGCAGGCGGGCAGCCAGCAGACGAGGACCCGGTCGCCGGCGCTCAGCCCGGTCACCCCGTCCCCGACGTCGACGACCTCGCCCGCGCCCTCGTGGCCGGGGATGAAGGGGGCGGGCTGCGGGAGGACGCCGCTCATCGCGGAGACGTCCGAGTGGCAGAGGCCGGTGGCGCGGATGCGGAGCTTGACCTTTCCCGGGCCGAAGCCCACCGCCTCGACGTCGTCGAGGACTTCGAGCTTCTCCTGGCCGATCTCGTGCAGTACGGCTGCGCGCATGGGTGCGGCTCCCCTCACATCGTCATCTACATCAGGGTTCTGCTGAGCTCAGGCGTGTCCGACGACAGGCGCCTGCTCGACGACAGGCGTGTCCGGCGTCAGGCGTGCTCGACGACCGTGTCGGCGAGGACCGGCGCGTCGTCCCGCTCGGCGGCGGCGACCGTCACCTGGACGCGGCCGTCCCCGGTCCACATCCGGACGCGGAGGGTCTCGCCGGGGAAGACCACGCCGGCGAAACGGGTGCGGTAGGCGGTGATCCGGGAGACGTCGCCGTCCAGCAGGGTGTCGGTGACCGCCTTCAGCGTCATGCCGTACGTGCACAGCCCGTGCAGGATCGGCCGGTCGAAACCGGCCAGCTTCGCGAAGGCCGGGTCGGCGTGGAGCGGATTCCAGTCCCCCGAGAGGCGGTAGAGCAGCGCCTGGTCCTCGCGGACGGCCCGCTCGACCGTGCGGTCGGGGGCCCGCTCGGGCGGGGCGAGCCGGTCGGAGGGGCCGCGTTCGCCGCCGAAGCCGCCCTCCCCCCGTACGAAGATCTGGGCGTCGTTGGTCCACAGCGGGCCGTCGCCGTCGCTCGCTTCGGTACGCAGCACGATGACGGCGGCCTTGCCCTTGTCGTACACCGCCGCGACCTTCGAGATCTGCACGGCGCTGCCGGTCACCGGGATCGGGCGGTGGACGGTGACGGACTGCCCGCCGTGCAGGACCGCGGCGAGGTCCACGTCGATCCCCTGCGCCCCCATGCCGCCGAAGGCGGCGGTGCCCGCGCCCGCGACGGTGGCGAAGCTCGGCAGGACCTGGAGCCGGGACTCCAGGGTGTAGCGCAGCTCGTCGGGGTCGGTGGCGGGGCTGCCCGCGCCGAGACCCAGGTGGTAGAGCTGGACGTCCTTGTGGTCCCAGCCGATCTCGGCTCGGCGGGGTTCGGCGGCGAGTGCCGCCCGGGCATCAATGGGCATGACGGAGCAGCTCCTTGATGGTCCTAGGTGGTGCCTGATGGTCCGTGCGGTCCCTGGTGGTCCTTGTGGCCCCTGGTCGTCCCTGGTGGTCCTGGTGGTCCCTGATGGCGGGAAGACCTCGGCACGGCCGTCCGCACCGCCGGCCGCACCGAGGTCGTGCGGTGACCGGCAGGACCCGCCCTTCTAGAACGCGTTCTAGCCGATGGCCCATGTATAACGCAGGCCGCGGAAGTTGGGAAGACTGCTGACGTGTCGTCAGATCATCGCAGTGGGCGCAGGACCGATGACGTGGCGCCCGGCGTCATCCCGCGGTCGGGGCCTCGACCGGGAGGTCCGCCGGAGGGCGGGGCCTGCGGTGGTTCGGCAGCCAGATCAGCATCACGACCACCCCGGCCAGCAGGACCCCGGTCGCCGTGCGGAAGGCCAGCGCGTATCCGGCGGTGACCTCGGCCGCGTCGCCGGAACCCGCGGTGCGCGCGGCGGCGACCGTGGAGAGCACTGAGAGGCCCAGCGCGCCGCCCATGGTGCGGGAGGTGTTGATCAGGCCGGAGACGAGCCCGGCGTCGCCCGGGTCAGCGCCGGAGGTGGCGAGCGTGGCGAGCGGCGTGGAGGCGAGACCGGCCCCGGCCATCATCAGGACGCCGGGCAGGCAGATGGCGGTGAGGTAGGAGCCCTCCACGCCCATCGTGGACTGCCAGCCGAAGCCCGCGGCCGTGATCAGGACCCCGGCGACGGCGAGGCTCTTCGCCCCGGTGCGCACCATGAGGCGGGGGGCGAGCTTGGAGCCGATGATCACGGCGACCGAGGTCGGCATCATCGCGAGGCCGGCCCGCAACGGCGTGTAGCCCAGGACGTTCTGGGCGTACACGGTCATGAAGTACCACATGGAGAAGGTGGCCGACCCCATGAGCAGCATCGACACGTTGGCCGAGGACACGGCCCGTACGGAGAACACGCGCAGCGGGATCAGCGGGACGGCGGTCCGCGCCTCGACCAGCACGAAGGCGGCCAGCAGCACGACTCCGGAGAGCAGCGGCACGAGGGTGGCGGCGGCCGCCCAGCCCTCGACCTCGGTCTGGACGATGCCGTACGCGACGGCGGCGAGGCCCGCGGTGACGAGGACCGCGCCCAGGAAGTCGATGCGGCGGCGGTCGCCCGCGCGGCCCTCGGTGATCCGCAGGGCGGCGGCGACCAGGACGACCGCGCCGATGGGCACGTTGATCAGGAGGACCCAGCGCCAGGAGAGGGCGTCGGTGAGGAACCCGCCGATGAGCCCGCCGGCCGCGCCGCCGCCCGCGCCGACCGCCATCCAGGTGCCGATGGCCTTCGTCCGGGCCGGCCCCTCGGGCACGGCCGCGGTGAGGATGGTGAGGGTGGCGGGAGCCAGCACGGCGGCCCCGAGGCCCTGTGCGGCGCGGGCGGCGAGGAGCTGCCAGCCCTCCTGGGCGAGGCCGCCCGCGAGGGAGGCGGCGGTGAAGACGCCGAGCCCGACGAGGAACATCAGCTTGCGCCCGTAGATGTCGGCGGCCCGCCCGCCCAGCAGCATGAACCCGGCGAACGCGATCGAGTAGGCGTTGACGACCCACTGGAGGCCCCCCGCGCTCAGCCCCAGGTCGGCCCGCATCGAGGGCAGGGCCACGTTGACGACGGAGACGTCGAGGACGACGAGGAACTGGCCGGTGCAGGCGGCGAGCACGACCGCCCAGGTGCTGGGCCGTATTCGGGAGGCGGTCGGCGGGGCGGAGACGGGCGCGGAGACGTCAGGCATGGAGGTCATGGTCCCAGGCGGTGAACGGGCCGTACATCAGATATCGGGAGCCACTCCCCCGACGCCGGCCGCCGGACACCGGCCGTCGGCGCGGCACATCCCCCATATCACCCCATACGCCCCGCATAGTGGTGCGCTATGAGTACGGAGAACCCTCACCTGCCCCCCGGCCGGTCTTCCTCCGGCCCCGCGGATCCCGGTGCGGCTCCCGGGACGGACTCCTCACCGGACCGGGTCGTGGTGACGATCGGGGCGCTGGGCGTCATCGGGGTCGTCCTGTGGGCGGCCCTCGGCAAGGACACCTTCGAGAGCACCTCGGACGCGGCCCTGCCCTGGGTGCTCGACAACTTCGCGTGGCTCTTCGTCATCGCCGCCGACGTCTTCCTGGTGCTGTGCCTCGTGATCGCCTTCAGCCGCTACGGCCGGATCCGGCTCAGCAGGGACGACTCCCCGCCGGAGTTCTCGGACTTCTCGTGGATCGCGATGATGTTCAGCGCGGGCATGGGCATCGGGCTGATCTTCTACGGCGTCGGGGAGCCCGTCGCGCACTACCTGAGCCCGCCGCCCTCCAGCGGGGCCGAGCCGCAGACGGCGGGCGCCGCGAGCGCCGCCATGGAGTACTCCTTCTTCCACTGGACCCTGACTCCGTGGGCGATCTACGGCATCGTGGGCCTGGCACTGGGCTACGCGAGCTTCCGCAAGGGGCGGGGCAACCGGTTGAGCGCCGTGTTCGTCCCCCTCATCGGCGAACGCAGGGCGGACGGCGTCTTCGGCAAGGTGCTGGACCTGCTCGCCGTCTTCGCCACGGTCTTCGGCACCGCGACGAGCCTGGGGCTCGGCGCTCTCCAGATCGCCATCGGGCTGGATCTGACGGCGGGCCTCGACCAGAGCACCGGCGTCGAGCTGGTGGTCATCGCCGTGCTCAGCGCGGCCTTCGTGGTCTCCGCCTTCACCGGCCTGCACGGCGGGGTGAAGTGGCTCAGCTCGATCAACCTCGTCGTGGCCGCGGCCCTCATGGTCTTCGTCTTCGTCGCGGGTCCGACCGTCTACCTCCTGGACGTGCTGCCGTCCTCGGTCGGAGGCTATCTGGACCAGCTCCTGCCCATGGCCTCGCGCACCGGCGCCTTCGGCGACCAGAGCTGGCTGGGCGCCTGGACGATCTTCTACTGGGCCTGGTGGCTGTCCTGGGCGCCCTTCGTCGGCACCTTCATCGCGCGGATCTCCAAGGGCCGCACGATCCGCGAGTTCCTGCTCGCCGTGCTGCTCGTGCCGAGCGGGGCGACCGCCCTGTGGTTCGTGGTGCTCGGCGGGACCGGCATCCGCCTCGCGGAGACGGGCGTCGTCGACATGGCCGAGAAGTCGGAGGAGGGGACGGAGGCGACGCTGTTCGCGATGCTCGACGCCCTGCCGGTCAGCACGGTGACCGCCTGGGTCGCGATGATCCTGATCATGATGTACTTCGTCACCAGCGCGGACTCCGCCTCCCTGGTCATGGGTTCGCTGACCAGCAGGGGCGCCCTGCACCCGAGGCGCTGGCTGGTCGTCACCTGGGGCCTCCTCATGGCGGCGGTCGCGGCGGCGCTGCTGGTGGCCGGCGGCCTGGAGTCCCTGCAGAGCGCGACGATCCTGGTGGCCCTGCCCTTCGTCGTGGTGATGCTCTTCCTGTGCTGGTCCCTGCTGCGGGAGCTGCGCAGCGACCCCGGCGCCGGGCCGGGACGCAGCGAGGGCCTGCACGGTGTGCGCGACGCGGTGCGCGTCATGGTCGGCGAGGAGCTGGGCAACCAGCCGGGGGCCCGCCACCGCCATCTGCGTCGCGCGGCCACGGCCCGTACGACGAACGCCGAGGACGACCGGGACGACCGGGACGACCGGGGCAGGCAGGGCCGCGAGGAGGACGGGCCCTCCGGGCGGGAGAGCTGACGATCGGTGCGGGGCCCGGGGGAAGTGGCCCCGGGAAGTGGCCCCGGGAAGTGGCCCCGGGCACGGGGCCCGGCCTCAGCCGCGCCGCAGCAGGGTGACCACCGCCGCCCCGCCGAGGCCGATGTTGTGGGCGAGGGCGGTCCGTGCGCCGGGGACCTGGCGGGCGCCGGCCTCGCCGCGCAGCTGCCAGGTCAGCTCGGCGGCCTGGGCGATGCCGGTGGCGCCCAGTGGGTGCCCCTTGGAGATGAGCCCGCCGGACGGGTTCACGACCCACCGCCCGCCGTAGGTGGTCGCCCCGGACTCGACGAGCTTGCCCGACTCCCCCTCGCCGCACAGGCCCAGCGCCTCGTAGGTGAGGAGTTCGTTGACGGAGAAGCAGTCGTGCAGCTCGATGACGTCGAGATCGTCCGGGCCGAGGCCGGAGGCGGTGTAGACCTGCTGGGCGGCGGCCCTGGACATCGGGGCCCCGACCGCGTCGATGCAGCTGCCGGAGGCGAAGGAGGCCCCGGTGTCGGTGGTCATGGCCTGGGCGGCGATCTCCACCGCCCGCTCCCCCAGACCGTGCCGCTCGACGAACCGCTCGGAGACGACGACGGCCGCCGCCGCCCCGTCGGAGGTGGGCGAGCACTGGAGTTTGGTGAGGGGGCGGTGGACGGTGCGGGCGGCGAGGACCTCCTCGACCGTGTACGGGTCCTGGAACTGGGCGTACGGGTTGTTCACGGAGTGCCGGTGGTTCTTGGCCCCGACCGCCGCGAGCTGCGCGGGCGTCGTCCCGTACCGCTCCATGTGCTCACGGGCCGCGTTGCCGAAGATCTGGGCGGTGGGCGGGGACATCTCGAAGCCGTGGGCGGCGGCCATGATCCCGTAGTGCCGGGCGACGGGCGAGGCCGCGAAGTCGCCGCCGGCGTCCGCTCCGCCGCCCAGCGAGCCGCGGGCCATCTTCTCGAAGCCGACGGCGAGGACGCAGTCGCTGCCGCCGCCCTCGACGAACTGCCGGGCCAGCATCAGGGCGGTGGAGCCGGTGGCGCAGTTGTTGTTGACGTTGTAGACGGGGACGCCGGTCAGGCCCAGTTCGTAGACGGCCCGCTGCCCGGCGGTGGAGGCCTGGAAGCAGTAGCCGACGGGGACCTGTTCGACCTGGTCGTAGCGGACGCCCGCGTCGTCCAGGGCGGCGGTGCCCGCCTCGCGGACCATGTCCCAGTACTGCCAGTCACGGGTCTCGGGCTTCTCGAACGTGGTCATGCCGACGCCGACGATGTAGGCCTTCATGGTCAGACTCCTCTTGTTGTCCGTGCGGTCAGTCCCGGGGGAGGCCGAGGATGCGTTCGGCGACGACGTTGAGCTGGATCTGGGTGGTGCCGCCCGCGATGGTCAGGCAGCGGGACATCAGGAAGCCGTGGAGGGCCCGCTCCCCCGCCGCCGGTTCGTCCACCGCGCCGTCCGGGCCGAGGAGTTCGAGGGTGAGTTCGGCGACCTTCTGCTGGTGGAGGGTCTGGACGAGCTTGCGGACCGAGGCCCCGGCGCCCGGTTCGCGGCCGGAGACCTGCTGGAGGGTGGTGCGCAGGTGGACGCAGGCCAGCGCGTGCGCCTCGGCGGCCAGCGCGCCGATCCGGGTGCGGGTCGCCCCGTCCAGCCCGGCCGAGCGGGCGATCAGGGCTTCGAGCCCGCTGTCGAAGGTCATCTGGTCGGCCATGTGGACGCGTTCGTTGCCCAGGGTGTTGCGGGCGACCCGCCAGCCGCCGCCGACCTCGCCGACGACGGCGTCGGCGGGCAGCAGGACGTCGTCGAAGTACACCTCGTTGAAGAGGGCCTCGCCGGTGATCTCCTTGAGCGGGCGGATGTCGATGCCCTCGGCGTTCCTCATGTCGACCAGGAAGTAGGTGAGCCCGCGGTGCTTGGGGGCGTCCGGGTCGGTGCGGGCCAGCAGGATGCCGTGGTCGGCGGTGCGGGCTGCGCTCGTCCAGACCTTCTGCCCGGTGATCCGCCACCCCTCGTCGGTCCGTACCGCCCGGGTGCGCAGCGCGGCGAGGTCGGAACCGGCCTCGGGCTCCGAGAAGAGCTGGCACCACTGGAGGTCGCCGCGCAGGGTGGCCGGCAGATAGCGCTCCCGCTGCTCCTCGGTTCCGTACGCGATGAGGGACGGCACCACCCAGGTGGCGATGGACAGATCGCTGAGGCGGATGCCCTGTTCCCTCGACTCCTGCTGGATCGCCAGTTGCCGTACGGGCCCCGCGTCCAGTCCGTACGGGGCGGGGAGGTGCGGGGCGGCGTAGCCGGTGGCGGCGAGGGCGCGGCGGGCCTCGGCCGGCGCCAGGCCCCGGGCGGCAATGAGGTGGGGGCGGGCGTCGGCGCGGTGGCCGGCGGCCTCGGCGGGCAGTTCCAGGGCGAGTTCGCGGCGGGCTCCGGCCTCGGCGAGGCGGACGGCGCGCAGCCGGTGCGCGTCGGCGGCGCCGAGGAGCTGGCGGGCGAGGACGGCCCGGCGCAGCTGGAGGTGGGCGTCGTGCTCCCAGGTGAAGCCGATGCCGCCGAGGATCTGGATGGCGTCCTTGGCGCAGGTGTACGCGGCCTCGGGCGCGGTGGCGGCGGCGAGCGCCGCGGTGAGCCCGAGCGCCCCGGGCCCCGCCCCGCCGCTCTCCTCGGCGGCGTGGGCGCCCTCCTCGGCGGCGCGGGCGGATTCGTCGGCGGCGCGGGCGGACTCGTCGGCGGCGCGGGCCGCGTCCCAGGTGAGGGCGCGGGCCTGTTCGAGGCGGACGAGCATGTCGGCGCAGAGGTGCTTGACGGCCTGGAACGCGCCGATGGGCCGCCCGAACTGCTCGCGTAAGGAGGCGTGTTCGACGGCGGTGTCCAGGCTCCGGGCGGCGCTCCCGCAGGCGTCGGCGGCGAGGAGGACGGCGGCCAGGTCGCGGACGAGCGCGGAGTCCAGGGGCAGCACCCGCTGTGCCGGTACGGGGACGGCGTCGGCGCGCACCTCGGCGGTGGGCCGGGTCGGGTCGACGCTGCGGTGCGGGCGCACGGCGATCCCCTCGGCCCCGGCGTCCACGAGGAACCAGCGCTCGCCGTCGGGCGTGGCGGCGGGCAGCAGGAGCAGGTCGGCCGCCTGGGCGGTCAGGACGGGCGGGGCGGTGCCGTCGAGCCGGTGGCCGCCCTCGGCCGGGGTGGCGGTGAGGGTGCCGGGCGCGAGGGCGACGGCGGCGGTGCGGTCTCCCGCGGCGAGCTCCCGGAGCGGGCCGACCGACGCCCCGGCCCCGGCGGCCACCGCGTGGCGCAGCACCGCGGAGGTGAGCGCGGTCGCGAGGTAGGGGCCGGGCAGCGAGGCGTACGCGGCCTCCTCCAGGACGACGGCGAGGTCGAGGAGCCCCCCGCCGCCGCCTCCGTACGCCTCGGGCAGATGGATGCCGGTGAGCCCCTGCGCGGCGAGCCCCTCCCAGTGGGCCGGGCGCGCGCCGGGGGCGGCGGGGCTCCCCGCGTCGAGGATCCTGCGCACCTCGCCGGGTGGTGCGGCGCGGCCCAGCCAGCCCCGCACGGAGTGCGCCAGGGCGCGGTGCTCCTCGGTGATCCCGATGCCGGTACCGGTGCGGGTGCCTGTGCCTGTGCCTGTGCCGATGCCCATGCGGGTCCTCGCCGGTCGGGGCCACTGGAACGGCGCAAGAGTAGAACACGTTTCAATCTGATGGAAGGTCAGGAGACCGTCGGATCCGGGCCGGAATAGGACGCCGCCGGGAAGTGTTCACCATGCACACACTTGGGGGGAGCCCGGGTGATCGACGCTGCCCGGAGGCCCCACGTATGCGACGGACGAAACAGATACGGCGCACCGGGGAACCGTCCGGGCCGCGCCGGGCACGCTCCGGACCCATCGTGCCCGTCCTCGCCTTCGCCGGCATCACCGTCGCGGTCATGCAGACCCTGCTCGTCCCGGTCATCAAGGACCTGCCGGTCCTGCTGGACACCACCCCGGCCGACGCCACCTGGGTGATGACCGCCACCCTGCTCGCGGGCGCCGTGTCGACGCCGATCATGGGGCGGCTCGGCGACCTGTACGGCAAGCGCAGGATGCTGCTCGCCTCCCTCGCCGTCATGGTGGTCGGCTCGCTGATCTGCGCCTCCACCGACGAGCTGGTCGTGATGATCACCGGCCGCGCGCTCCAGGGCTTCGCCATGGGTGCCATCCCGCTCGGCATCGGCATCATGCGCGACGAGCTGCCCCGCGAGAGGCTCGGCTCGGCGATGGCCCTGATGAGCTCGTCGATCGGGGTGGGCGGAGGGCTCGCGCTGCCCGCCGCCGCACTGGTCGCCCAGCACGCCGACTGGCACGCGCTGTTCCTCGGCTCGGCCGGGCTCGGGCTGCTCGCGATGGCGCTCACGTACGCGCTCGTCCCCGAGCCGCCGCTGCGCGCGCCCGGCACCTTCGACGCGGTCGGCGCCCTCGGGCTCTCGCTCGGCCTGGTCCTTCTCCTGCTGCCGGTCACCAAGGGCAGCGACTGGGGCTGGACCTCGGCCCCGACCCTCGGGCTGCTCGCCGCGTCCGTCGCCACACTGGTGCTGTGGGGCCTGTTCGAACTGCGCACCCCGGCGCCGCTCGTCGATCTGCGCACCACCGCCCGCCGCGAGGTGCTCCTCACCAACCTCGCCTCGATCATGGTCGGCGTCGCCTTCTACGCGGTCTCCCTGGTCCTGCCGCAACTGCTCCAGCTGCCCACGTCCACCGGCTACGGCCTCGGCCAGTCGATGGTGGTCGCCGGGCTCTGCGTGGCCCCGCTCGGCGTGACGATGATGTTCGTCGCCCCGCTGTACGCCCGGATCTCGGCCCGCCGCGGCCCCAAGGCCACGCTGATGCTCGGCCTGCTGGTCATCGCGATCGGTTACGGGGCCGGGCTCGGGCTGCTCGGCGCAGCCTGGCAGACCGTGCTGATCGCGGTGGTCCTCGGCGCCGGGATCGGCCTCGCCTACTCCTCGCTGCCCGCCCTGATCATCGGGGCCGTCGACCCGTCGGAGACCGGTGCGGCCAACGGCCTCAACACCCTGATGCGGTCCATCGGCACCTCGGTGTCGAGCGCCGTCATCGGCATGGTGCTGGCCAACACCTCCGTGACGACGGGCTCGGTCCAGGTGCCGTCCATGGAGGGCTTCCGGATCTCGTTCCTGATCGCCATGGGGGCGGTGCTGATCGGTCTGGCGCTGGCGGCGTTCCTGCCCTCGCAACGGCCCGCCGCGCACCCGGTGCTCCTGGCGAGCAGCGCGGGCGACGCGCGGGCCGCGCAGACCGCGCGAGCCGCCCGCGCCGGGGCCGAGCGCGGTCAGCGCACCGGAGTGTCGAACAGCGGCACCGTCGTGAGCAGCCGGGACACCTCGGACCCCGGCAGGAGCTCCTGAGGCTCGGCCGCACGGGTGAACAGCCGGGCGGGGCGGGCGCCCTGGACGTGGGCCCGCTCCCCGTCGACACGGAGCCAGGAGCCCTCGCGCAGCCCGAGCACGGGCACGTCGTTCTCCTCCAGGAACTCGGTGAGCCGCTCCTCGCGGGTCTCGCCCTTGTGGGTGCTGTCCGGGTCCGGGTCCAGATAGTGCGGGTTGATCTGGAACGGGACCAGGCCCAGCGTCTCGAAGGACGGCGGCTGCACGATGGGCATGTCGTTGGAGGTGCGCAGGGTCGGGGCGGCCATGTTGGTGCCGGCGCTCGCGCCCATGTAGGGCAGCCCGCCCCGCGCCGCGTCGCGCACGGCCTCGCGCAGGCCGGTGCGGTAGAGGGCGGCGAGCAGCCGGAAGGAGTTGCCGCCGCCGATGAACACGGCGTCGGACGCGGCGAGCTCGGCGACCGGGTCGGTGTTCTCATGGACGCCGCGCACGGTGATGCCGGACGGTTCCAGGGCCTCGCGGACCCGGGCGGTGTACGCGTCGTGATCGGCGAGCGCGTACGGGACGAAGGCGAGCCGCGCGTTCGCGGGGAGGAACGCGGTGACGGTGTCCAGGGCGTGTTCCAGGTAACCGCAGCCGTACTGGGTGGAGTTGGAGAGCAGAAGCAGATTCACGGGGTTCCTCGGTCACATCGGGCGGATCGGGTACGTCGGGTACGTCGGGCGGATCGGGCCGGCCGGGCGGATCGGGCGGATCGCGTCGGCCGGGCGGATCGCGTCGGCCGGGCGGATCGCGTCGGCCGGGCGGATCGGGTCGGTCAGGTGGTGCGGGGCCGCCGGGCCCGGGGCTTCGGCCGTTGCGGCGGGTGGGTGAGGCGCTGCTCCAGGAGCTGGGCCGCGTGGCGCAGCGCGTCGAGCCGGTCCTCGGGCGCTCCCTGGAACCGGCTCTCTCCGCCACCGAGACTGAGGCTTCCGTACGGCTCGCGCCCCAGGAACACCGGTACGGCGACGGTGGCGATCCCGGTGTCGTACTCACCGACCGTCCAGGCGTAGCCCTGGGCCCTGATCTGGATGAACTCCCGCTCCAGCAGGTCCGGTTCGGTGACGGTGCGGTCCGTGAAGCGGGCCATGGGGCGGCCCCGGAAGAGCCGGTGGCGCTGCTCGTCGGGCAGATAGGCGTAGTACGACTTGCTGGTCGCGCCCGCGTGCGCCGGGTAGAGCTCGCCGACCAGCGGGTAGTAGCGCAGCGGCCCGGTCTCACCCTCCTCGGCGGCCACGCACCGCATGTGGAAGCTGTCCGGAAGGCAGAACAGGACGGTGTCGCCGGTGGTCCGGCGCAGCTCCTCCAGGACCGGACCGGCCAGCAGCTCCAGCGAGCCCGAGCGCTCCCAGAGCCGGCCGAGCCGCAGGACGGCGGGGCCGATGCGGTAGCGGCGGGTGGCCGGGTCGGAGACCAGGAAGCCCCGGCCGGCCAGGGTGGCGAGCAGCCGCTGGGCGACGGAGGTGTCCCAGCCGAACTCCTCGGCGACCTCGGTGACGCCCCAGTCGGGCCGGGTGCGCTCGAAGGCGAGCAGCACCAGGAGCGCCCGGTCGACGGTTTGCAGCGCCCCGGCGGGCGTACGCCGGTCCAGTTCGGCTTCGGCCATCGTCATCTCACCATTCAGACCAGAATTGCAAATAACGGGAAACAGTTGCGCCCAACGCTATCCGATCCCGAATGTTGCCTCAGCACCCCGCCCCGCGCTCTCCCCCGACGAGCGCCGGGCGGGTGTCAGGATCAGGAGAAACGCCCCCATGTTGAAGTACGTACTGGACATCGTCGAGCTGCTGGACGATCCCCAGGTCACTGGCAAGACGGTCGTCGGGTACCTCGACGACGCAGCGGGGGCCGAAGGCTCGTCCGCGCAGGTCACCACCGTCATGGGTGACCAGGGCTCGACGGACTTCGTGCTCGTCCGCATCCCCGGCTCCCGCGGCCGGACGGCGGGCGGCAGCGCCCGCACCCTCGGCGTGGTCGGCCGGCTCGGCGGCATCGGCGCCCGGCCCGAGGTGACCGGTCTGGTCTCCGACGCCGACGGCGCGGCCGCGGCCATCGCCACGGCGGCCAAGCTGCTCGACATGCGCCGTCGCGGCGATGTGCTGCCCGGTGACGTGATCGTCGCCACGCACATCTGCCCGAACGCGCCGACCGAGCCGCACGACCCGGTGCCGTTCATGGGCTCGCCCGTGGACATCGCCACGATGAACCGGCACGAGGTGACCGCCGACATGGAGGCCGTGCTCTCCATCGACACCACCAAGGGCAACCGGATCATCAACCACAAGGGCCTGGCCCTGTCGCCCACCGTCAAGGAGGGCTGGGTGCTCCGGGTCAGCGAGCAGCTCGGCGAGCTGCTGGCCGTGGTGACCGGTGAGCCGTTGGTCACATACCCGGTGACCACCCAGGACATCACGCCGTACGGTAACGGTGCACACCACATCAATTCGATCCTCCAGCCCGCCACCGCGACCGCCGCCCCGGTCGTCGGTCTCGCGGTCACCTCGGCCGCCGCGGTACCGGGCTGCCAGACGGGCGCGAGTCACGAGAGCGACATCGCGTCCGCCGCCCGCTACGCCGTGGAAGTCGCCAAGGGCTTCGGCGCCGGGAACCTGGACTTCCACGACGCCGTGGAGTTCGACAACCTCGTCAACCGCTACGGGTCGCTGGCTCACCTCCAGACCCTCGGCCGCACCACCCAGGAGTCCTGATGGCATCCGCCCCCCAGGCCGGCGCCACGGCCCCCGAAGCCAAGAGCATCGGCAGCGACGACTACTCGCTCTCGCGGGTCCCGCGCGACAAGCGCTTCGGCTTCTGGTCCATGCTCCTGCAGTGGCTGGCCCAGTCCGGCTCGATCTCCCAGTTCACGCTGGGCGCCACCATCGGCGTCGGCATGACCTTCGGGGACGCCTTCCTCGCCTTCACGCTCGGCGCGGTGATCCTGGAGATCGTGATCTTCGCGATCGGCCTGGCCGGTATGCGCGAGGGTCTCGCGACCCCGATGCTCACCCGCTGGACGGGCTTCGGCCGCAACGGTTCGGCCCTGGTCAGCTTCGTCATCGCGGTCAGCCTGGTCGGCTGGTTCGGCGTCCAGAACACGATCTTCGGCAACAGCGTCTCGGCGCTGGTCGGCGGACCGTCCTGGATGTGGTGCGTGATCGCGGGCGTCGCCATCACGGGCCTCGTGATCTTCGGCTTCAAGTACATGGCCCTGTTCGCCAAGATCGTGACGCCGCTGTTCTTCGGCATGGTCGCCTGGTCGATCATCACGACCCTCAACGACCACTCGATCAGTGAGCTGATCAGCTCGCCGCCGCCCGGCGAGGCGATCCCGCTGGCCGTCGCCGCCACCGCCATCGCGGGCGGCTACATGACCGGCGCCATCGTCTCCCCGGAGATGACCCGCTACAACAAGAAGGGCTCGCACGTCTTCGTGCAGAGCGCCTCCTCGATGATCCTCTCCGAGTACATCGTCGGCATGGTCGGTGTGCTCCTCGGCCACCTGGTGAAGTCGAGCGACGTGTCCCACATCGTGCTCTCCACCTCGGGCGCCTTCGGTGTGATGGTGGTCCTGATGTCGACCGCGAAGATCAACGACTGGAACCTGTACGGCTCCTCGCTCGGCGTCGTCAACTTCTTCCAGGTCGTCTTCCGCAAGCGGCTGCACCGCGGCGTGGTCACCGTCGTCCTCGGCATCGCGGGCACGCTCCTGTCCGCGGTCGGCATCATGACCCACTTCACGGAGTTCCTCTCCCTGCTGGGCGTGATGATCCCGCCGATCGGCGGCATCATCGTCGCCGAGTACTGGGTCGTGAAGCGGATGCGCAAGCCGCTGGACGACACCCGTGCGGCGGAGACCCTGCCGTCGACCTCGCCCACCTGGGTGCCGATGTCCCTGGTCATCTGGGTCGTGGCGTTCTGCGTCGGCAAGTTCTACGACGGCGGCATACCGGCCCTCAACTCGCTGGCCACCGCCTTCCTGCTGTACTGCGCCCTCGGCCTGCTGGGCTGGGTCAAGCCGTACGGCACCTCCACCCTGGACGACGAGGACGGCAGCAGCTCCGCCCCCGCCGCCCACGCGACCACCGCGGCAGGAGCAGCATGAATCCCACCCCCGCCTCCGAGCAGGCCCAGACCGAGGTCGTGGACCTCTGCGCCGAACTGATCCGGTTCGACACCTCCAACCCGACCAGCGACGAGCGCGCCGCCGCCGACTGGGTGGTGGACCGCCTCACCGAGGTGGGCATCGCCTCCGAACTGGTCGAGTCCGCCCCGGGCCGGGCCAGCGTCATCGCCAGGATCGCCGGGGACGACCCCGAGCGCGGCGCCCTGCTGGTCCACGGCCACCTGGACGTCGTACCCGCCGACGCCTCCGAGTGGCAGGTCCCGCCGTTCTCGGGCGAGATCCGCGACGGCTACCTCTGGGGCCGGGGCGCGATCGACATGAAGGACACGGTGGCGGTCATGCTCGCCACCGCCCGGCACTTCGCCCGCACCGGCACGAAGCCGGCCCGCGACGTGGTGCTCGCCTTCCTCGCCGACGAGGAGGCGGGCGGCAAGTTCGGCGCCCACTGGCTCGTCGAGCACCGGCCGGACCTCTTCTCGGGGGTCACCGAGGCGATCGGCGAGGGCGGCGGCTTCTCCTTCGCCATCGACGACACGCGCCGGCTGTACCCGATCGAGAACGCCCAGCGCGGCATGGCCTGGATGGAGCTCACCGCGAACGGCCGGGCCGGCCACGGCTCGTCGCCCAACGACGAGAACGCGGTCACCGACCTCGCCGAGTCCCTCACCCGGATCGGCCGCGAGACCTTCCCGGTCCGGCTGATCGAACCGGTCCGCGCCCTGCTGGAGGAGGCCGCCCGGCTCTACGGCGTGGAGTTCGACGAGAACGACATCGAGGCGAGCCTCGCCCGTCTCGGCCCGGTCGCGGACTTCATGCAGGTGGTGCTCCGCAACTCGGCGAACCCCACCATGTTCACCGCCGGCTACCAGACCAACGTCATCCCCGGGAAGGCCACCGCCCGCGTCGACGGCCGGTTCCTCCCCGGTCACGAGCAGGAACTGATCGACACGATCGACCGGCTCCTGCTCCCCTCCGTCAGCCGTGAGTGGGTCAACCACGACATAGCGATGGAGACGACGTTCGACGGCCCGCTGGTCGACGCGATGTGCGACGCCGTCCGCGCCGAGGACCCGGACGGCCACCCCGTCCCGTACTGCAACCCGGGCGGCACCGACGCCAAGGCCTTCACCCACCTGGGCATCCGCTGCTTCGGCTTCAAGAGCCTGAAGCTCCCGCACGACCTGGACTACGGCCGCCTCTTCCACGGCGTGGACGAGCGCGTCCCGCTGGAGGGCCTGCGCTTCGGCGTCCGCGTCATGACCCGACTCTGGCAGAGCTGCTGACCGCACGGTCCATGGTTCTGCCGGGGGCCCGCCCCGACCCGGGCTCACCCCGCGTACGCCCCCGCCGATCCCTTCGGCGGGGGCGTACGGCACGATGGGGCGCCGTTCCGCACTCACCCCGCCCCACCTGGAGGAACCCCGTGACCGCCGAGTCCGCAGCCGGACCCAAGCCGGAGATCCTCGCCGCCTTCGAGGCCGCCAAGGGCTTCATGCCGGTGCACGAGGGCCTCGCCCTGTACGCCGCCGCCACCGGGGCCGGTGCGCTCGGGCTGCCGCTGCTGGAGGTGGGCACCTACTGCGGGCGGTCCGCCATCCTCCTCGCGGACGCGGCGCGGGGAGCCGGGGTGAGCGCGCTCACCGTCGACCACCACCGGGGCAGCGAGGAGCAGCAGCCCGGCTGGGAGTACCACGACCCGGACGTGGTCGACCCGGAGGTCGGGCTGATGGACACCCTGCCGACCTTCCGCCGCACCCTGCGCCGGGCCGGCCTGGAGGACCACGTGGTGGCGCTCGTCGGGCGCTCCCCGCAGGTCGCCGCCGTGTGGGCCGGACCGCTCGGGCTCGTCTTCATCGACGGCGGGCACACCGACGAGCACGCGAACGCCGACTACGAGGGCTGGGCCCCGCATGTCGCCGAGGGCGGGCTGCTGGTGATCCACGACGTGTTCCCCGACCCGGCCGACGGCGGGCAGGCCCCGTACCGGATCTATCTCCGGGCGCTGGCCTCCGGAGCGTTCACCGAGGTGTCGGTGACGGACTCGCTGCGCGTGCTGCGCCGCACGGGGGCCGGGATCTGAGCCGTACGGGAGCGGGATCCGGGTCGCACGGGCCGCGGTCCGGGCCGTCCGGACAGCCGCGTGGGTAGCATCGCCGCGTGCCGTACGACGACAGCCCTCCCCCCACACGCCGCGCCCGGCCCCGCTCCGTGGCCGCCGCGCTGACCGCCGTATGCCTCACCGCCGCCGGCTGCGGCAGCGGTCAGGGAGCCGACGGTTCCGGCGCGGCCCCGCCCCGGCCCGGCGCGGACGCCGCCTCCTCGGCGGCTCCGACGCCGACCGGGAAGCAGCCGCAGCCGTCCGGAACCGCCTCCCCCGCCGACTCCGCGAAGCCGCTGCCGAAGGGCCCGCTGACCGGCCGGACCGTGGTGATCGACCCGGGACACAATCCGGGCAACCGCGATCACACCCGGGAGATCAACGAGAAGGTCGACATCGGCACCGGCCGCAAGGAGTGCGACACGACCGGTACGTCCACCGACGACGGCTACGCGGAGGCCCGGTTCACCCTCGACGTCTCCCACCGGCTGCGCACGCTCCTGGAGGCCGAGGGCGCCCGCGTCCGGCTGACGCACGACGCGGACCGGCCGTTCGGCCCGTGCATCGACGAGCGGGCCCGGATCGGGAACGAGGCGGAGGCGGACGCGGTGGTCTCGGTGCACGCCGACGGATCGGCCGTGGGCAACCGGGGCTTCCACGTGATCCTGCCCGCCGCGGTGAAGGGCGGCGGGGCCGACACCTCGAAGATCGTGAAGAGTTCGGCCGATCTCGGCGCGAGCATCGCCGGACACTTCGTCCGTACGACCGGAAGCGCGCCTTCCAATTACATCGGCGGAAATACCGGTCTGGACACGCGTAATGATCTCGGCGGACTGAATCTGTCGACCGCGCCCAAGGTGTTCGTCGAATGCGGCAATATGCGTGACCCGCAGGACGCGGCCCTGCTCACCAGCGCGAGTTGGCGGCAGAAGGCCGCCCGGGGACTGGCCGACGGCATTACCGGCTACCTGAAGGGGTAGTTCTGCGGTGATATTGGGGGGATAACCGCTGATGATCCGGGCCCGGACGCAACCCGCCCGGGCAGACGATAGATTCATCCGTACGATGGGGAGCCGCTCCCGAGCTTCGAGCCGCACCGGCACCAGCGACGACCGCCCCGACGAGACGACCGACTAAGGACCTTCACGTGAATATCCGATCCCTCACTCGAGGCGACGGCGTGGTGATCGGAGCAGCGGTCGTGCTGTTCATCGCCTCTTTCCTCGACTTCTCCAGCTACGACTGCCCGCAGGGCGTCGACTGCTCCCGGTTCGACAGCCCGAACGCCTGGGACTCGCTCGGACTCCTGATGAGCGTCTTCCTCGCCGGAGTCATCGGCGCGGCGCTGCTGATCGTCAGCCGTGCGATGCCGGGCCGCAAGGTCGTCGGCCTCGACCTCGGCCAGTTCGGTGCGGCGCTCACCGTCTTCGCGCTGTGGACCGCCTTCTGGACGATCCTCGACGTCAACAGCGCCGGCGCGGGCCTGATCCTCGGCCTGCTCGCCGCCATCGTGCTCGTCGCGGGCGCCGTCGCCGGTCCGATGATCCCCGCGCTCAAGGCCCCGCTCGTCAGCCCGGCCTCCCCCGCGCAGGGCGTCGGGGCCGGGCAGGCCCCGTACGGCGCGGGCCCCGGCCAGGGCTACGGCTTCCCGGGCGGCCAGCAGCAGCAGCCGTACGGCGCCCAGCCGAGCCAGGGTTACGGCTACCCCGGCGCTCCGCAGCAGGGCCAGCCCGCCCAGGCCGACCCGGCGCAGGCGCAGCAGGCCCAGGCCCAGCAGCCCTCGCAGGGCGGCGCGGCCCCGGCGGGCGACTTCACCCCGTTCTGGTTCGCCGTTCCGGTGGCCCGCCCGCTGTACGGCGAGGACGGCTCGCCGAACCCGATCGCCGAGCTGGCGCCGGGCACCTGGTACCTCGCGGTGGAGCAGCGCGGCCAGAGCCTCATCGCGCAGACGCAGGACGGCCGTCGCGGCGTCCTCCAGGACACCACGGGCATCCAGCGCGGCTGATCCCGTACGAGCGCCGCGGCCCCTCGCCCTTCCGGGCGGGGGGCCGTTGTCGTACAGTCCAACCCGGTCACCATGCCTGACGCTTCGTCAGTTACGGCTGGAGGGTACGGAATGCGGCTCGGACTCGCGCTCGGATACTGGGGCCGCGGCCCGGACCCCGGCCAACTCGCCCTGGTCCAGGAGGCCGAGCGGCTCGGCTACGACTCGGTGTGGACGGCGGAGGCCTGGGGGTCGGACGCCTTCACGCCGCTGACCTGGATCGCCGCCCACACCTCCCGGATCCGGCTGGGCACCGGCATCGTCCAGATGGCGGCCCGCACCCCCACCGCGACGGCCATGCACGCGCTGACCCTGGACCATCTCTCCGGCGGCCGGATGCTGCTCGGCCTCGGCCTGTCCGGGCCGCAGGTGGTGGAGGGGTGGTACGGCCGGCCGTTCCCCAGGAGCCCGCTGACCGCGACCCGGGAGTACGTCGAGGTGATCCGGCAGGTGCTGGCGCGGCGGGCTCCGGTGGAACTGGCGGGCCGCTTCCACTCCCACCCGTACACCGGCCCGGACGCCACCGGGCTCGGCAAGCCGCTGAAGCCGATCACGCATCCGCTGCGGGCCTCGCTCCCCGTCCTGCTGGGCGCGGAGGGCCCGAGGAACATCGCGCAGACGGTGGAGATCGCGGACGGCTGGCTGCCGCTGTACTGGTCGCCGCTGCGCCGGGACGTCTACGGGGCCTCGCTCGCCGGCCTCCGGGACGGCTTCATGATCGCGCCGATGGCCCGCGCGCACGTCTGCGACGACGTGGCGGAGGGGCTGTGGCCGGTGAAGGCGATGCTCGGCTTCTACATCGGCGGGATGGGGCACGCGGCCCGCAACTTCCACGCCGATCTGATGGCCCGCATGGGGTTCGAGGAGGAGGCCCGGCAGATCCAGGAGCTGTTCCTCCAGGGCCGCAAGGAGGAGGCGGTGCGGGCGGTGCCGGACGCGTTCGCCGACGAGATCTCGCTGATCGGGCCGCGCGCCCGCATCGCGGAGCGGCTGGAGCTGTGGCGCACGGGACCGGTGACGGACCTGCTGGTCACCGCCCCGGACCCGCACACGCTGCGGGTCCTGGCGGAGCTGAACTCCTAGTTCCTGTACCGGATTTCGCCGCTCAGCCGAACGAGGACCGGTCCAGCCAGAAGTCCAGCAGCGCGGCGTCGCCGAGCACCTCGACCCGCGGGCTCGTGGGCTCCAGTCGGCGGTTGAAGACGAGCATCAGATCGGTGAGCGGTCCGCGCAGCGCGACCGTGGCCCTGTCGTGCGCGTGCCGCCAGGTGAAGCGGTCGTCGCCGAACTCGATCAGCCACTCCGCACCGGGCACGTCGGTGGCGTGCAGATGCAACGAGCGCCCGCCTCCGCGCAGTTCGGCCGCCTCCGGATCGCCTTCCTCCTGCGAGAAGGAGACGATGCGCAGCCATTCCTCGATGGTGTCGGCGGCCACGTCGGCGTCCACCGTGTACGGGACGCGGGCGGCGAGCGCCGCGTCCGCCCGGTGCACAGCCGTCTCGTGCGTCATGCGCCGCGCCCAGAAGGCCGTACGCCCCTCCCAGGCCCAGGCCCACACCTCGGTGTCGGGCCCCGCCTCCCGCAGCGCGGCGGCGGTGGCCGCGGCCCCCTCGGCGAGCCAGGCGTCCAGCGCGGCCGGGTCGTCGCCTTCCGGGCCCTCGCCTCCGGGCACCTTGTCCTCGGGCAGGTCCTCGGTGGCGCGGGTGCGGACGATCTCGCCGACCCAGCGGTGCGCGCCGCCGACGTGCACGGCGAGTTCGCGCAGGGTCCAGTCGGGACAGGTGGGGACGGTCGCGGTGAGATCGGCGCCGGTCAGCACCGCGCGCAGGGCGTCGGTCTGGGCCAGGATCTCGTCGCAGTAACGCTCGTGGGAGAGAGAGGTCATGCGGCGCACCCTAACCGGCGGCGCCCGCGTCGATCACCCCGATATCCGGGCCCCGGCCCCGTCCCGGATACACGACGGTCCAGCCGAGCGGTGGCCGGCGGGGTTCCGGCCCACAGCCGGTTCGGGAACGTGCCGCACGTGCCGCGAGCACGTGCCGTCGCGCTTCCCGGGCCGCCGCTATCCGGTCAGCTGGGAGGTGGAGGGGACCTTGTCCCTCACCTCGGCGCCCGCGTCCTCGCCCGCCTTCTTGATGCTGTCGATGACGCTCTCGAACGCCCCCACGTCGCCCTCCCCCGCCTCGCCCTCGCGGAGTTTCGTCCCCAGCCCCTTGAGCGATGCGATCGAGGCGGTGAGCGGGGCGACGGCCTTCGACAGCAGCGGGTCGCCCTTGGCGTTCTCCGCCGCGGCCCTGAGCCGGTTGTAGGCGAACCCGCCCGCGAGACCCGCCTTGACGAGGGCGAATCTGCGCCCCTCCGCGCCCTTCTTGAACGTCCCGGCGCGGTACGGCTTCACGATCCACTGGTACGTCGCCCCCGCCGCGAGCCCGGCGTTGGCGACGAACCGGGTCTTGGCGAGCCGCTGCTTCTCGGCGGAGGCCGAAGGAGAGGCCGCCGAGGGGTCCGTCGCGGGCGATGCGCTCGTCGCGTCGCCCGCCGCGGGTTCGCCGGAGTCGCCGCACGCCGTGGTGCCCGCCAGCAGGGCGCAGGACAGCAGCAGCGCTGCCAGGGTTCGGCGGAGCGGTACGGAACGGGACACGGCGGGCCTCCTGGCCCGACCGACCGGTCCGGCCAGATCGACCGGACGAGCCGGACCATCCGGGCACGTCACAGCGAGTGACGGATCTCGGCACTCCCCTTGAGCCTCGCCCGTTCACCCCGTGGCCGCCACTCGGTGCGGGCCGTACGGGTTTCACCCTGCGTAAAGCGGCAACCAGAGTTCCATGTCTCCCAGAACCCGTTCAGGAAGCAGTTCAGCGGCTCGTGTCATAGCCGTCGTGGCCGACATTCTGGCCTTCATCATCATCCTCTGGATTCTGATGTACCTGCTGGACGCCAACCGCGGCAACGACTTCGTGCAGTGGGTGCACGACTCGGCCCGCTGGCTGGCGGGCTGGTCGTACGACCTGTTCACGTTCGACAGGACGTGGGCGAACGTCGTCACCGGATACGGCCTCGCGGCCGTGGTCTACCTCTTCATCGGGCACGCGGTGGCGGGCCGGCTCCGCCGCGGCTGAACAGGGCCCGCCCCAGGGCGTGTTCAGCGGCAGCAGTCAGGCTCCAGGCCGACCGGCAGCCGCTCGCCCCCGAAGACCGCGGTGGTCGCCTCGTCCCCCCCGAGCGCGGCCACCGCGAGCAGCAGCGAGCCCGCCGTCCAGGTGGTGAGCTCCTCGGGCCAGAAGGCCCGGTTGCCCTCGAAGACGTATCCCGTCCAGTACAGGCCGCCCTCGGTGCGCAGGTGCTGGACGGACTGGAGGATCTCCAGCGCCCGGTCCGACTCCCCCGTCACCCAGAGGGCCAGGGCGAGTTCGCAGCTCTCACCGCCGGTCACCCAGGGGTTGGGCAGCACGCAGCGCACCCCGAGGCCGGGGACGACGAAGCGGTCCCAGCCCTCCTGGACGCGGGCGGTGGCCTCGGCCCCGGTGACCGCGCCGCCGAGGACCGGGTAGTACCAGTCCATCGAGTAACGGCTCTTGTCGAGGAAGCGCTCGGGGTGGCTGCGGATCGCGTGGGCCAGCGCCCCGGTCGCCAACTCCCAGTCGGGCTGCGGCTCCTCGCGGCGCTCGGCGATGGCCAGCGCGCAGCGCAGCGCCTGGTGGATCGAGGAGGAGCCGGTGAGCAGCGCGTCGCTCACGGGCGTTCCGTCGGGCTCCCGCTTCCAGCCGATCTGCCCGCCGGGCTGCTGGAGCCCGAGGACGAATTCGACGGCCGCGAAGACCGTGGGCCACATCCGGTCGACGAACGCGTCGTCGCCGGTGGCCAGGTAGTGGTGCCAGACGCCGACGGCCACGTACGCGCAGAAGTTGCTCTCCAGGCTCCGGTCGGTCGGCTGCCGCGGATCGCCGTCGTGGTAGGCGGCGTACCAGGAGCCGTCGGTGTTCTGGTTGCGGGCGAGCCAGTCGTAGGCGCGGCCCGCCGCCTCGTGCTCGCCGGCCGCGTCCAGGGCCATCGCGGCCTCGGTGTGGTCCCACGGGTCGAGGTGGTGGCCCCGGAACCAGGGCAGCGCCCCGTCCTCGCGCTGTACGGCGGCGAGCGCGGCGACCGTCTCGGTGGCCTGAGCCGCCGTCAGGACGCCCGGCAGGACGAGGTGCTCGGTCTGTTCGGGAGTGCTCACGCCTCGGCCTTCGGCAGGTGCGGCTTGGTGGCGTAGGCGACGAAGCTCTTGCCGACGACCGGATTGAGGAGCTGCTCGGCGACCCGGGTGGCGAGCGGCTTCTTCATGATGTCCCAGACCAGCAGCTTGTGGTACGCCCGCACCGGCAGCGCACGGTCGTTGTCCACGCCGAAGGCGCACTTGAGCCACCAGTACGGCGAGTGCAGGGCGTGGGCGTGGTGGGTGCCGTACGGCTTGAGCCCGGCCTCGCGGATCCGGGCGAGGAGCTGGTCGGCCTTGTAGATGCGGATGTGGCCGCCCTCGACCTCGTGGTAGGCGTCGGAGAGGGTCCAGCAGACCTTCTCGGGGCCGTAGCGCGGGACGGTGATGGCTATCCGGCCGCCCGGCCTGAGCACCCGGACCATCTCGGCGAGGACGCCCTTGTCGTCCGGGATGTGCTCCATGACCTCGGAGATGATCACGACGTCGAAGGAGTCGTCGGGGAAGGGCAGGTTGAGGGCGTCGCCCTCCATCGCGGTGGCGGTGGCGCCCTCGGGGGCCTCACCGGCCTCCTTCATCGCGGCGAACCACGTGGCGACCTCGCGGATCTCCTCGGCGTTCCGGTCGAGTGCGACGACCTGTGCGCCGCGCCGGTAGCACTCGAAGGCATGCCGGCCGGCACCGCAGCCCAGGTCGAGCACTCGGTCGCCGGCGGCGAGCGGGAAGCGGGTGAAGTCGACGGTCAGCACGGGGGCCTGCCTTCGAGGTCGGAGGTACGGGTTGCGACGATCGGGCCCGCGGTCGCCCGGGGGCGCGCGGTCACCTGCGGACTCCGCGGGCGATGATCGCCTGACGGTACATCTCGGCCGTTCCGGCCGCCGCCCGGGCCCAGGTGAAGTTGGCCAGGACCCGCTCGCGGCCCGCCGCGCCGAGCCGGGCCCGCAGCTCCGGGCTGCCCAGCAGCCGGGCCAGCGCCCCGGCCAGCGCGTCCGCGTCGCCGGGCGCCACGGCGAGGCAGGTCTCCCCGTCGCGTCCGGAGACCTCGGGGATCGCGCCGCCCGTGGTCGCGACGAGCGGGGTGCCGGTGGCCATGGCCTCGGCGGCGGGCAGCGAGAACCCCTCGTACAGCGAGGGCACGCAGGAGACCTGGGCGCCGCGCACCAGGTCGACCAGCTCGGCGTCGCTGATGCCCTTGACGAATTGGACGGCGTCCGCGAGCCCGTGCCGCTCGATCGCGCGGGCGACCGGGCCGTTCTCGGCGCGCCTGCCGACGACGACGAGGTGGGCGGCGGGGTTCTCGGTGCGGAGTTTGGCGAGCGCGTCGACGAGGTGGACGAGGCCCTTGAGCGGGACGTCGGCGCTGGAGGTGGTGACGATGCGGCCGGGCACCTCGGGAACGGAGGGGTCGGGGGACCACAGGTCGGTGTCGGCGCCGATGTGGACGACGCTGATCCGGTCGGCGCGTACGCCGAGATCCTCGACGATCTCGTCGCGGGAGGAGCCGGAGACGGTGAGGACGGTGTCCAGCTTGCGGGCGACCCGCTTCTGCATCCGGGTGAAGGCGTACCAGCGGCGTACGGAGGCGCGCCGGCGGCGGTTGGCGGCGGCCTGCAGATCGAGCCTGCGGTCCACGGTGATGGGGTGGTGGATCGTCGTCACGAGGGGGGCCCCGAGATCGCCGAGGAGCCCGTAACCGAGGGTCTGGTTGTCGTGGACGACGTCGAACTCGCCGCGCCGGGACAGCAGATGGCGGCGGGCCCGCAGGCTGAAGGTGAGCGGCTCGGGGAAGCCGCCGGTCCACATGGTGGCGACCTCGGCCAGGTCGATCCAGTCGCGGTACTCGCCCCACTTCGGGGTGCGGAAGGGATCGGGCTGGCGGTAGAGGTCGAGGCTGGGCAGCTCGGTGAGCGGAACGCCCTCGTCGAGCACCGGGTAGGGCTGCGCGCCGATCACCTCGACGCTGTGGCCGAGGCGGGCCAGCTCCCGGCCGAGGTGGCGGACGTAGACGCCCTGGCCGCCGCAGAACGGATTGCCCTTGTAGGTGAGGAGTGCGATGCGCAACGGCCGGTCGCCGGTCCCGGTGGGGCTGCCGTCGCCCGTGCGGGGGCCTGTCTCTATGGCCTCAGCGGTCACACTCGGCCCCCTTCTGACTGCGTGTTCGCCGGAGCGTAACCGGTCGCGCTAATCTAGAACAAGTTTCAGACTTGATAGAACACGTTGCAGACTTGTTCGTTCGACGTGCATCGAATCTACCGGCAGGTAGCGTCGGCGTGGCGGCCGGATCAGGTGATTCGCGCCACGAGGGACGCCCTGGCATGCTGTGCGCGCCCGTCCGGGCCGGTTCGTCCGTCCGGGTGCGGGATCAAGCCATGGATCACGGATCGTGGATCGGGGACAGCATGACCGCGGACGCCAGACCGGCAGCGCCTGCGCTGACCGAGCGCCAGGAGGCCCGTCGCCGCCGCATCCTGCACGCCAGCGCCCAGCTGGCCAGCCGGGGCGGGTTCGAGGCGGTGCAGATGCGGGAGGTGGCCGAGGCCGCCGGGGTCGCGCTGGGCACCCTCTACCGCTACTTCCCGTCCAAGATCCATCTGCTGGTCGCGACCATGCAGGACCAGCTCCAGCACCTGCACACCACACTCCGCAAACGCCCGCCGGCCGGCGACGACGCGGCCGGGCGGGTGGCCGAGACGCTGATGCGCGCCTTCCGCGCCCTGCAGCGCGAACCGCACCTCGCGGACGCCATGGTCCGCGCCCTCACCTTCGCGGACCGCAGCGTGAGCCCCGAGGTGGACACCGTCTCCCGGCTCACCACGGCGATCATCCTGGACGCGATGGGACTGGAGCACCCGACCCCGGAGCAGCTCTCCGCGGTCCGGGTCATCGAGCACACCTGGCACTCGGCGCTGATCACCTGGCTGTCGGGCCGGGCCTCGATCGCCCAGGTGAAGATCGACATCGAGACGGTCTGCCGTCTCATCGACCTGACGGCGGAGCCGGACCGGGGCTGAGGAGCGGCGCGAGGACCCCGTCGGCCCCGGCGAGTGCCACCACGGCCGCGCGCCCGTGGTCGGTCCACTCGGTCAGCCGGACATCGTCCCGCCCGGCCTCGAATCCGGCCGTGAACCCACCCTCGAACCCGGCCTTGAACAGCGCCTCCCGCCGGACCCACAACCGCAGCAGCGCCGGGCCGGGGTCCGGCTCGGCGCAGGCGGCGTCCACCTCGTCCCCGGGCAGCAGCCGCCGCAGTACGGGCAGGGGGCCCGGCCGGCGCGTCAGGGGTTCCACGTCGATACCGACCGGCCCCGGCCCGACCGCCGCCGCGGCGAGGCCGTCGGCGTGGCTGTAGCTGACGCCCAGCTCGGGGTGGTCCGGGAGATGCGGCCGACCGTGCCCGTCCCGCCCGCACCCGGGGCAGCGCTGGGCCGGCACCACCGCGTCCGGCGGCAGCCCGGTGAGCCGGGAGGCGCACAGCCGCAGCAGCAGCCGGGCCGCCACCACGTCGTCGCGCCGGGCGGGCACCCGGATGTCCGTGAGCCGCCGCCGTTCCCAGGGGGCGAGCATGCCCTCGTCCAGTTCCGGGCAGGCCAGCACCTCCGCGGTGGTGGCGACCAGCGCGACGGCGGCCACGCTCTTCCCGTACGGCGGCGGGGGGCGGGTCACCGGCCCGGGCTCATCCGGCCGGCGCCTCCGCCAGGTCGGCGGAGGCCAGGAAGCGCTCCTTGACGCGGGCGAGGGTGCGGAAGTCGTCGATGGTGACCTCCTGCAGATCGATGCCGCTGCCCGAGATCTCCTCCAGGAGGTCGACGAACTCCAGGAAGTCCATCGAGTCGATGAGACGGGCCTCGATGAGGTCCTCCTCGACGCCGATCGGGCCGTCGAGGCCGGGGTTCTTCTCGTTGATCCACGCTACGACGCGTTCCATGGGAGAAATCGCTCCTCTATGTTCTGTTCGGGTGACGGCCGGTGGTCGGCCGGTGGTCGGCCGCGGCTGAGGATCGGATCAGGAAGCGGCGGCGCGGAGCCGCTCCAGGGCCTGCTCGGCGGTGCCGTGCGCGAGGACCATCGCGTGCACCCAGCGCTCCATGCCGAAGGCGACGCAGGAGCTGTACGCGGGACCGTGGGAGCCGGCCCGGATGCCGAGCCGCTCGCCGAAGAAGTTGCGGTGCCGGTTGACGGAGGCGATGGCCGTGCCGTCGGGGGCGCTGTACTCGTACTTCACCGGGTCGAGCGCCATCAGGCGGGCCCGCGATCCCCCGTTGTCGTAGAACGGGTCGTCGGCCGCCGCCCGGGTCAGGGTCAGGCCGAGCCGTCCGGCCGCCTCCTGGATGAACTCCCCGCCGCGTTCCTGGTGTTCGGCGGCTCCGTCCTTGGTGCCGAGGTAGACCACCTCACGCATGTGGAACCCCCACAGACGGCGCAGGCCCTCGTAGTGGGTCTCGTTGCGGAAGCAGCGGCCCACCGCCGAGAGCCGCAGCCCGTCCTCGCCGACGTCCTCGCCCTCCAGGGACAGCAGCAGCCCGTAGCAGGTCGCGGACGGCAGCACATGACCGGTCGGGTGCAGCGGCAGGTCCTGGGGCGAGCCGCCGGAGGCCAGCCCGTCGAGCGCCTCCGGGCCGAACCGCCCGGCGGAGACGCCGAGATGGGGAAAGTTGCGGAAGAAGTCGAGCCGCGCCAGTCCGTCGACGGACAGCAGGGGCGGCCCCACGACCTCGGGTGCGGCGAGCCGCGCGGCGAGGCCGGTCAGTAGTTCGTCCAGGCCCCGCAGCAGTGCGGTGCGGACCGGATCCAGCGTGATCAGCCCGGCACCGGGACTCTTCAGCGTGATGCCCGGCAGGGCCGTGGTGCTGGATGTGTTCATGAAACCGCGTCCTTCTCGGTGTGGGCCGGCAATGGGGACACCCCTCGGGTGTACGGACCACAGCGCCGTGGCGTCGGCGGCCCCGAACAGGTCCATGACCGAACGGAGTACGGGCAGAAGTACGGGGTGAAACCCCCTCATGAACCCGACCGCGCCCTTGGACATTAGGCCCGTCGCTCGCCTGTTGTCTAGACCAAAAATACCGAACGCCGGGTATCGATTACATGGCCGTCGAGCGCGAGTCGACACCCCATATCCCCATATGTGGATGGCACTTGACAGTCCGGGCGGTCTGGACCAATCCTGCTGACCGACGTGGTCACGGCTCCTCCCGCCACGGCACTGCCATCCGCCCCGCCGTCAGCGGCGACCCCGCTCCCCCGGGGTCGCCGCACAGCCGGCCGAGGAGAAGGGACCTGCCATCAACCCCATGACGACACCCACCGCCCGCCGTCGGCCCCGCCTGCACCGCGCGGCGTCGGACATCCCGTACTTCAGCGCGGACGGCGAGGCCTACCTCGCACAGACCGCCCTGCGGGAGCTCGACAAGTCACGCCCGCTGCGTGTGCTGTCCGAGGAGGACTTCGCCCACTGGCAGAGCTACGGGTACGTCATCGTCCGGGAAGCGGTACCGGCCTCGGTGGCACGCCAACTGCTGGACTTCACCTGGGATTTCCAGGGCCTGGACCCGGAGCGGCCGGAGAGCTGGTACGAGGACCGGCCGCTGCGCTCCGAGCTGGACCAGCAACTGCACATCTACGGCTTCGTGGAGGCGTACCACCACCAGCTCCTCTGGGACAACCGCCAGTCGCAGCGGGTGTACGACGCCTTCGTCGACGTATGGGACTGCGAGGAGCTGTGGGTCACCCTGGACCGGCTCAACCTCAACCCGCCCAACCGGGGCAACCGTGACCGCGCCCTCATCGAGGCGACGGACCGGGGCTTCGACATCGAGCTCCACTGGGACATCGACACCACGCTCGCCGTCCCGCCGCAGCGGGTGCAGGGCATCATCGCGCTCAACGACACCCGGCCGGAGACGGGGGGCTTCCAGTGCTGCCCGGAGCTGTTCCGGCAGTTCGACACCTGGAAGACCGGCCAGCCCGGGGACCGGGACCCGCTGCGCCCCACCATCGACCGGGACGAACTCCCCGTCGTACGACCGGATCTGCGCCCCGGCGACCTGCTCATCTGGAACGGTCTGCTGGCCCACGGAGTGGCGCGCAACCTCTCCGAGAACGGGGTGCGGGCCGTGCAGTACCTGTCGATGATGCCCGCGCTGGAGGAGCACGAGCGGCTGCGCACGTCCCGCGTGGAGTCCTGGCGCCACCTGCGCACCCCGCGCTGGAACCGCACCCTCGTCGGCGACCCGGTGCTGCCCGAGTCCAAGCGCTACCCGACGGCCGAGCTGAACCCGCTGGGCAGCCGGCTGCTGGGGCTCGCCTCCTGGCAGGACCCGGTCGAGGACACCGCACCCGCCGCGCAGAGCGGGGAGCCTTCGTGCGCCGTGTCTGTCTGACCCTGCCCACCCACCGGGCCTGCCCCGACACCATCGCGGCGATCGGTGAGGAAGCGGCCTACGGGGCACGGCGGTTCGGCGTCGAGGTGCGTCTCCTCATCCTGGACTCCTCTCCCGCACCGGTGCTCGCCGAGCACCGCAGGGCGGTGGCCGGGCTGCCCCCGTCCCCCGGCGTGACCGTCCACCACCTCGACGAGGACGAGCAACGGGCCTTCCTGCGCGCGGTGGTCGACCGGTCCGGCGGAGCTTCGGCCAGGGACTCGGCCTCGGCGGACCGGCTGCTGGAGCTGATGCTGCCGTCCCGCGTCTCCTACGGCGCCTGCACCAACCGGGCGTTCCTCATCGCCCAGGCCCTCGGCTGCACGTCCGTCCACCGCAGGGACTCCGACAGCCGCTACCAGCACCTCGACGGCGAACCCGTCTACCCGCTCCACCAGGAGCTCAGCTACCTGGGCCGACGCGCCGACGACGTACGCGAGTCGGCGACCCGGAGCAAGCTGCCGCCGGGCACCGGGGGACTGCGGGTCACGATGGCGGGCGGCTCCTTCGTGGGAGAGATGTCGGTGGACGTCGCGGAGATCCGCGACCTGGACCCGGACACGTACCGCGAACTGATCGGCCTGTCGATCCCCGAGGGATACCCGGAGCTCTGGCGCAAGCACCTGATCGACGAGTCCTTCCGGGGCGCCGGGGACACCGCGTTCGACGGCGACCGCACCACGCTCGCCCCCGTCAGCCCGATGCGCGTGGACATGTGCAACATCGCGCTCGACCACGAGGTCTACCGCCGTGTCCCCCTGCCGCCCGCCACCGACACCATCGGCAGCGACTACTTCCTGATCCACCTCCTCCACGACGCCCGGATGCCCGGCCTCCAGCACAACCGGCACATCGTCAACTTCCATACGGAGGAGAGGCGTACGGACGACGGCTTCCTCGCGTACCAGGTGCGCTTCGTGAAGTTCCTGCTGTCCAAGGCCTATCTCAACGCGGTGTACGCGAGGACGGCGGCGGCGGGTGACGCGCTGCTCGACGCCGAAGGCCACATCCGGGCCGGTGAGGTCGCCGGCTTCGTCCGGGACAGCACCCGCCTGGACCGGGCGTCGAGCGCCCACCGCCTCGACGTCCTCGACGACGCCTACCGGCGGCTCGGTGACCGCTACAAGACGGTCGCCGACCTCCTCGTCGAACACCGCTCCCGCCTCCTGGACGAGGCCCGCGACGACATGGCCGACTTCGCGCTCCTGATGGACCACTGGGAGGCGTTGACCCGTGCCGGCGCGGACGCGGGCCCGGCCGTGACCCGATGACCTCCGCCGTCGGCAAGGACACCATGCACCCGCACCTCCCGCACACCACCACGGTCACCGTCGCCTACGCGGGCGGTGAGGAGCGCCGCGGCCCGCTCACGATGGGCCAGGCCAACATGATCCGCTGCATCCTGCGGGACGACCCCACCCACATCAACATCCACGATGTGTGGACCGTCCCCGGGGGCACCACCTCGGAGGCCGTCACCAACGCCTTGCGCACCTTGGCCGGGCGCCACGAGGGGCTGCGCACCACCTTCCCCCACCCTCCGGGGGCCGCGCCGGTCGACCAGGTCGTGTCGGCGGAGGGCACCTTCACGGTGACCGTCCTCGACCACGCCGAACTCCCCGCCGATCCGGCGGGGTACGCGGAGTCGGTGGCGCGGGCCGCCCGGGCCGGGCGCTTCGCCCTGGAGCGGGAGTTCCCGCTGCGGATCACCCTGCTCACCGTGGCCGGAGCGCCGGTCCACGTCGCGCTGGCGTTCAGCCACGCGGTGGCGGACGGCAGCGCGATGGCCATCCTGCGCGAGGAGTTCGCCGAACTGCTGGCGGGCAAGGAACTGCCGGGGCTCACTTCCCTGCCCCCGGTCGACCTGGCCTCCGTGGAGGCGTCCCCGGCCGGGCTGCGGAAGTCGGAGGCTTCCCTGCGGTACTGGGAGCGGATCATCCGCACCGGGCCGCAGGAGATGTTCGCGGAGCCGCGCGGCAGGAGGCCGGGGACCGAGGAGGAGGCCCGGCAGCTGACGCTCCGCTCCCGCCGGGGCGGCCGGGCGCTCGCCGGGGCGGCCCGCCGTACCGGGCATCCCGAGGCCACCGTGCTGATGGCCGCCTGGTGCGCCCTGGTGGCCCACCGGGCGGGCCAGGACAGCTGTGTCACCGCCGTCCCGAGCGCCAACCGGTTCCACGCCCGGGTCGCCCGTTCGGTGACCACCACGTCCCAGGACGCGCTGCTCCACCTGGATGTCCGGGTGCCCGGCTTCGACGCCCTGGTCGCCCGGACCTGGGGGGCGGTGCTCAACGCCTTCCGGCACAGCCAGTTCGACTCCGTACGGCTGTGGGAGATGATCGACCGGGTCACCACCGAGCGTGGCAGCCACTTCGGCAGGGACGTGGTGTTCAACGATGTGAGCGCCCTGCCCGCCCCGCTCCTGGGCACCGACACGCAGGACCGCGACGACGCCGAGCACGAGCTGACCTGGGGGCCGCCCCAGACGCTGCCGACCCGGCTGCTCGCCTTCACGTACCGGACAGCGCCCCAGCTCCACATCTCCCTGTGGGCCGCCCCCACGCTCTTCGCCCCCGAGGAGGCGGAGGGTTTCCTCTCCGGACTGGTCCGGCTCCTGGAGGCGGCCGCCGCCGGGGACGTGCCGATGGAGGCGCTGTCCGGGGTGACGGGAGTCCTTCCCTCCGAGCGCGGGCCCACGTGGCTGCGTGTGGACGGCTGCTGGGTCTCGCCCGACGCCGTGCGCGAGGCCCTCGGCCGGGCGGTGGGCGGACTGCCGGTGCGGGTGGCCGAGGAGCCCCGACCGGACGGGACAGCGGACGGCACCGAGGAGGGGGCGGCCGGCGCGGAACCGCGCCTCACGGCGTACATCGCCCGCGGTGACACCTCATTGACGCCCGGGGAAGCCCACCGGGCGCTGACCGCCCTCATCCCGGCCGCCGGTTCGGGGGTCCTGGCCCCCCACCGCTACGTGCTCGTCGAGCACCCGCCGACCGAGCCGGACCGGAGCGACGCATGGCGTCGACTGGAGATCATCGAGGAAGGGACCGGCAGAAGCCGGCAGGTGTGACATGAGCGTTGACGACACGACCCTCCCGAAGCAGCCGGACACGCTGCCCAGTCCCTGGCGGTCGACCCGGTTCCGGCTGTTCTTCACGGCCCGCAGCGCGTCGCTGCTGGCCGACGGCATGCTGATGGTCTCCCTGACCACGGCGGTGCTGGGGGCGGGCCACGGGGCGAGCGGTGTCGGGTACGCGCTGGCGGCGTGGATGACCCCGATCGTCGTACTGGTGCTGTTCGGCGGGGTGCTGGCCGACCGCTTCACGCCTCAGCTGATGATGATCTGCGCGGACGTGGCGCGCATGCTGGCCATGCTCACGCTGGCCACTCTGCTCTTCTCCTCCGACAGCGTCCCCCTGTGGCAGATCATGGGGCTGATGGCGCTGAGCGGGGCCGCGACGGCGATGTTCCAGCCCGGGATGGCGAGCATGGTCCCCCGGGTCGCGGAGGACATCCAGAAGGCCAACGCGCTGCTGCGCATATCCGAGGCCCTGAGCACGCTGCTCGGCCCCGGTCTGGCGGGCATCCTGGTCGCGTACTGGCAGGTGTCGGGCTCGTACGTGGTCATCGCGGCGGCGTACGCGCTCAGCGCCCTGGTCCTGCTGCCCCTGCGGAAGCTTCACACGCAACGCGACGAGGGCGACGCCCCGATGTGGCGCAGGCTCGCCACGGGCTGGCAGGAGTTCCGGTCCCGCCAGTGGCTGTGGGGCGTCATCGCGGTCTGGTCCGTCTACGGCCTGTTCGTGTTCGGCCCCGCGCTGCCGCTCGGCGCGGCGCTGATGATCGAGCAGCACGGGGCGAGCGGATACGGCTGGATCGCCTCGGCGGACGGCGCCGGGACGATCATCGGCGGCCTGATCGGCATGCGGGTCCGCCCGCGCCGCCCCCTGGTGGCCGGGGCCCTGGCCATGCTCTGCTTCGCGCTGAATCCTCTGGCCCCGGCGCTCGAATGGTCCTTCGCGGCCACGGCGATCGCCCACGTGATCGCGGGCTACGGCTTCGCGTTCTGGGGGGTGATGTGGGCGACGAGCGTCCAGTCGCACATCCCGCTGACGGTCCTGAGCCGCGTCTCCGCGTACGACGTCGCCGGCTCCATCATGGTCATCCCGCTCGGCCGCGCGCTGGCGGGCCCGGCGGCGGACGCGTTCGGCGCGAACGAGGTGCTGATCTTCTCGTCGGTGATGTCGTTCGCCCTGCTGGCGGTGATGCTGAGCGTCCCGGCGATCCGGGCGCTGCGCAGGGCGCCAGAGGGTGTGCTTCGGAAGGCGGAGGGGGAGCCGGCGGTCTGACCCGCGCCGACGATGTCAGACCCGCATGGCTGGTACGTCGTACTGCGGGGTCAAGGCGCTACGCGTGACGAGGGCCGGGCGGCTGCCGATGGGCCTGCGCCTGCGCGGTGAGCAGCCGGTCGAAGGGATCGTCGTGGCCCATCGGCAGCCGCCCGGCCCGCACTCCGTGCCCACATCGGTGCCGCCACGGTGGCCTCGCGTCAGTGTCAGACGGCGGACAAGGCAAAGAGATTCGTTCGTACGTAGCGCTGAGGTTCCCGAGGAGGGGACCACTCGACGTGCTGTGTCGGCGGACATCTTGTCCGGCTGCGTGTGGCTGGAACGGGGGGGTGAACATCTCGCGCGCACCACAGCACGCCAGATCTTTCGGAAGCACATCGCCATGGACCGCGAGGCCTTGGCGGGCCTTCGTCGGCGAGTTGGCGAAAGCCCGGCGAGAGCGGACGGCAAGCGACCGGTCTCTCATCGCCGAAGCCCGCCTGACTGCTTTTCGACGTTGCTCCCGGGAAGAGAGCCGTGACAGCATCCGTGGGTGACTGACCACGGGGACGATGTATCTGAGCCCGGCCGCCGGTCCAGGCTCGCCGATCTGGCGGACTGGACCGTATCCGCACCCCCTGCGAAGGCCGCACCTCTGGAGCCGGAGCCAGCCGAAGCTCTGTCTTCCGCCCGGCGCGAATTCGCGGTTCTGCTCGGCGAGTTCCGGCGTACAGCGGTCCTGGTCCCGTTCGATTCGTACGGGAGTCTGTGGACGGCGGATCAGAACGGCGTCCGCTGGATCTGTGCGTTCTCGAATGAGGAAGCTCTCGCCCGGTTCGCACAAGCACAGGGCGACGGCGAGCGGGAGTGGACGTACCGCACGATTCTCGGTGCGCGCCTGCTGGATGCGCTGGTGCCGATGGTGCCGGGCCCGGCAGGAATCGCGCTGGATGCCGGAAGTACGGACGGCGTGCTGTTTCCGCCTGTCGCGGGCATCGTGCCCGACCATGTGGCGGTCGATCTGGGGGAGACGGTATGAGCGGGGAGAACGCGGATCTGAACGTGCCACCGGCGACGTTGGCGCAGATCGCGAAGGGCATCGACCTGGCGCACACGGAGTTGAAGGAACTCGGCATGACCGGGCAGGCGACTGCGGGCCGCGGCTTCTCGGATCTCGCACTCTCCGGGCTGGAGCTGGGGCACGGCGGACTGACCTCGAAGTTCGAGACGTTCTGCAACCGGTGGGAGTGGGGCGTGCGGGCGCTGTCCCAGCGGGGCAACGGCCTCGCTGCCGGGTTGGGCCTGTCGGTGGGCTCGTTCGCCGAGCAGGAGCAGTACGTCAAGGACTCGCTCAAGATCGTGGTGAACTCCACCAACGGGAACCCCTACCTGTCCGAGGACGAGGTCAAGGACATGAGCTGGGACTCGATCAGCAACCAGCACGCCTGGGACGACCCGGACTGGAGCGTGGACTCGTTCACCGAGGCCCACGGCGAGGTGAAGCAGCAGTGGAAGGACACCGGATACGACGTCGGGGACGCGCTGCTGGACGCTTCGGGTGCCGACGCGGCGCAGCGTGAAGGTATCGACGCATGGGCTGAGGAGCACCTCGATCCGTCACAGGAGACCGTGGCTCAGGCCGAGGAACCGCGCTGGGGGCAGGACCGCTGATGGTGGACTGGCGAGGAGGGTTCGACGGCGTCGTCGACGGGACCGTTCGGGGCCTCGACAAGGGCAAGGAACTCCTGGGCAAGGGAGTCGACGCGGCGACGGACAAGGTCGGCGCGGGACTGGACAAGGTCGGTGCGCACGACTGGGCCGACAAGGTCGAGGACTGGGGTGACGAGACCGCTTCCTCGCTCGGCGCGGAGGTCGGTGAGAAGCAGCTCGGGCAGAGTGGGCAAGCCAACGAGCTGGTTCACGGAAGGCCGGAGAAGATCACCGCGACGGTGAAGAACCTCCGGGACTTCCAGAAGGCTTTCGACCTCGTCGGCGGCGGGATGAAGAAGCTCGATGCCGGTCAGTGGCGCGGGGAGGCGGCGGACGCCTTCCGGTCGAAGTTCTCGACGCTTCCCACCGACTGGCTTCGGGCGGCGGACGCGTTCGAGGACGCGGCGAGGGCGCTGGAGACGTACGCGTCGGCTGTCACGAGCGCCCAGAGCAAGGCACGGGCGGCCATCGCGCTCTACAAGGAGGGCACCCAGGACTCCGAGAAGGCGGTCTCGGCGTTCAACGAGAAGGTCGACGCCTACAACGCGGCCCGCAACGGCGACGAACCCCTCCCCCACCCCGGTACCTTCTCCGACCCGGGTGCGTCGAAGCGGAAGCGGGCTCAGGACGATCTGGAGGACGCCCGACGCATACGGAACGAGGCGGGCGGGCGGGCCGAGAGTGCGGTCACCGCGGCGATGGCGCACGCGCCGAAAGAGCCGAAGGGAGCGGACCGGCTCAAGAACGAGCTGTACGACTACGGGCTCTCGCAGGGCGTTGAGCTGGCGCACTTCGGCGGGGGCGTGCTCAAGGGTGTCGGCGGTCTGGTGGGGTTTCTCCGCCAGACGAACCCGATCGACCCCTACAACCTGACCCACCCGGCGGAGATGTACAAGGGCGTCAACATGACGCTCTCCGGCCTGACCAGGACGGTCGCGAACCCCGACCGAGCCCTGGAGAACGCCTGGGACGCGGTCAAGAGCGACCCGACCGAATTCGTCGGCCGCCTGCTCCCCGAGGCAGTCGGAACCAAGGGGGCCGGAGCGCTGAAGGGCGGTCTGCGGGCGGGACTGCGGAAGGGCGGCGGACCCGAGGGCCCGCAGAAGCCGCCGGGCCCGGCGCGCGAGGGCACACAGGATCCGGCCGAGCCCTCCCGTACGGAACGCGCACCGGAGCAGGACCCCTCGGACCCCGTGGACATGGCGACCGGGGCGATGTACCTGCCGCAGACGGACGTCGTGCTGCCCGGCACACTGCCCCTCGTGTTCCGCCGCCGCGTCGCCTCCGACTACCGGTCGGGGCGCTGGTTCGGCCCCTCGTGGTCCTCCACCGCGGACCAGCGTCTGGAGATCGACTCCGAGGGCGTCATCTTCGTATCCGAGGACGGCCTGCTGCTGTCCTACCCGCACCCGGCACCGGGCGTTCCGGTCCTGCCCAGCCACGGCCCTTGCATGCCACTGGACAAGGACACCGGCGGTGACTACACGATCACCGACCCTGACACGGGCCACATCAGGCACTTCACCCCGCGGGACGACGGCTCCGAAGCCCTCCTCACCCAGTTGGACGACCGCAACGGCAACTGGGTCACCTTCGAGTACGACGATTCGGCTGCCCCCTCGTCGATCGTCCACCACAGCGGGTACCACCTCGGACTCGCCACCGAGAATGGCAGGATCACCTCCCTGCATCTGGTGGTGGGAGGAGGTGACGAGGGCGAGGACCAGCAACTCCTTCGCTACGGCTACGCCGACGGCCACCTGACAGAGGTCGTCAACTCCTCAGGGCTTCCTCTGCGCTTCACCTACGACGAACGTGGTCGTGTCACGTCCTGGACCGATACCAACAACAGCAGCTATCGGTACGTGTACGACGACCTGGGGCGGTGCGTCTCCGAGGGAGGTTCCGCCGGCCACATGGCTCTGCACCTGGAGTACACCGATACCGACCCGGCAACAGGCCACCGCGTCACGACCGCCACGACGCCCAGCGGCGCAGTCCACCGCTACCTGATCAACGAAACACATCAGATCGTTGCGGAAACGAACCCGCTCGGCGGGACCACCTACTTCGAACGCGACCGCCGCCATCGATTGTTGTCCCGCACCGACCCACTGGGCCGTACAACCCGCTTCGCGTATGACGCCTCCGGACGGCTGATCACAGCCGTCCGAGCCGACGGCGGGCAGGTATCCGCCGAGTACGACAGTCGCGGCCTGCCGGTCCGGATCACCAACCCGGACAGGACGGTCGTCCGGCAGGTGTACGACGATCGCGGCAACCGCGTGACGGCGATCGACGCGTCCGGAGCGGTGAGCCACACGACGTACAACGGGGCAGGACACCCGACGTCCGTCACGGACGCCTTGGGTAACACGACTCACATCCGCAGTGATGCGGCCGGACTGCCCATCGAGGTCACCGATCCGCTGGGCGCGACCACGCGCATCGAACGCGACGTATTCGGCCGCCCGGTCACTCTCGTCGACGCTCTCGGAGCGACCACGCGTCTCGCCTGGACCACGGAGGGAAGGCTCGCCCGGCGAACGGACGCCGACGGAAGCTCCCAGTCATGGACCTACGACGGTGAAGGGAACTGCCTCTCCCACACCGACGCCATGGGATCGGTCTCGCGGTTCGAATACACCCACTTCGACCTGATGACGTCGCGCACCGATCCCGACGGAGTGCGCTACGAATTCACGCACGACCATGCTCTCCGACTTACCCAGGTGCTCAGCCCGCAGGGGCCGACGTGGACGTACGTTTACAACGCAGCCGGCCATCTGGTGTCCGAGACCGACTTCGACGAGCGGACGCTCATCTACGAACGGGACGCGGTCGGAAGGCTCGCCGCCCGTACGGACGCTCTGGGCCAGACCGTTCGCTTCGAACGGGACGATCTTGACCGCATCGTCCGCAAGGACGCGGCAGGGGCGGTCACCACCTTCGCGTACGACCTGACCGACCAACTGGCCGAGACAGTCAACACGGACGCGACCGTGACCTGGCTCCATGACCAGTACGGCCGCCTTGAATCGGAATCCGTCAACGGCCGGACCATCTCGTACACCTACGACCGTCTCGGCCGACGCACGAGCCGCACCACCCCCACAGGCGCGACCAGCACGTGGACCTACGACGCCGCGGGACGCCACGCCTCCCTCACGGCCTCCGGCCGCACACTCACTTTCGAGCACGACGCTGCGGGCCAGGAGGTCGTCCGCAGTCTGGGCGACGGCATGGGCATGACTTCGTTGTTCGACGTTGTCGGCCGCCTCATAACTCAACAGATCACCGGCGCGGGTCGGAGTATCCAGCGCCGCGACTATACCTATCGGGAAGATGGCCATCTGATCGGCCTAAACGATGAACTGTCCGGCATGAAGACGTTCGACGTCGACGCTGCGGGCCGCGTGACCACTGTCCACGCGACGAACTGGACGGAGCACTACGCCTACGACGCAGCGGGCAACCAGGCGGCCGCCTCCTGGCCTTCGTCCCGCTCCGGACAAGAGGCAGCCGGACAGCGCTCCTACAGCGGCACGAAAATTACTCGCGCCGGCAACGTCCGCTACGAACACGATGCCCTTGGCCGCATCACGCTTCGCCAGAAGACGCGCCTCTCGCGGAAGCCGGAGACTTGGCGGTACGAGTGGGATGCCGAAGACCGGATGAGGTCGATCACGACGCCCGACGGAGTGGTGTGGCGTTACCGGTACGACGCCTTGGGCCGCCGTATTGCCAAACAACGCCTGGCTGCGGACGGAATCGGCGTTGCGGAGGAGACCACGTTCACCTGGGACGGAATCACACTGTGCGAAGAAGTACATCGGAATGAGAGCCAGCAAAATGCCATATCGCTCACCTGGGAACACAAGGGAATCCAACCGGTAATACAGTCGGAACGAATCCTTGACTCCACCCCCGGACAGGAAGTCATCAACAGTCGATTCTACGCTATTATCACCGATATTATCGGCACACCCAAAGAACTGATAGGAGAAACTGGAGATGTCGCCTGGAGCTCACAGTCTTCACTGTGGGGAGAAACGTCATGGCCAAAAAACAGCGCCGCTTACACGCCCTTGCGATTTCCGGGCCAGTATTGCGACTCAGAATCAGGTTTGCATTATAATTTCCACCGCTATTACTCTCCCGAGTGCGGTCGATATCTGACACAGGATCCACTAGGGATCACACCTTCGCCGAACACGTTTTCCTACGTCTTCAACCCTACGACGTGGATTGACCCGCTTGGCCTATCACCTTACGAGAGCATGGGGTTCAGCAAGGCCGCACAGCACGCCTTCGAGAAGCTTCAAAACATCAAAAAGGATCCTCTGGGAGAAATAAACTCGCAACCGAATCATAACCACTACGATGCGGCCCGACGCGAGGCACAGGGCGAGGTTGTCGCAAGGAAGCCAGATGGCACCCCCTTCGACCACATTGCCGACCTGAAACAGGCCAGGAATGGACTGGAAAAGATCAGAAAGGTTATAGAACTCGAGATGAAGAACCTCCCGGACACGTTGACCGAGCGAGGGCTCGACGTACTTCTTGCCAAGCGCACCGAGGTAAACAAATTGCTCAACAATCTCAACGGGTTCCTTCATTCAATCGGCCATCGCTGACCCGTCAGAGCTGACGCACTCAATCGCTGAAGGACACGAGATGAACCATGAAATTGACGAGACGAAGTCACTCGAACAGCTAGAGGGTATTCAATGGCCAGCACCCCCAGCAGACGCAACTGGCCTAGTGAAGGCGGCCCACGACCTACGCAAACTGCCGGTTGGCCGCCTCGACGCGCACGAGCTCAGCAGGCTGATCGGACAGGACATCGGAGTTCCCTGGCTGCTTCCGCTCGCGCTCGACCTCCTTCACAGGACAGCATCCGACCAATCTTTGGGTGGGTTCTACGATGACGATCTCCTGACAGCGGCATTGACTAGGAAGTCACATGTATGGAAATCTAACCCGCGCTGGGTTACCAAAATGAAGGAGATCATCACCGCACTCGACGACATTTCACCGCACATTCAGGAGGACATTCAAGAGTTTTTGACCGAGAGTGACGAGAATGGATAGTTTCCGCACCTTCGAAGCAAGGGGCGGAAAGTGCAACCTTTCAAATTAAAATAAGGCCTATGTGTTACATCGCAGACAGGCAGGCGAGAGCCATGTCAAGCATGTTCAATATTTCTGCGACTGGGTTCATCCATTCGGCTGGAAGGGGGCCCGGACTACAGTTCTTCGCCTCAAGTCAGCGGAGCGGGACTGGAAGTTTCCTTTACATGCAGCAATTCGCTTGGCGTCGGTCACATCAGCTCTTTCCGATCCTCTGCATCCGCGCCCGAAAGCGAGGGGCGAATTTTTCTGCAGCCCCTCGATGCTCGCAGGTTTCTAACCTACCTGAAACATCTGAGAGTGCTTATTCCGGGCGCATCTGACTGGGTTCACTTCTTGGACGATACGCAGGAATTTCACCAGCTTTACGAACCGATGAGCTGCCGGCGCATACGAGGCCCGAATGAGTGGGAACGGAATACAATACCTTCACTTTCTATCTTGTCTTTTCTGATGTTCAGGATTGACCGCAGAGGGGTGGGGCGCTCCGGCACAGAAGAAATTTCTGTCGGGCGTCACGCGGGTGACGGGCTGACCACGCCGATCACTTCGGACGGTGCACCGGTGGCGTTTCGTTCCCAGGTCCTGTCCTGCACAGGAGCCCGCGTGGGGCTGGAATCCCGATCCGAGTAATCGCTGCCCTTCCGGATGCGCGCTTCCGGATCGCGGTAAGAAACACGGTGGTCGGCAGCTCGAGTAGGTATGAGACCCCTCACTCCTCCGGCGGAAAGACCACCTCCCCCGACCCCGCCAGCGTCAGCGTGATCGCCTCCACCGGGCAGCCCTCCGCCGCCGCGAGGACGTGCTCGCCCGCGTCGCAGTCCTCGTCCGTCGGGCGGGACTGGCGGGCCGAGTCCAGGTGGAAGGCGTCCCCCGCGTGGTTGACGCACATGCCGGAGCCGATGCAGACCGAGCGGTCGACCTCCACGTGCCAGCGGTCGCCCATCACGCCTCCCGGTAGCCGGCGGGCAGGTGGATCATCTTGTGCTCGAAGAACTCGCCGTAGCCCTCGGGGCCGAACTCGCGGCCCAGGCCGGAGTTCTTGTAGCCGCCGAACGGGCCGAGCATGTCGAGGCTGAAGGTGTTCACGCTGTACGTGCCCGTGCGCACCCGGCGGGCCACGTCGATGCCGCGTTCCGTGTCCGCCGTCCAGACGCTGCCGCTGAGGCCGTACGGGGAGTCGTCGGCGATGCGGACGGCCTCGTCCTCGTCCTCGTACGGGATCAGGCAGATCACCGGGCCGAAGATCTCCTCGCGGGCGATGCGCATGGAGTTGTCCACCGAGCCGAAGAGGGTGGGTTCGACGTACCAGCCTCGTTCCTGGGCGGCCGGGCGGTTGCCGCCGGTGAGGATCTTGGCGCCCTCCTCCTGGCCCAACGCGATGTAGTCCAGAGAGCGTTGCTGCTGTCGCCGGGCCACCAGCGGGCCCAGTTCGGTCGAGGGGTCGAGGGGGTCGCCCACGCGCAGTGCTCCGGCCGCCGCCGCGAAGGCTTCCGCGATCTCGCCGTAGCGGGAGTTCGGGGCGAGGATGCGCGTCTGGGCCACGCACGCCTGGCCGTTGATCATCCAGGCGAAGGGGACGATGCCCGCCACCGCCGCCTCCAGGTCGGCGTCGGGGAGGATGACCGCTGCCGACTTTCCGCCCAGCTCCAGGGTGACGCGCGTGAGGTTGCGGGAGGCCACCTCCATGACGCGGCGGCCGGCGGCGACCGAGCCGGTGAAGGAGACCTTGTCCACGTCCCGGTGGCCCACCAGGTGTTCGCTGACCTCCCGGTCGGCCGGGAGGATGGAGAGGACCCCGGGCGGCAGGCCCGCCTCCGCCGCGATCTCCGCCAGGAGGTAGGCGTCCAGGGGGGTTTCCGGTGAGACCTTCAGGACCGCCGTGCAGCCCGCCAGCAGCGCCGGGGCCAGCTTGGCGGCGGCCGTGAACTGCGGGACGTTCCACGGGACGACGGCGGCCACCACCCCGACCGGTTCGCGGCGGACCAGGAGGGGGCCGAGGACGCCGTCGCGTCGTTCCTCGTACGGGAAGTCGCGCGCCACCGTGATAGCCGAGTCCCAGACCATCATCGCGGCCAGCGCCTGCACCATGACGCTCGCGCTGTACGGGGTGCCGTTCTGGGCGCTGATCAGGCGCGCGAACTCCTCGTGGCGTACGGCGAAGGCGTCCTTGATCCGGGTGATCACCGCGATCCGCTCGTCCAGACCCATCCTCGGCCAGGGGCCCTCGTCGAAGGCGCGGCGGGCGGCGGCGACCGCCCGGTCCACATCGCCCTCGGAGGCGTGCGGCACACGGCCGATGACCTGTTCGGTGTGCGGGGAGATCACCTCGATGACCCCGGTGCCGAGCGGATCGGTGAACTCCCCGCCGATGAACAGTTGTCCGTGTTCCACAAGCTCCGTACGTTCCGTCATGGCCGTTGCCTCCCACGAACCCGTGCACCCGAAACTGACTGCTCGTCAGAACTGATACCAGTTCCTGTTCCAGGAGTCCACGGCGCCGACCTCACCCGGGGCGCGAATAGTCGGTAGACCTGGGCTACCACTGGAACAAGTTCTCGTTACAGTGGGCGCAGTGCACGCTGAGCCCAGGCAGAGACGGGAATCCCATGACGCAGCTGACGCAGGTGACCGACCACGGCGGGGGCGTCCACAGCATCAAGGTCCCCATCCCCGACAACCCGTTGGGCCACACCCTGGTCCACCTCGTCGACACCGACCGGGGGCCGGTCCTCATCGACACCGGCTGGGACGACCCGGCCTCCTGGGAGACCCTGGTCGCGGGGCTGACCGCCCTCGGCACCGCCGTCGCCGACATCCACGGCGTCGTCATCACCCACCACCATCCCGACCACCACGGTCTCTCCGGCCAGGTCCGCGAGGCGTCCGGGGCCTGGATCGCGATGCACGAGGCCGACACCGCGATCGTCCGGCGTACCCGGGAGTCCGAGCCCGGCACCTGGCTCGACTACCTCACCCGGAAGCTCGCCGCGGTCGGCGCGCCGGAGGAACACCTCGCCCCGTTGCGCGCCGCCCGCACCGGAGGGCGGCTGCGGACCCTGCCGGGTCTGCGCGCCGCCCTGCCCGACCGGGAGATCGTCCCCGGCGAGCTGCTCGACCTCGCCGGGCGGCGGCTGCGGGCCGTCTGGACCCCCGGACACACCCCGGGGCACGTCTGCCTCCATCTGGAGGAGCGGCATCCGGCGGACCTGGCGGGGCACGGGCGGTTGTTCTCCGGCGACCACCTGCTGCCCGGGATCAGTCCGCACATCGGGCTGTACGAGGACCCCGACGACACGACGGTCACCGATCCCCTCGGCGACTACCTCGCCTCGCTGGAGCGGATCGGCCGGCTCGGGGTCGCCGAGGTGCTGCCCGCGCACCAGTATGCGTTCACCGACGCGGGCGGGCGGGTGCGGGAGCTGCTGGACCACCACGAGGAGCGGCTGACCGGGCTCCTCGCACTGCTCGCCACGCCTCTCACCCCGTGGCAGCTCGCGGAGCGGATGGAGTGGAACCGGCCCTGGGAGCAGATCCCGCACGGCTCGCGGTCCATCGCCGTCTCCGAGGCCGAGTCCCATCTGCGGCGGCTCGTGAAGCTCGGCCGCGCGGAGGCCGTGCCGGGCGGGCCCCCGGTGACGTACACCGCCGTCTGACGTCCGGCCCCTCCGTGGCCCGCGCCCCGGTGACGTACATCGCGACGTGCAGCTCACGGCCCCTCCGCTACGGACCGGTAGAGTGGGCAGGTCGTCATCATGCCCGTACAGGGGGAAGCCGGTGCGAATCCGGCACAGTGCCCCAGCCGTGACCCGTCGTCCGTCCGACGGCAGCCGGACCGCCCTCCGCGGAGCGTGACCGGCTCGGGCCGCCGGAACCCCGGTGGCCGGCACCGTCGAGGCATACGGGGCCGGAGCCCGGGGCCGCCCTCGTGCGCCCGGGAAGTCCGGCCCTCGCAGGAGAGGCCCAGCCAGCCATGACCGTACGCCGCAGCGCAGCCGCGCTCGCGACCACCGCCGTGCTCCTGGGCGCGGCCGCACCTGTAGCGGTCGCCGCGCCGAGTCCCTCCCCGTCGGCGGAGCTGCCCGCCGGGCTCTACGGCAGCACGGACCCCACCTACGACGGGGTGTGGCGGCAGTCGCTGGCCTTCCTCGCGCAGAAGATCGAGTACGTCACGCCGTCCACCGCGGCCGTCGACTGGCTGGTGGGCCAGCAGTGCGGCAGCGGGGCGTTCACCTCGTACCGGGACGCCGCCAAGCCCTGCGACGCGTCGACCGTGATGGACACCAACGCCACCGCCGTCGCCGTGCAGGCCCTCGTCGAGATCAACCAGCACCGCGACGCCGCGAACAACGGCGCGGACTGGCTGAAGTCCGTGCAGAACGAGGACGGCGGCTGGGGCTACAACCCCGGCAGCCCGAGCGACGCGAACTCCACGTCCATCGTCGTCGGCGCGCTCGCCCGGACCGGGATTCCGATCAACGAGGTCACCACCGCCGACGGGAAGACCCCGTACACCGCGCTCCAGTCCCTGGCCATCCCCTGCGGGGACGAGGACGGCGGCGCGTTCGCCTACCAGCCGGGCAAGAAGGGCGAGCTGACCGCCAACCTGGACGCCACCGCGGCCTCGGTGCTCGGTCTGATGGGCAAGGGCATCGCCTCCGGCACGTCCAACGCGGTCAAGGCCCCCTCCTGCACGGAGGGCGACGACCTCAGCCCGGAGCAGACCGCCCAGAACGGCTCCTCGTTCCTCGCGGACACCCTGAAGAAGTCGCCGTACCTGGAGCAGCCCCCGATGCCGGGCGCCGAGGACACCGAGCCGCAGCCCGACTACGGCAACACCGCGGACGCGGTCGTCGCGCTCGCCGCCTCCGGTCACACGGACCGGGCCGAGGCCTCCGTCGCCTGGCTGCAGAAGAACGCCACGGGCTGGGCGAAGCAGGGCGGCCCGGCCGCCACCGCGCAGCTGATCCTCGCGGCGCACGCCACCGGCGCGGACGCCCGCGCCTTCGGCGGCGTCGACCTCGTCAAGCAGCTCAACACGATGGGCCCCTCCCCGGCCGCCACCGCCCTCCCCTCGCCCACGCCGACCGGGCCGCAGCCCTCCAGCGGCACCAGCAGCGACGACAGCGGACTGGGTCTCGGGTGGCTGATCGGCATCGGCCTCGTCTTCGGCGCGGGCATCGGATTCGTGCTCAGCATGCGGCGGAAGAAGCAGCAGCCGTGAGGCGTACGCCGGTCCCGGCGCGGTCTCCCGCCGCCGCGCGGCCTCGGATTCCCGCCACCGTGCGACGGCGGGATCCGCTCGTCGTTCTGCTGGCCGCCCTGGTCGCCGCCTCGGCCGTCCTGCTCGGCGCGGGCAGCGCCGAGGCCGCCGGTTACCGCTACTGGTCCTTCTGGGAGGGCAACGGCAAGAACTGGGAGTACGCCACCCAGGGGCCGTCGCTGCTGCGCCCGGACGACGGTGCGGTCCAGGGCTTCCGGTTCGCCGTGAGCGAGGACTCGGGCGATGCCGCACAGCCGCGCCGCGCCCCCGACTTCGGGGCGATCTGCGCGGACACCCCGGCGAAGGACGGGCAGAAGCGGGTGGCGCTGGTGATCGACCCCGGTACGACGGCGGACGCCCCTGGCGGGGAGAAACCGCCCGCCCCGCGCACGGCCTGCGCGCAGGTCGCACCGGACGCCAGCAGCGCGGAGGCGCTCGCGGCGGTGGCGAAGCCGCTGCGGTACGACAGCAGCGCGATGCTCTGCGCGATCTCCGGCTACCCGAAGTCGGGCTGCGGCGAGCAGGTGTCCGGGGAGGACGGCAGTGCGAAGCCGTCCTCCCCTTCGGAGCCGTCCGCCCCCGCCGAGCCGTCCTCCTCTTCGGAGGCGGGTGACGCCTCGAAGCCGGCCGGGGACGGAGACGGTGGCGGCGGTCCGTCCGTCGGGCTGCTCGTCGGTGTCGGCGCGGTCCTGCTGCTGGGCATCGCCGCCGTGGTCCAGGCCCGCCGCCGCCGGTGACCGCCGCCCCCGCCCCGGCTCCGGCCCGGCTGCTGCGCCGTGCCCTGCACGCCCCCGAGGCGGACCGGGGCAACGCGCTTCCCGCCGGGGCGTGGTGGCTCTGGGCGCTGGGCCTGGCCACCGCCGCGTCCCGGACGACGAACCCCCTGCTGCTCGGGCTGCTGGTGGGCGTGGCGGGCTACGTGGTGGCGGCGCGGCGGACGGATGCGCCGTGGGCCCGCTCCTACGGCGCGTTCGTCAAGCTCGGGCTGTTCGTGGTGGCGCTGCGTCTGCTGTTCTCCGTCTTCCTCGGTTCGTCGATCCCCGGCACGCACACCGTGCTGACGCTGCCCGAACTGCCGCTGCCCGACTGGGCGCGGGGTGTGCGGATCGGCGGCCGGGTCACCGCCGAGCAGGTGGTCTTCTCGCTGTACGAGGGGATGAAGCTGGCCGCGCTGCTGATCTGCGTCGGCGCGGCGAACGCGCTGGCCAACCCGGCGCGGCTGCTGAAGTCGCTGCCCGGCGCGCTGTACGAGGCGGGGGTGGCCGTCGTGGTGGCCATGACGTTCGCGCCGAACATGGTGGCCGACGTGGTCCGGCTGCGCACCGCGCGCCGGCTGCGGGGTCGGCCGACCGGAGGTGTGCGGGCCGTGGCGCAGATCGGGCTGCCGGTGCTGGAGGGGGCGCTGGAGCGGTCGGTGGCGGTGGCTGCGTCGATGGACGCGCGCGGGTACGGGCGTACGGCGCAGGTCCCGGCCGCCGTCCGGCACACCACGAACGTCCTCACCCTGGGCGGGCTGCTCGGGGTGTGCGCCGGCACGTACGGGCTGCTGGCCACGCAGGGGGCGGTGTACGGGCTGCCGCTGCTGCTGGCCGGTCTGGTCACGGCGATGGCCGGCCTGCGGCTCGGCGGGCGGCGCTCGGTGCGCACCCGGTACCGGCCGGACCGGTGGGGCGTTCGGGCCTGGCTGGTGGCGGGCTCGGGTGCGGCGGTCGCGGCGGCGATGATCTGGGCGGGCGCGGTGGATCCGGCGGCGATGCGCCCCGGTGTCGTGCCGCTGGTCGCGCCGGTGCTGCCGCTGTGGCCCGCAGCGGCGGTGCTGGTCGGGCTGCTGCCCGCGCTGGTCGCCCCCGTGCCGCCGGCCGCGTACGGGACCGGGAAGCCGTCCGCGCACAGAAACGGGCACGGGGACGGGCACAGAAATGGGCACCGGGACGGGAACGCGCACGGGGGCGGGAAACAGGCTCGTATCGGCAAGGAGCAGGCGTGATCAGGTTCGAGCGGGTCTCCGTGCGGTACGAGGACGCGGAGCGCCCCACGCTGTCCGGGGTCGACCTCACGGTCCCGGAGGGTGAACTCGTCCTGCTCGTCGGCCCCTCCGGTGTCGGCAAGTCGACTTTGCTGGGTACGGTCTCCGGGCTCGTCCCGCACTTCTCGGGCGGGCTGCTGTCGGGCCGGGTCACGGTGGGCGGCCGGGACACCCGCACGCACAAGCCCCGTGAACTGGCCGATCTGGTCGGCACGGTGGGCCAGGACCCGCTCGCGCACTTCGTCACGGACACCGTCGAGGACGAGCTGGCGTACGGCATGGAGTCGCTGGGGCTCGCCCCCGACGTGATGCGCCGCCGGGTCGAGGAGACGCTCGATCTGCTGGGCCTGGCCGAGCTGCGCGACCGGCCGATCGCGACCCTGTCGGGCGGCCAGCAGCAGCGGGTGGCGATCGGCTCGGTGCTCACCCCGCACCCGAGGGTGCTGGTGCTGGACGAGCCGACCTCCGCGCTGGACCCGGCGGCGGCCGAGGAGGTCCTCGCGGTGCTCCAGCGGCTGGTGCACGACCTGGGCACGACCGTGCTGATGGCCGAGCACCGGCTGGAGCGCGTGGTGCAGTACGCGGACCAGGTCGTCCTGCTGCCCTCCCCGGGCGCCGCCCCCGTGATGGGGCCGCCCGCCGAGATCATGAAGGTGTCGCCCGTGCGGCCCCCGGTGGCCGAGCTGGGTCTGCTCGCGGGCTGGGACCCGCTGCCCCTGTCGGTACGCGACGCCCGGCGCGGGGCGGGCGGGCTGCGGGAGCGGCTCGCGGAGGTGTCACCGCCCCCGCCCCCGGGGGCGTCGGGAACGCCGGAGGTACCGGGAGTACCGGGGGCGCCGAGGGTGCCGGAGGCGACTGTTCCGGTCGTGGCCGGGCGGCCGCCGCGGACCGGCCGGTTCGCCCGGCTCCTGGGGCGCGGGGCCGGCGCCCCGGCCACCCCGGTCGCCCCCGCCGCCGATCCGGTCACCCGGGTCGACGGGCTCGGGGTGCGGCGCGGCCGGGTCGAGGCGCTGCGGCGGGTGACGCTCACCGTGGCGCCGGGCGAGACGGTGGCCCTGATGGGCCGCAACGGGGCCGGCAAGTCCACGCTGCTCGGCGCGCTCGTCGGCATGATCGAGCCCACCTCGGGCACCGTGCGCGTCGGCGGCCTGGCCCCGGCCCGGACGGACCCGCGGGCGATGGTGCGCCGGGTCGGCCTCGTACCGCAGGAACCGCGCGATCTGCTGTACGCGGACACGGTGGCCGCCGAGTGCGCCGCTGCCGACCGGGACGCGGGCGCGGCGGAGGGTTCCTGCCGGGCGCTGGTGTCGGAGCTGCTGCCGGGCGTCGCGGACGACACCCACCCACGGGACCTCTCCGAGGGCCAGCGGCTCGCCCTGGCCCTGGCGCTGGTGCTGACGGGCCGCCCGCCGCTGTTGCTGCTGGACGAGCCGACGCGTGGTCTGGACTACGCGGCGAAGGGCCGGCTCGTCGGTGTGCTGCGCGGCCTGGCGGCCGAGGGGCACGCGATCGTCCTGGCGACGCACGACGTGGAGCTGGCGGCGGAGTTGGCGCACCGGGTCGTGATCCTGGCCGAAGGGGAGGTCGTCGCGGACGGGCCGACCGGACAGGTGGTGGTCTCCTCGCCCGCGTTCGCCCCGCAGACGGCGAAGATCCTGGCCCCTCAGGAGTGGCTGACCGTGTCCCAGGTGCGCGGCGCGCTGGAGGCGGGCGCATGAGCGAGAAGGAGGCCGGCGTCCGGCAGCGGGTGGCCCGGCCCGTGCGGCTCGGGCCGAAGTCGGTCGCCGTCCTGCTGCTGACCGGGGCCGTCGGGGTGGTCGCCTTCGGATGGCCGCTGCTGGCGGACGCCGGGTCCGGGCTCGCGCACGCGCAGGACGCGCCCTGGCTGTTCGCGGCGCTGCTGCCGCTGCTCGTCGCGGTGGTGGTGGCGACGATCTCCGAGTCCGGCATGGACGCGAAGGCCGTCGCGATGCTCGGGGTGCTGGCGGCGGTCGGGGCGGCGCTGCGCCCGCTGGGAGCGGGGACGGCGGGCCTGGAGCCGATGTTCTTCCTGATGGTGCTGAGCGGCCGGGTGCTGGGGCCCGGCTTCGGCTTCGTCCTCGGCTCGGTGACCATGTTCGCCTCGGCGCTGCTGACCGGCGGAGTGGGGCCGTGGATGCCGTTCCAGATGCTGTCGATGGGCTGGTTCACCATGGGCGCGGGGCTGCTGCCGGGGGCGGACCGGCTGCGCGGGCGGGCGGAGTTGGCGATGCTGGCGGTGTACGGCTGCGTGGCGGCGTTCGCGTACGGCACGGTGATGAATCTTCAGGGCTGGGTGCTCGTCAACGGGCTGCATTCGGGCATCTCGTTCGACGAGGGCGCCCCGCTGCACGAGAACCTGGTGCGGTTCCTCGCCTACTGCGCGGCGACCTCGCTGGGCTGGGACCTGGGGCGGGCGGTGCTGACGGTGGTCCTGACCCTCACGCTCGGCCCGACGCTGCTGAAGGCGCTGCGCCGGGCCACCCGTCGCGCCGCCTTCGACGCGCGTGCCGTGTTCGGGGAGCCGGAGGAGCCCGGGAAGCGGCCCGTGGGGACCACCCCGGGCCCCCCGTGAAGTGCCGTTACGGGGTCACAGCCGCTGGATGATCGTGCCCGTCGCCAGGGCCCCTCCCGCGCACATCGTGATGAGCGCGAACTCCTTGTCACGGCGTTCCAGTTCGTGCAGGGCCGTGGTGATCAGCCGCGCGCCCGTCGCGCCGACCGGGTGGCCCAGCGCGATCGCGCCGCCGTTCACGTTGACCTTCTCCAGGCCGTCGAGGTCCGCCTCGAACTCCTGCGCCCAGCTCAGCACCACCGAAGCGAACGCCTCGTTGATCTCGACGAGGTCGATGTCCCGCAGCGTCATGCCCGCCTTGCCGAGCACCGCCCGGGTCGCGTCGATCGGGCCGTCCAGGTGGAAGTGCGGGTCGGAGCCGACGAGGGCCTGGGCCACGATCCGGGCCCGGGGCTTGAGCTTCAGGGCCCGCGCCATGCGCTTGGAGGACCACATGATCGCGCAGGCCCCGTCGGATATCTGCGAGGAGTTCCCGGCGGTGTGGATCGCGCTCGGCATGACGGCCTTGAGCCCGGCGAGCGCCTCCATCGAGGTGTCGCGCAGCCCCTCGTCCCGGTCGACGAGCCGCCACATGCCCTGGCCGGCCGCCTGCTCCTCCTCGGTGGTCGGGACCTGGACGGCGTACGTCTCGCGTTTGAAGCGCTCCTCCGCCCAGGCGGCGGCCGCCCGCTGCTGGGAGAGCAGGCCGAGCGCGTCGACCTTCTCGCGGGTCAGGCCGCGCTTGCGGGCGATGCGCTCGGCCGCCTCGAACTGGTTGGGCAGGTCGACGTTCCACTCGTCGGGCCAGGGCTTTCCCGGGCCGTGCTTGGAGCCGCTGCCCAGCGGCACCCGGGACATCGCCTCGACGCCGCAGCTGATGCCCACGTCGATGACCCCGGCGGCCACCATGTTGGCGACCATGTGGGAGGCCTGCTGCGAGGAGCCGCACTGGCAGTCGACGGTGGTGGCGGCGGTCTCGTACGGCAGTCCCACGGTCAGCCAGGCGTTGCGGGCCGGGTTCATGGACTGCTCACCGGCGTGGGTGACGGTGCCGCCGACGATCTGTTCGACGCAGTCGGCCTGGATGCCGGTGCGGCCGAGAAGTTCACGGTAGGTCTCGCCCAGCAGGTAGGCGGGGTGCAGATTGGCGAGTGCGCCTCCGCGCCTGCCGATGGGCGTGCGTACGGCTTCGACGATGACGGGTTCCGCGGCCATGAGCTCGTCCTCTCCTCGCGCTTCCGCAGGGGGCGTCCCGGCGCCCGCGGAAGGAACTAGTACGCGTTCTAGTTCTCCTGGCAGTCTCGTGACGGTGACCCGGCTGCGCAAGGGGCGTGCACACACCGCGCGTGCGCCCCTCCGGTGGGGCGACGGGCGCCCACCGGGCCCGGAGGCAACAGATCCGGCCACCGCTCTTGCCACTTGTAGAACTCGTTACTACCTTGCGGGCAACTTCTGATGGAGCGTCAGACAGTCGCGGCCGTCCACCGGTTCGCCGGCTGTTCCGGAGTGGAGAGGTGCCCATGCGCTGCCCCCATCTGCCCGACGGGTTCGACTTCACCGATCCCGACCTCCTCCAGGCCCGCGTGCCGCACCCGGAGTTCGCCCTGATGCGGCAGACCGCGCCGGTCTGGTGGTGCACCCAGCCCCACAACATCTCCGGGTTCGGCGACGAGGGCTACTGGGCCGTCACGCGTCACGCGGACGTCAAATACGTCTCCACGCACCCCGAGTTGTTCTCCTCGAACACCAACACCGCCGTCATCCGCTTCAACGAGACGATCAGCCGCGACCAGATCGACGTCCAGAAGCTGATCATGCTGAACATGGATCCGCCGGAGCACACCCGGGTCCGCCAGATCGTCCAGCGCGGCTTCACCCCGCGCGCGGTGCGCTCCCTGGAGACGGCTCTGCGCTCCAGGGCCCGCTCCATCGTCGAGACCGCCCTGGCGTCCGCCGACGCCGACGGCTCCTTCGACTTCGTGACCAACATCGCGGTGGAGCTCCCGCTCCAGGCCATCGCGGAGCTCATCGGCGTACCGCAGGAGGACCGCTCCAAGATCTTCGACTGGTCCAACAAGATGGCCGCGTACGACGATCCGGAGTACGCGATCACCGAGGAGGTCGGCGCCGAGGCGGCGATGGAGATCGTGGCGTACTCGATGAACCTGGCGGCGGCCCGCAAGGAGTGCCCGGCCGAGGACATCGTGAGCCAACTCGTCGCGGCGGAGGGCCAGGGGAACCTGTCGTCGGACGAGTTCGGGTTCTTCGTGATCCTGCTCGCGGTGGCCGGGAACGAGACCACCCGTAACGCGATCAGCCACGGCATGCACGCCTTCCTCACCCACCCCGAACAGTGGGAGCTCTACAAACGGGAGCGCCCGCAGACCACCGCCGAGGAGATCGTGCGCTGGGCGACCCCGGTCGTCTCGTTCCAGCGGACCGCCACCCAGGACCTGGAGCTGGGCGGTCAGCGGATCAGGAAGGGCGAGCGGGTGGGGCTGTTCTACTCCTCGGCCAACAACGACCCCGAGGTGTTCGACGCCCCCGAGGCCTTCGACATCACCCGCGATCCCAACCCGCACCTCGGGTTCGGGGGCGGCGGCCCGCACTTCTGCCTGGGCAAGTCGCTGGCCGTGATGGAGATCGACCTGATCTTCAACGCCATCGCCGACGTACTGCCGGACCTGCGGCTCCTGGAGGACCCGCGGCGGCTGCGTTCGGCATGGCTGAACGGGATCAAGCAGCTCCAGGTGACGACGGACGCGGCCACCTGATACCTGCCCCGTCCCGGACCATCCCGGGCCGTCCGCGGCCGTCCGTCCGGGTGGCGCGGCGGGCGCGGCGGGCGCGGCGGGCGGACCATGGGAGGACGCGGCGATCCATGCCGAAGGGGTGCCGGGACGGGTTCCAGCCGTCCCGGCACCCCTTCGGCGCGTTCGGCCCGGCGCGGCCGGGCCTGCTCCGTGTCGTGTCGCCTACTTGCCGCCGACCTTTTCGGGCACGACGGCGGGTTCGGGGTCGAGGTCGGGGTCTGAGCCGGGCCGGGGGCCGGGGTCGGATTCGGATTCGGATTCAGGGCCGGGGTCGGATTCAGGGTCGGAGTGGGCGGGCTGCGACGTCGTCCGCGCGGGCTCCCCCGCCCCCTCCCCGTCGGTCAGGAGCTGCCGCGGCCCCGACAGCAGATATGTCAGCCCGAAGCCCATCGCCACGACGAGCGCGCCGCCGGCCGCGTCGAGCACCCAGTGGTTGGCGGTGGCCACGATCGCGGCGATCGTGAAGAGCGGGTGCAGCAGGCCGAGCGCCTTCATCCACAGCTTCGGAGCCAGCATCACGATCACCACACCGCACCACAGCGACCAGCCGAAGTGCAGCGACGGCATCGCCGCGTACTGGTTGGTGACGGTGGTCAGCGTCCCGTAGTCGGGCTTCGCGAAGTCCTGCACCCCGTGGACGGTGTCGATGAAGCCGAGGCCGGGCATGAGCCGGGGCGGGGCCAGGGGGTAGAGCCAGAAGCCGACGAGGGCGAGCAGGGTGGCGAAGCCGATGGACGAGCGGACCCAGCGGTAGTCGGCGGGGCGGCGCGCGTACAGGACGCCGAGGATCGTCAGCGGGACGATGAAGTGGAACGTGGAGTAGTAGTAGTCGAAGAACTCACGCAGCCAGGTGATCTGCACGACCGTGTGGTTGACCCAGTGCTCGATGTCGATGTGCAGCCACTGCTCGATGGCGTGGATCTGCCGGCCGTGCTCCTCGGCGAGCGGGCGGCCCGCCCTGGCGGCGAGGCGGACCTGGGCGTAGGCGTCGTAGACGACCCTGATGAGCAGGAGTTCCAGCAGCAGGTTGGGGCGGGTGAGGACCCGGCGCCAGAACGGCAGGAGCGGCACGCGTCTCCAGCGCGCCGCGACCGGTTTCGCGTAGTCGGTGGGGACGGGGTGCTGCCAGTACGGCGAGGTGCGGGGCACGAACGGGGCGAGGCAGGCCGCGCCGAGCGCCACGAGGAGCAGCACGTTGTCGCGGACCGGGAAGAGCGCCTCGATGTTCGGCAGCAGCATCGTGCCCGGCAGGATGACGACCAGCAGCACCACGGACGGCCAGACCAGCCGGTCGGAGGCCCGCTTGCCGACCTTGCCGACGACCGCGAGGAGCACCCACAGCAGTTGGTGCTGCCAGGCGGTCGGCGAGACGGCGACCACGACGCAGCCGGTCACGGCCACGGCGAGGAGCACCTGTCCGTCCTGCGCGTACCGCACCGCGCGCCGCAGTCCGACGACCACGACGGCGGCGGAGAGCACCAGGAACAGGGCGATCTCCACGGGACCTTCGAGGCCGAGCCTGAGCAGCGCCCCGTGCAGGGACTGGTTGGCGAGGCTGTCCGGCCGCTCCCCCAGCCCCGCGCCCGCGAGATGGTGCACCCAGTACGTCCACGAGTCCTTCGGCGCCGCAGCCCAGGCGGCGGCCGTGGCGAGGGCGAAGGTCACGCCCGCGCTCACCGACGCCTGCCGCCTGCCGGTCAGCCAGAGCAGGGCGGCGAAGAGCAGCAGCACCGGCTGGAAGGCGGCGGCGAGGCCGACGAGAACGCCCGCCGCACGGTGTTCCCGGACGACGAACCAGGCCAGGAGCACCAGCAGGACGGGCAGGATGCTGGTCTGACCCAGGTGCAGGGCGTTGCGCACCGGCAGCGACAGCATGAGCAGGCTGATCGCGACGGGGGCGGCGAGCAGCGCCGTCCGGCGGCCCACCGGTGCGGGCAGGGCCCGCGCCGCGACGAGGCCGAGGGCGACGACGAGCAGCAGGGACCCGAACGTCCACGCGACGCCCAGGGCCTGTTGGGCCGAAGCGGTGAGAGGTTTCAGCACCAGCCCGGCGAAGGGAGTGCCGGTGAACCGACCGCTGTCGTACAGCGAGCCCGTCACGTGCAGGACACCGTTCTCCCCGATCCAGGTCTCCAGATCGAGGAGCCGCTCTCCCGGTGGCTGCCGGAGCACCACCGCCACCTGCCGTACCGCAAGCACGGCCACGACCAGCCAGAGCAGGGCCCTGGTCAGCCCGGCCCCTCCCCCCGTGTCCGTCGCCGCGCCACCGCGCACACTGTGATCCGCATTCACCACGCTGCGCCGACCCTCCCACCGTTCCATGCATCTCCCCTTCGAGTGGGGCCATGCCGGATGAAGCCTCGCATTGCCCTACGAGGTAGACACAATCAACCCCCTCTTTGCCTGACTGTCATCCTGCTTCGGTCCGGAAGTAGTCGTCCGTGGGGATGACGGGGACCGCCGGCAGGCCTCAGGCGATCGGGGCGACCGGAGCCTCCGCCTGCCAGGCGGTGAACAGCGGGGTGTCCTCGGACCCGGCCAGCACGACGACGCCGAAGGGACGGTTGAAGGCGATGTGGCGCGCCCGCTCCTGCCGGGGTGCGGCGCCCGGACGCATCGGGACCACCGTCACGGCCGCGGCCTCCACGCCCTCCTCGACGATCTTCAGCACGGCCTCCTGGACCACGGCGGAGACGGCGAGGCGTTCCGGCGAAAGGCCGGAGAAGTCGGCGGCGTCGGAGGTGGCCAGCCGTACGCCGAGGGCGGGCAGGTGATCGGTGACGGGCACCCGGGTCCGCAGGCCGAGGCGTGGCAGCCCGATGGTCACCCGGTCGGCGTCCAGCAGGGCTCCCGCGCCCCGGGGCGCCCATCCCACGGGCAGCACCCGGCCGGCCCCGGCCCCCGGCTCTCCCAGGACGAGGCGGACCCGGGCCCCGGGCAGGCCGCCGGGTTCCCTGGCACAACGCAGCTCGACGACGTACGTGCCGTCCACCGTCCGGACGTCGGCCGGCGGCACGTCCTTGATCATGGTCGGCACCGGGCCGACCGCCCCGGCCGCGTCGGTGAACAGCAGGTTCCGCGTCCGCACGCCCTCGAACGGATCCTCCCAGCGGGCCTTCAGCGCCAGGACGTTGACCAGGGCGAGCAGGGTCGCGTCGGTGATCGCCGACGGCAGCCGTTCGATCAGCCCTCCGGTGGCCTCGCGGACCCAGGCGTCGACGGCCGCCGGGTCCATCGGGTCGAAGCGGACGTCCGGAAGCGCCTCCTGGTACGCGGGGAGGACGGGTACCCGGCTCCAGACCCGGGTGGCCACGCCCAGCGCCCCGGTCCCGGCCAGCGTGCGGGCCACCTCCGTGACGGCCGGCGCGGCCTCCCGGTCCGCGGTGCCCAGGAGGGCCCTCAGCTCGGCGGCGGTCGCGCCGCGCGCACCGGCGGCCACGGCGGCCAGGGCGAGCCAGAGCCCGGCGGGCGAGCACACGAAGTCGGCGCCCCTCCCCGTCCCGTCCGGGCCCTCTCCTGCGGCCATGCCGTCCCGTATCCAGCGCGCGGCGAGGCGCTGGACGGCTCCGGTCGCGGTCGCTGCGTCGGTCGCGGTCACCTCGGTAGCGGCATCGGTCGCGGTCACACCGGTCGCGGCGTCGGTCGCGGTCGCGGACACATCAGTCACTACTGCCCCCTACACATAAATTGCTTCGCCTCCCGGCCGTGCGGCAGCAAGAATGCCCCACATGACCTGGACCGTGGCCGCCGAACGATTCGACTCCCCCGACGCGAGCGCCCTGCGCCGCGACTACTACGACGAGGTGGCGAGCCGGTACTGGCAGCGGCCCGCCACCACCGCGGAGATCGACGACGGGCTCGACGACGACGGCGCCGACCTGCTCGTACCGCCGACCGGGCAGTTCGTCGTCGGCCGGTACGGGAGCAAGGCGGCGAGCTGCGCCGGGCTGCTACTGACGGAGGCCGCCGGTCCGGGCACGGCGGAGCTGACGCGGGTGTACGTGCGCCCCGCGTTCCGGGGCACGGGCGGTGGCGGGCTGCTGCTGGCCGCGGTGGAGGAGGCGGCGAGGGCGTACGGCGTACGGCTGCTGCGGCTGGACACCCGCGGCGACCTGGTCGAGGCGCGCGGGCTGTACACGAAGCACGGGTACCGGGAGGTGCCGGCGTTCCACCGGCGCCAGTACGCGGAGCACTGGTTCGCCAAGGAGCTGTGACGCGGCGTCCGGCCTGTCGGGCGGCGCCCCGGACCGGTCTCCGGGCGCTCAGGCGGATGCTCAGGCAGGCGCTCAGGCCGGCGGGTGGCGCCGGCCGTGATCGTCGCGATCGTCGGGGCTCCGTCCGTGATCGCCGGGACTCCGGCCGTGATCGTCGTAGCCGTCGAGGCTCCGCCGGTGGGCCTCGCGCTCGTCCTGGCGCAGGTGGGCCTCGTGGTCGCGAGGAGGCTTCGGATAGGGGGGCCGCTCCCTGGTCGAGCCGCTGACCTCGGCGGTCAGTTCGCTGACGAGCCTGATCAGGTCGGTGGGGCGCTCGGGACCCCACCAGTCGCCGAGGAGTTCCGCGAGGGAGTCCTCACGCGCCTGCGAGAGCCGCACGACGGCCTCGGCCCCGCTGTCGGTGAGGATCATCTGCAGGCCCTCCCGGCGGGCCAGTCCGCGTTCCTCGACCTGCCGGGCCGCATCGGTGATCACGTGCAGCGGTACGGGCGCCGTCTCGGCGAGCCGGGCGGGTTCGACGGTGCCGTGCCGCTTGATCCGCAGGAGCAGCCAGCTGGCGGCGGGCAGCAGGTCGTACCCCGCCCGCGCGGTGATCTCCTCGTAGATCTCACGGCGGCCCTCCCGGGTGGCCAGCACCGACAGTGCGCGGGCGCACTCGTCGTACGAGGAGCGCTCGACGGGGTTGGAGGCGAGGGTCTGGCTGGTGTCGGGGGCGGTGACCGAGCCCCGGAGCCTGTCCTCGCGGAGGAACCAGGCGAGGACGAAGGCCAGGAGGACCACCGGGACGGCGTACAGGAAGACGTCCGTGATGGACGTGGAGTAGGCGCCGAGGACGGAGGGCCGCAGGTCGGCCGGGAGCTGCCCGATGGCCCGGGGGTCGGCGGCCAGCCGCCCCGCGTCGACGCCCGGCGGCAGCGACTGTCCGGCGAGCGCGTCCGTGAGCTGCCCGGTCAGCCGGTTGGCGAAGATGGTCCCGAAGATGGCCACGCCGAACGCGGAGCCGATGGACCGGAAGAACGTCACGCCGGAGGTGGCGACACCGAGGTCCCGGTAGGAGACGGAGTTCTGGGCGACCAGGACGAGGACCTGCATCACCAGGCCGAGACCGGCGCCGAAGACGAAGAAGAAGGCGCTCATGAGCCAGGTGGAGCTGTTCTCGTCGAGCTGGTGGAGCAGCAGCAGCCCGACGGCCGTGATGGCCGTGCCCGTGATGGGGAAGACCTTCCAGCGGCCGGTGCGGCTGACGACCTGGCCGGAGCCGGTCGAGGTGATCAGCAGGCCGATCACCATCGGCAGCATGTGCACGCCGGACATCGTCGGGGTGATGTCGTGGACCACCTGGAGGAAGGTCGGCAGGTAGGTCATCGCGCCGAACATGGCGAAGCCGATGACGAAGCTGATCACGGCGACGAGGCTGAAGGTCCTGATCCGGAACAGTTTCAGCGGCAGTACGGGCTCGACCGCGCGCCGCTCGACGGCGACGAAGACCACGAGCAGCACGACGGCGAGCACCGCGAGACCGATGATCTGCGGGGAGCTCCACGCCCAGGTCGTACCGCCGAGGGAGGCGACGAGCACCAGGGCGGTGGCGACGGCCGCGATGAGGAAGGTGCCGAGGTAGTCGATGGTGTGCTTCTCGCGGCGGACCGGGATGTGCAGGACGGCCGCGATGACGACCAGCGCGACGACGCCGATCGGCAGGTTGATGTAGAAGACCCAGCGCCAGCTGAGGTGTTCGGTGAAGAAGCCGCCGAGGAGCGGCCCGAGGACACTCGTCACGCCGAAGACCGCGCCGAAGAGCCCCTGGTACTTGCCGCGTTCGCGCGGGGTGACGAGGTCGCCGACGATCGCCATCGACAGCACCATGAGACCGCCGCCGCCGAGTCCCTGGAGGGCGCGGAAGCCGATCAGCTGGGGCATGTTCTGGGCGACGCCGCAGAGCGCGGAGCCGATCAGGAAGATCACGATCGCGGTCTGGAAGAGCTTCTTGCGGCCGTACTGGTCGCCGAGCTTGCCCCACAGCGGGGTCGCCGCGGTGGCCGCCAGCAGGTAGGCGGTCACCACCCAGGACAGGTGGTCGAGACCGCCGAGCTCACTGACGATCGTCGGGAGCGCCGTGGAGACGATGGTCTGATCGAGTGCCGCGAGCAGCATGCCCAGGAGCAGCGCTCCGATCGCCACCAGGACGCTCCGGTGGGACTGTCCCTCACCGGGCGCCGGGGGTGACGGGCTCAGCTGCTGGGCCACGGGCGTCTCCTCGATCCGCTGAATCAACTGACCACCTGATCCACTACACCCCCATCCTGGCCGTTTCACCCCGATATGGCCTGCCGGGGACGGGCCGAGCCCCAGCAGGCCGTTGGGCTTCCCCGGAGCGGGCTGCATAATCGCAGGCAGTTCAAGGGAGGGGACCCACGATGACCGGACACGCCTGCCCGGAGTGCGGGAGACGGAAGGCCGGGGAGCCCGGCACGGAGCACCGGACGCCGTGCCGCTGCGCCGTCGGCGCACCGACGGCGCAGCTCACGGAGGACGAACAGCGCGCCGCCCGTACGGCGGAGATCGCCGCGGCCGAGGACTTCGACCCGCTGCGCATCCGGCCGTACGTGACGCTGACGGACCACGCAGGACCGGCCGGGGACGGGGGCTGGGACGGGGGGCCCCGTTCCGGGTCCGGTACGTGGGAGAGCGCGGCGACCGGGACCGGCCCGCCGGGCCCCGGCACCGCGGGGACTGCTGGCGCTGCGGGCGCCGCGGGCGCCGCGGGCGCTACTGGGACCGGGGAGCCTGCGATCGACCCGGGTGCGGCGGCGGCCACGATGCCGCTGTTCCTGGCGGGCGGCGGCCCGGACCCGGACATGAGTACGGGCGTGGGTGCGGGCGCAGGCGCGGGCGCAGGCATGGGCACGGGCGGCCTCGGCGGCCCTGGCGACACCGGCAGCCCCGGCGGCGCCGCGTACCCCGCGCCGCCGGACGGAAGCCGCAGACGCACGCCGGGCGCGGGCCCCGCCTTCGGCTCCGACCCCGTGCGACCGCGCCGCAGGCGCCCCTTCGGGGCGCTCGCCGTGGGGGCGGCCGTGGCCGCGGTGGTCGGCACGGCGGCCTTCGCCGGCGGGCTGTTCGGCGGCGACGACGGCACGGACGAGGCGCTGCCGGAGGCGACCACGAGCGTCCCGGACACCGAGGAGGAACCGGCCGCGTCGGTGGCCCCGTCGCCCTCCGCGTCGACCGCTCCGCCCGCTACGCGGTCCCCCTCGGCCACACCGTCCGCATCGACGTCCCCGTCCGCCTCGCCGACGAGGAGCCGGGAGCCCTCCCCGACCACCAGCGCGTCCGCGTCGCCGAAGGCGAGCGCGTCGCCCACCGCGACCGACGGCGCCCCTCCGGCCACGCAGCCCACCGACGCACCTCCGGGGCTGACCGGCGCCTCGCTGCGCCCCGGCGACCGCGGCCCGGAGGTCACCGAGTTGCAGAACAGGCTCAAGGAGGTGTGGCTCTACGCGGGGCCGTCCGACGGGAACTACAACGACCAGGTGAGGAGCGCCGTGGTGATCTACCAGTCCTACCAGGACATCGACGGCGATCCGGTGGGCGTGTACGGGCCGAACACCCGGGGCGTGCTGGAGGCGGAGACGAACGGACGCGGACGCCACTGAGCCCGGCAGCCCTTCCGCCCGGCGGAGGGATTGGCGTTCCGGCTCCGGTTTTTGTATCGTGATGGAACAAAGTAGCTCCCGCCCGCACTCCCTGACCGGCGGGCGGGGGTTGCTCTGTTCACCGCACGCGGTACCGCACCCTCGTACCGCGCACCCTTCACAGCCCGTGTACGCCATGCCCCGCGGCACGCGCACCCGGGCTGTTCGCACACCTCCCCGCGTCCTGGAGCAGCCGATGCCTCCCACCGTCCTCACCGCACACGCCCTCCTGCTGGACATGGACGGCACCCTCGTGAACTCCGACGCGGTGGTGGAGCGCTGCTGGCGGCGCTGGGCGATCGAGCACGGGCTGGACCCCGAGGCAGCGCTCAAGGTGGTCCACGGCCGTCAGGGGTACGCCACGATGGCCGTCCTGCTCCCGGACCGCCCGATGGAGGAGAACCACGCGGACAACCGGGTGATGCTCGCCGAGGAGACCGCCGACGTCGAGGGCGTCGTGCCGATCGGCGGGGCACCCGCGTTCATGGCCGCGATCGCCGAGTTGCCGCACGCCCTGGTGACCTCCGCCGACACCGCGCTCGCGACGGCCCGGATGGCCGCGGCCGCGCTGCCGATGCCCGCCGTCCGCGTCACCGCCGAGCAGGTCGGCGCCAGCAAGCCGGACCCCGAGGGCTTCCTCAAGGGCGCGGCGGAGCTGGGCTTCGGCGCGGCGGACTGCATCGTGTTCGAGGACTCCGAGGCGGGCATCGCGGCGGGCCGGGCGGCGGGCATGCGCGTCGTGGGCGTCGGCCCGCGCGCGGCGGCCCTCGCACCGGACGCCCATGTCGACGATCTGACGCAGGTGCGCGTGGAGGCGGCCGGGGACGGCTCGATCCGCCTGCACATCACCGAGGCCGCCTGAGCCGGACCTCCCGGGCCGGACCGCCCGGACCTCCCGGGCCGGACCTCCCGGGCCGCACCTCCCGGGCCGCACCCCCTGGGCCGGACAGGGCACCCCCGGGGCTCAGTCCCGGGGCTCAGTCCCGGTGCATCAGCCCGCGCGCGACCAGCTCCAGGACCGTGGCGACGGCGACCACCTGGACCGCCATCAGCGCCACCAGGACGAACAGCTGCACGGCGCCCGCCTCCACGGGTGAGGCGCCGCCCAGCAGCATGCCCACGAACGCCCCCGGCAAGGTGACGAGCCCGACCGTCCTGGTCTGATCGAGCCCGGGCAGCAACGCGTCCGACGCCGCCGGCCGGACGATCTCCAGCCGGGCGTCCCGGTCGAGCAGCCCGAGGGCCATGCCCGCCTCCACCTCTCCGCGCCGGCCGGCCAGTTCGTCCAAGGCGCGCCGCCCGCCGAGCACGGTCGCGGTGAGCGCCCCGCCGATGAGGATGCCCGCCACCGGAATGAGCGCCAGGCCCCGGACCGGCACGAGCCCCGTGAGCAGCAGCGCCCCCACCACGGGCAGCACGCCCGCCCCGATCGGCACCGCCGCCCAGCGCCAGGTGCGATTGCCGGTGACCCGGCGCCCAGCGGTCCACACGGCCACGGCGAACATCAGCGCCACGAAGCCGAGGAGCGGCGCCAGGGAGCGGACCACCCAGCCGATGAGCAGGGAGACGGCGGCGAGTTGGACCGCCGCCCGCACTCCGGCGACGAGGATCTCGCGCGACCGGCCCAGCGAGGCCCACGCGGCGACGGCGGCGGCGAGGACCAGCAGGACCGCGAGGACGACGCCGAGGGTGAGGGAGACCGGTAGCAGCACGCGGCAACGATAGGACGCCCCAGGGCCACCCCCCGGGGGCGCGCCCAGGAACGCGAGCGCCCCCGGGCCACCGAACGACGCCCAACACCACCCGGACAAACCACCCGTGACGGTTCCGCGCGCTCCCGCGATCCGTCACTCCCCTTGCACACCCCTTGATGTGACGTGCACATGTCGCCACTCTGTTACCTGACGCCCACCCCACGGAAACCTGGCGTCGCCACGATGGGCGGGCCTCCTCACGCCCGCCCAAGCACCCCCCACATCAAGGGAGTTCGCATGTCCGGTGTCTACGCGCGTCGCCTCTCCGTCGTCGCCGCAACCGCCGCGCTCGCCGCCACGTCCACCCTGTTCACCGCCCCGAGCGCGCAGGCCGCCATGCCCACCCCGGTCAGCGCGGCGACCGCACGCACCTACCTCGGCCAGCTCTCGGTCGGCGCGGAGGGCTCGTCCAGCGGCTACAGCCGCGACAAGTTCCCGCACTGGATCACCCAGTCGGGAGCCTGCAACACCCGCGAGGTCGTCCTCAAGCGCGACGGCACGAACGTCCAGCAGGACTCCTCCTGCGCCGCGGTCAGCGGCAGTTGGTACTCGCCCTACGACGGCGCCACCTGGAGCGCCGCCTCCGATGTGGACATCGACCACATGGTCCCGCTCGCCGAGGCCTGGCGCTCCGGCGCGAGCAGCTGGACCACCGCCCAGCGCCAGTCGTTCGCCAACGACCTGACGCGCCCCCAGCTCATCGCGGTCACCGACAACGTGAACCAGGCCAAGGGCGACAAGGACCCGGCCGAGTGGATGCCGCCGAGTTCCTCGTACAAGTGCACCTATGTCCGCGCCTGGGTCCACGTCAAGAAGCAGTACAACCTGACCGTGGACTCCGCCGAGAAGAGCGCCCTCCAGTCCGCCCTGAACGGCTGCTGACCGCCACCCCCGGCCGCCGGCCGACCCCCTGACCCGTCCGTCCGCACGGCACCCGGCCCACCGGAACCCGTGCACACTCCTCCCGCGTTCTGTACGTTACGGACCCCATCCGTGACGGCGTCGCGAGGAGATATCACATGGCCGGGCTGCGCCTGGGACCACTGCTGCGGTACGTCGACTGGGAGTCCGGGACCACCGCGACCGTCTGGGTCGAGGCGAGCCGTCCGTGCACCGTGGAGGTCCGGTGCGCGGACGGCGCCTCGGGGGCGTCGCCCACCTTCTCGGTGGCCGGGCACCACTACGCCCTGGTCGTCGTGACGGGGCTGACCCCCGGCTCCACCACGGCGTACGAGGTGCTGATCGGGTCCCGGCGCGTCTGGCCGCCCGACGACACCCGCCTCCCGCCGAGCACCATCACCACGCCGTCGGCGGCGGCACCGCAGGGCGCGCCGGAGGGCGCCGGGGCGGAGCCGGACGATGCCGGGGCGGACCCGGACGGGGTGCGCGTCTCGTTCGGGTCGTGCCGGTGGGCGGCCGCCCCCGGCGGCGGGCACGACCCCGTGGGCCCGGACGCCCTGGTGACCCTGGCCGCGCACCTCGCCGCGGATCCGGCGGCCGAGCGGCCCGACGTCCTGCTGCTCCTCGGCGACCAGGTGTACGCGGACGAGACCTCCGCGGCGACCCGGCGCAGACTCGCCGCCCGCCGGGACCTGGACGAGCCGCCGGGCACGGAGATCGCGGACTACGAGGAGTACACCTACCTCTACGACGAGTCGTGGCGCGATCCGGAGGTCCGATGGCTGCTGTCCACGGTCCCCAGTTGCATGATCTTCGACGATCACGACGTGATCGACGACTGGAACACCAGCGCCGCCTGGCAGCGTGAGATGCGCGCCACGCCCTGGTGGCACGAGCGGATCGTCAGCGGGCTGATGTCGTACTGGGTCCACCAGCACCTGGGCAATCTCTCCCCCGCCGAGCTGGCCGCCGACCCCGTGTACGCGGCGGTCAGAGCCTCGCCCGACGGCACCGGGGCGCTGCGCCGCTTCGCCGCCGGGACCGACGCGGATCCCGCCCGCACCCGGTGGAGCTACCGGCGTGTTTTCGGCCGAGTACGGCTGGTGATGGTCGACACCCGCGCGGCCCGCATCCTGGCCGAGGACCAGCGGGCGATGCTCGACACCGAGGAGGCCGTCTGGCTGCGCGACGCGGTCCTGGACGACCCTTCTTCATACGATCATCTCCTCATCGGCAGCTCCCTGCCGTGGCTGCTGCCTCCGCTCGTCCACGACGCGGAGCGCTGGAACGCCGCCCTGTGCGCGGGCGTACGCGGGCAACGCTGGGCCCGCTTCGGCGAGAAGCTGCGCCGCGCGTCCGACCTGGAGCATTGGGCCGCCTTCCCGGAGTCCTTCGACCGGTTCACGGAGCTGCTGCGGGAGGTGGGGAGCGGCCCCGACGCCCCGGCGACGGTTTGCGTCCTCTCGGGCGATGTGCACCACGCGTACATCGCCGAGCCACGGTGGCCGAAGTCCGATCCCGGACCGGGCTCCGCCCCCGGGACGGGTTCCGGTCCCGGGGCCGGGGGCGCCCCCGCCTCCCGCATTCTCCAGCTGACCTGCTCTCCCGTGCACAACTCGATCCCCCGGTCGATCCGGACGGGTTTCCGTTTCGGCTGGAGTCGGGCGGGCCGACGGATCGGCCGACTGCTGAGCCGCCACGGCCGCACGGGACCGTCACCGGTGACCTGGCACAAGGCGGGCGGCCCCTGGTTCGGCAACCAGCTCATGACGCTCTCGCTGCGTGGCCGGAAGTCTGCGCTGACATTGGTCCAGGCCAGAGCGAGCAAGCAGGGAGCCCAGCTCGAAGCGGTTCTTGAGCGTTCACTCACCCCTGAGAATGAGGCGATTTTCAGCCACTCGACCAAATGTTGAACTTGCAAGCACTGGTGAGGTTTCCCTAACCTGTGGCGCTCAATCGGTTCACGTCCCCACCACGACCGAAGGAGCACACCCCCCATGCTCATCCGCTTGAACCAGGCCCAGCCCTACGTTCTCAGCCTCTTCCGCTTCGTCGTCGGCCTGCTCTTCGCCTTCCACGGCGCCGCCACGCTCTTCGGAGTGCTCGGCGGCAACGAGGCGGAGACGGGCGCCTGGCCCGGCTGGTACGCCGCTCTGATCCAACTGGTCTGCGGGGGCCTGGTCGCCCTGGGCCTGGGCACCCGTGCCGCGGCCTTCCTCGCCTCGGGGTCGATGGCCTACGCGTACTTCAAGGTCCACCAGCCCGAGGCGTTCCTGCCGCTCCAGAACAACGGCGAGGCCTCGGCGATGTTCTGCTGGGCGTTCCTGCTGCTGGTCTTCACCGGACCGGGCGCCGTCGCTCTGGACCGCTTCTTCGGTTCCCGGAACACGGCGGCCAACGGCGAGGGCACGCCCCGGCGCGAGAAGGCCCCGGCCGTCTCGGTCTGACCACCGCCCCGCGGCACCGCCCGGCCGGCTCGCCGTTGACCCGCGGCTTCCTCGCACGGAGCGGCGGGGACGTACGGCGGTGCCCCGACCTCCGGTGATACGGAGGAGCGGGACACCGCCGTACGCCGCGTCGTCGGCCCGGAGGTGCGGAGCCCCCGTCAGCCCTGCCCGCGGGGCCCGAACGGCACCGTGAAGCAGGCCGCCCGCTCACCCGCACCGCCCTGCCGGTCGTGGATGATCACCGACCGCGCCCCGCCCTCCCGGAAGCCCCGGCCGTGCAGGGCCTCCGCACGCCCGTCGCCCTCCTCGTCCGTCCGGAAGTCCAGCCACACCTCGTTGACCGGGTCGGCGGTCGCCGCCGGACGGTGCTGGTAGTGGGGCCCGGCGGCGGCGGGATCGGCGCCGCAGGGCGAGGTGTGCACGTGCATCCCGTACGCACGGCCGGGCACGAGCCCCCGCAGCCGGGCCCCGACCCGGGTGCCGGACGGGTCCGCGAACTCGGTGACCTCGATCCGCGCGCCCGCCGGCACCAGACGGGTGTCGTACGTCAGCGCGTCGGACGGGACGAAGGAGCCGGGCGGGGAGAACACCCCCGCCGCCCGCATCCACGAACCGCCGCCCGCCGCGGCCACGCCGTCGACGCGGCTCGGGTCTCCACCCCCGCCCGGCTCCTGCGCCGAGGGCACCGCCGCAGGAGCCCCGTGCGCGCCGTGCGCGCCGTGCGCCGCGCCGTGGCCGCCGGAACCCTCGGACGCACCGCCGTCCGTACCGTGAGCGACGCCGACACCGCAGGCCAGCGCCAGCAGGGCCGCCGTGCCCGCCAGCACGCCGGGCACCCGCGCGAGTCCCCGGCCCCGCGACATCGCGTCGCCCTCTCCTCCCCCCGTGCGCCGCCCCGAATTCGGGTGCGCCGGACCGTGTCCCGTCCGTACCATCCAAGCCGTCATGCGCTGCTCCTCGCTCGTGCCGGTCGTTCTCCCCGCCTAACGGGCACAAGGCCTCCAGGTGTGCGTGACCTGCACAACATCACCCGCCCTGGGGGATGTCCGCATGCCCCTCACGCGTACGCTGTACAGCTGAACCTGCCGCCCCTGCCGCTCCCCTGCGACGTCGCGGCGTTGACACGATCGGGGAGTAGTAGACGGTGCTAGAGAGTGTGGGCGCGCTGACCAGCAGCCCATGGATCTACGCGGTGGTCGCCCTCTCCGTTCTCCTGGACGTCTTCCTCCCCCTGCTGCCCAGCGGTGTTCTCGTCATCACGGCCGCCACGGCGGCGGCGGCGGGCAGCACCACCGTCAGCGGCGCCGGCGGGCAGGTTCCCTCGCTCGTCGTGCTGATCCTGTGTGCGGCCACCGCCTCGGTGCTCGGCGACCTCGTCGCCTACCGGCTCGCCTGGCGCGGGGGCGACCGGCTGGACCGGGCCATCGCGCGTTCCCGGCGTCTCACCTCCGCGCACGAACGCCTCGGCGCGGCGCTGAGCCGCGGCGGCGGTGCACTGGTGATCATCGCCAGGTTCGCGCCCGCGGGCCGCTCCGTGGTCTCCCTCGGCGCGGGCGCCGCCCACCGCAGGAAGCGGGACTTCCTTCCCTGGTCCGCGCTGGCGGGCCTGGCGTGGGCGGGTTACAGCGTGGGGCTCGGCTACTTCGGCGGCCGGTGGCTGGGCTCGACCTGGTTCGGCACGGCCGTCTCCGTACTGGCCCTGTTCCTGGCGGGCGCGCTGGCCGCGTTCGTGGTGAAGCGCCCGGCGACCCGGACGGTGACAACGACCGAAGCCGAAGTCGAAGCCGAGGCTGAGGCGGAAAAAACGGCAGCGGCAGCGGCAACGGAGGTCAGGACGCACCCGCTCGTGCCGGCGCCCGCATCCGCCCCCGGCACCGCTCCCCCGGGTGGGCCGACGTCCCTCGGCGGGCCGGGACCGGTGTCGGCGCCCGCGCCGGCCGCCCCCTGACCGGACGGATGCTGCGGAGGGGCCGACGTACGGGCGGTGGGCCTCAGCCCCGGGCCGCGGCGCCCCGTATCTCCAGGCCGTCGAGCAGCTTCATCGTGGCTGCGGTGATCTCGTCGACGGCCTGGTCGAAGACCTCCCGGTTGTGCGCGGCGGGCGCGCGGAACCCGGAGACCTTGCGTACGTACTGAAGGGCGGCGGCCCGCATGTCCTCCTCGGTGGCCTCTTCGGGGAGGGCGGGCGGGCGGAGCGTCTTGATGCTGCGGCACATGACTCCAGTGTGGACCGCCCCACTGACAACGCACACCCGTCGCCGCCGCCCGCCCCGCCACAAGGCCGGTTCGCCCGCCCGTCCGCCCGTCGCTCAGCTGCTCCGCAGCTGGTCGCGCGGGTTCGACCGGTCGGTGCACAGGGCCCAGATGACGAAGACGTCGATCGCGATGGTGACGATGGCCCAGACCGGGGTGTACGGAAGCCACATGAAGTTGGCGATGAGGTTCAGGGAGGCGAGAACGACACCCGCGGCGCGGGCCCAGGAGGCGCCCTTGAGGATGCCCCAGCCCACGAGGATGAGGATCACGCCGAGGATCAGGTGGATCCAGCCCCATGAGGTCACGCTGAACTTGAAGACGTAGTCGTTGATCCGCGTGTAGACGTCGTTCGAGGCGATCCCCGCGATGCCCTTCAGCACGCCGAGGATGCCGTCCACGAAGAGCAGGACACCGGCGAACACCGTTCCCCCGGCCGCCCACGGGCTGCCGGAGTCACCACCCGGGCGGGGATCGGCGGGGCGCGAGGCGCCGGGTGCGGGCGTGTTGAACTGCGACATGAGGACTCCTTGGCCGGAACAGGCGCCGGGCGCCTGTTGTCCTGACCTGCCCCGGTGGTGCGGGCAGATCAGCTCCGACGCTCCTCCCGGCCTCGGGTCAGGGCCACCCGGACGCGCCCGTTCGGGTGAGGCGTCACGGCGCGCTGACCGTGACGACGCGTCCCTGGGCGTCGACGGTGAGCGCCACCCGCTCGACGCGGTTGACCAGGGCGACGCCGGCCCACACGACTCCCCACGCCAGGCACGAGAAGACGGTGAGGAAAGCGTGCAGCACGTGGTTCACCGGCTGCCCGCGCACCAGCACCACCTGGCTCTCCGAACGCGACTCGACGCGCCAGCCGCTCGCGATGCGCCGGCTGACGATCCAGTCCAGGATCAGCGCGCGCTGTGTAGCGTCGGGCGGCCCTCCCCCGGCGACGTAATAGCCGGGCGGCGGTTCGATGGAGGCGCTCTCCCGTACCGTTCGACGACGTTTCACGGGATCACTCCCAGGTGTCGAGGTCGCCGCCCCGCCATTCGATCAGCCCCGGCCGGTCCAGCTCGACGACCTTGTCGGGGCCCGGAGCGAACCCCGCGGCCCGCAGCAGCGCGGCCACCTCGCCCCGCCCGTGCGCCAGGCCCACGATCTGCCCGTGCACGGTGACCCGCCGCCCTCCGGTCGCGGAAGGCGGATAGACGATCACGGGCGGGTGCTCGGCCATGCCTCCACGGTGCCCCGGCCGCTGCCCCCACGCATCCCGGGGGGGGCGGGCCCCTCTTCCCCGCCCACCTCGGCGGAACCGTCCGATCCCGGCCCGGCGTCCCCGCAGACGTTCGTACGATCATGAACCGCGACGGAGGACCCGCCCATGACGGCAAGGGCTGCCCGCTACCTGTACCTCACCCGGCACGGCCAGGCGTCCGCCGACGAGAGCACGCTGACCGACGACGGCCGCCGCCAGGCCGCCCTGCTCGGGGAGCGGCTCCGCGGGTCCCCCATCACGGCGATCCACCACGGCCCGCTCCCGCGAGCCGAGCAGACGGCGCGGCTGGTCGGCGAGCGGCTGGCGGGCGTTCCTCTGCTGCGGTCCGAACCCGCCGGCGACTACATCCCGTACCTGCCGCGACGGGAGGAGCTGCCGGCGGAGTCGGCCGACGAGATGCTCGCCCGGCTGGCCGGGTTCCCGGCGGCGGAACGCGAGCAGGGCCCCGGGCTGGCCCGGCAGGCCCTCGCACGGTTCACCGGAACGGTCGAGGGCGACGAGCCCCGCCACGAACTGCTCGTGACCCACAACTTCCTCGTCGGCTGGCTCGTCCGGGCCGCGCTGGACGCGCCGGAGTGGCGCTGGCTGGGCATCAACCACGCCAACGCCGCGCTGACCGTCATCCGTTACGCGCCCGGCCGCCCCCCGGCCCTCCTCCTGTTCAACGACACCGGCCACCTGCCCGCCGAGCTCCGCTGGACCGGCTTCCCGCCCGAGCTGCACGTCTGAGGCAGACGCGGCGCAACGGGCACACGCGCGCCTCGGCATGGGCAGTGGCTCAGGAACTCCGCACCCGACCGCGGATCAACGACAGCAGCAGCCCGTGTGTTTCGAGGTCAGCCGCCACGACGAGCCCGCGGCCCCCCGGCCCGACCGGGCCGCCGTCGACCCCGGTGACGACGCAGCCGGCGGCCCGGCACAAGGCGATCCCGGCGGCGAAGTGCACGCTCCCGCCCAGGTCGCCGCCGTCGGTGACGTAGGCGGCCCTCCGGCCGGCGGCGACCCAGGCCAGTGCGAGCGACGTGGAGACGACGCGCGGGCGGAAGCGCTCGACGAAACCGGGGTGCGCGAGCAGATCGACGGCACGGAAGCCGGGCGCGCCGGGGAAGGGCGGATCGAGGTTCACGTCCACCAGCCGGGTGTCCGCGGTCGGCGCCAACTGCTCCGCGCCGTCGGGTCGTCGCCGCGGAACGGAGCCGGGGACCTGCCCGCCCGGGTCGCCGCCCCCGCCCCCGTACATATCTCCGTACGGGCCGCCGCCCCCTTCCGGGCCGTACCGGACCCACGCGGTCTCGCCATCCGTGAGGAAGACCTCGCCGCTGAACGGATCGGCCACCGCGGCCGGACCGTCGCGCAGCGCCACGTTGACGGCGACCAGTCGGGAGCCGGTGGCGTAGTTGAGCGTCCCGCACAGGGGGTCCACCAACCACTCGCGCACCGCGCCGGCCGCGCCTCGCCGGCCGCCCTCCTCGCCGTGCACCGCGTCCTCGGGCCGGGCAGCACGGAGGACGTCGAGGATCGCCTCCTCGGCCGCCACATCGGCGTCGGTGGCGAAGTCCCCGGCCCCTTTGTCGATACGGGTGTGCCGGCGCCCGTACCGGGCGCGCACGACCTCGGCCCCGGCCAGCGCCGCGGCCGCGGCCACCTCGGTGTCCGTGGGGCTCGCGGGTGAGTCGATCATGGCGAGCAGAGTAGCGGGAGGCCGCAGCCGTCGTGCGGAGAGCCCGGCAGAGCCCTCACGCTCCCCCGGCGTCCTGCCCCTGGCCGCGGGCGAGCAGCAGCACCTCCGAGCCGACCGGGCGGAACCCGGCGGCCTGGAACGCCCGGATGCTGCGGGCGTTGCCCGCGGCCTGCTGCGACCAGAGCGGTTCGCCCGGGGGCACGAGGTGCCGTGCGGCGGTGGCGAGGGCGCGGCCGAGGCCCCGGTGCCGGGCATCCTCGTCGAGCTCGACGGCCACCTCCCAACGCCCCGCCACCCCGCGTCCGAGCACCAGCACTCCTCCGTCGGCCTCCCACATCCGCACCCCGTCCCGGCGCCGGCGGGCACTCGTCACCCGCGGGTGGACGGGATCGGTGACCTCCCGCAGCTCCAGCCCGGGTTCGCCGGGCAGCGAGGACGCCACGGTCAGGAGGTCGATCGTGTCGGTGACCCGCCCGGTGCGTTCCAGGAGGGCCGTCAGGAAGCCGGGGTGCATCGTGGCGGCCAGCGCATCGCATTCCAGGGCGGCCAGCGTCGTATGGACCCACTCGGGATCCTCGTCGGTGAACACGACCGAGTGCGCGGTGAAGGCGATCGCTCCCGTGTCGCGAGCACTCGGCGCGGCCACCACGGTCGTCCTCCCGTCGGTCTCCGGAAACCGCCCGCGCGCCGCCTCGTCCAGGATCTCCGCCAGCGTCTGCCCCATGAAGTGCCCTCTCCTGTCCCGTCGCCCGGCCGGACCGTCGCCCGGGCGGGCCGTCGTACGCCGCAGCCCGCGTCGCCGCACGGAGGCGATGGACGACGAAACGTTCATCCTTCTCTCTCCCTCGGCACACCGATTCAGAGTAGGCCGGTCCTTCGGCATGACGTCCGCCATGACCTCCGACGTAATCGACCGCGGCCGCCCACCCCGGCAGGATCGAACCCATCGACGCGGAGCCGGCCCCGACAGGCCCCGCGCCCAACAACGAGGAGAGCACCATGTCCGTCACGCCCTCCACCTCCACGGCGAGCCCGGCCGACACCGCGCCTTCCTCCGCCGAAACGACCCGGGCCGTGGTCCAGGACTTCCTCGCCGCCCGGCTGGCCGGTGACACCGCCCGGCTCACGGCGCTCTTCGCCGACGAGGTCGACTGGCTGCTCGCCGAGAACCCGGCCGTGCCGTGGATCCGCCCCCGGTCCACGGCCGCCGAATGCGCGGCCCAGTTCACGGAGTTGATGGAGCACACCGTGCCGGAGGTCGCGCGCGCCTCCGTCGACGCTTTCCTCGTCGACGGCACCGACGCCGTCCTGACGGGCCACGTGTCGGGGACCGTGCGGGCGACGGGCCGATCCTTCGAGGGACCGTTCGCGCTGCGCCTCACCGTCGAGAACGGCCGGATCACCCGGCACCACCTCTACGAGAACAGCCTGTCGATCGCGGAGGCGGTGAGTGACCGCGCGCGTTGACCGTGGACGCGAGGGAGACGCCGAGGGCCCCCGACCATGATCGGCCGGGGGCCCTCGTGCTGGTGGGCGCGGACGGTTTCGAACCGCCGACATCTGCGCTTTGTAAGTCCGTCCGGGCGCGAGGCTCACATGGGGACCACTTCAGAACGCAGCCCCACACGCGCCTCGCGTGAACGTCTATGACTGCACTCGTGTGTAGACGTTGCCGTCAAGAAGTGCCGTCACGTCCGGGGCTGTTCCCCTTCGCCTCCTAGCGGTGCACGGTCAGAACGGTGGCTCACGCCGCCGTCTGGGCTCCCCCGGTGGCTGATCAGGGTCGGGTGGCGGCTCGGACCCAGGAGGCCGGAACGGCAGTTCCGGACCTTCTTCTGGCCTCGACCAAGTCCTCCACCAAGCAGTAGGCCCGCGGGAAGGTGACTGCCGGTCTGCCAGCTCCGGGGCCGGTGCACCTGAGACAACAAGCAGATCCAACAACATTCTTCGCGTCAGGGCTTGGTCAAGGTGCTCCGCAACACCTTCCGCTCCCCACCGAACCACAAGTTCCGCCGCCCTTGATAGGCCTTCGGCGGAGGCACCAGGGAAGGCGAGAGCCAGAGACGCCCTCACGATCTCAACTGCGTCTTCTGCCCGCACGCCTAGCGCCTCCGCTCACACACGATGCAAATACCCATCTGGGCGGTGATCACCAATACTAGGTGCGCCGTGTCTTTGGCCTGCTTCAGGCATTCGTGTCGGTCCAGGTGGGCAAACTGCTGAGTGGAGAGGACATCACGTATGAAAACCTCCCAGTGGTCTTGTGCTCGGCTCCAGTCGTTCCGATGGGCTACCCGCACCCAAGCATCAACGAAGTTCTGCTGCGCGTAGGTGCCGTGGAAGTATCCGCGCAGGTCAGGAATGCGACCAGGTGGCTTGAGCCGCTGCCCCCAGGTACGTCGACGGAACAGTCTCTCGGTGGAGATGGCCTTAACACTGCTGATGCGCTGCGCAATAACATGGCCAGCGACACCACCGATAATTGCCGGCACAAGCAGCCAGCCGAGGATGGACGGTAGCCAAAGCGCAAGGCGGTTGGGCGGGTCAATAAGCGTGAAGGCTTTGTAGACCGATTTGGCTGATGTCGCACTAGCTGCGTATATGAAGAGAAGCGTCGCGCCGAAGGCGAGCGGAACGCCCCAGTCGATCACCCACTGAGTCAGACCCTTGAGCGCCTTTCTCGACCGCCTGACGCGGCGCAACTTCCTCACAAGTCCGCTCTTGCCAGGAGCCAGTTTGAGGTCAGGCGGAATCGGAAGTGGTCCCCCGGGCACAGCGTCCCCCGATCTACTGGGCACGCGGTAGTGCAGCTGACGCTGCGGCGTGCCCTGGTGAACGGGATTCTGCATCAAGAACGGGATCTAAGCCAACTAGCCAAGGGGAGAGGGGAGTCGGTCGCACCATCTTTGCGAGGAAGCCGCCGTCACTCGCTTCCGGCTGGACTTCCGCTGACCAGAACTCCGAACTTAGGCATGGTTCATCCAGTGTCGTAGACGGTACGGCGCGCCATGACCCCGTCCGCAGGTCAGGGCCGTTGGTCGGCACTGCAGGCGGGAACCGTACCGACGGCCAGGAGGTGCGAGCTGGCGGCGAGGAGTTCCGGGTACGGCCCTGCCATGCGGGCCGCGTCCATGGCTGAGGCGATCAGCTCATCCGTGGGACCTGCGCCCGGCTGCCGCTCCGCCGCCTTCACCAGCGACCAAGCGGGGCCCTCGATACCGAAGACCTGCACGCCCTCCAGTCCGGAGGCGACCAGCTCCGTCACCAGCTCTTCGGCCCGGTGGAAGTACGACAGGGTGAACCCCCGCGCTCCGTCGTAGACCGCCGTCTCCAGAATCTTGGAGACTGAGTTGTGAATCCGTTCCGTGTGCAGGTGTGCGTACGTGACGTGCTCGAAGAGCGACGCATAGCGATTGTTTCATTCGCTACTGGTCCGGAGACACCGAAGGGGCGACCTTCACCATCGCGCCTTAAAATTGAGACGCTAGCCCGAAATCTGGTGCTAGCGCTTGACGCAGGCGTATACACACTACAGAGAGACGAAAAGCCAGGGCAGTACCCCGGCCTGGGATACTTGCTGGGCGTTCTACGCAAAAAAGACATGCATGAATCGTGGTACCGAAGCATCCTCACCATTTGCGGAAACCCAGCGGGCGGGTGGAACCTGCGCAACGAGATCGCTCACGGCTTCATACTCGCTGCTGGGTCGCCTGCGGCAGCCCTGCTGTTCCAGTGCGTGATCTACCTTTGGGGCCTCGGTGCGAAGGCACAGAACGTTGCCGCTGGGGTGGAGGCAGAAGAAGATCAAACCTGACTGCCGTCATCTACTACCGTCGACGTCCCCGCAGCGGCTCGCTGCGGGGACGTTCTGGCTGGTGGGCGCGGACGGTTTCGAACCGCCGACATCTGCTTTGTAAGAGCAGCGCTCTACCCCTGAGCTACGCACCCGTGGATGAGGCAACAGCGTACATGGACCCGGGCCCCTGCTCATAAACCGTTCCTGGCCGGAGCCGGGCCGAGGCCGGAGCCGGGCCGAGGTCGGGGCCGAGGCAGGGACCGAGGTCGGGGCAGGGCCAGGGATCGTGGTCGGGGCAGTGGCCGGGATCGAGGTCGGAACCGGGCCAGGAGCGGGACCGCGGCCGGGGGTTAACCCCACCACGAGACGGTAGCCGTCCGGATGCCGTCGGCGGGCGTCGGCGGCATACGGTTCGAGTGCACCGGCAGTGAGGTCAGGTGCGGCACCGTCCGGCAGCACGTACTGGGGGAACGATCACCGTGGACATCGTGACGAGCGCAGCGACCCGCACGCTCCGTGGAGCAGCCGGGCGGGCCCTCGCTCTGGGGAGTGGGGTCGCGCTGCTGGCCCTGGCTCTCACGGGGTGCGGGAGTACGGATGTCGACGGCGCCCCCGTCGAGCGCAAGTCGTTCGATCTGGAGGGGAAGACCCTGACCATCGACTCCGAGAACGTGACCGTGGACCTCGTGCCGGCCGACGTGGAGCAGGTCGAGGTGGAGCGGCAGGTCGACGGGTGGGTGGTGCTGGGCAGCGGGCCCGACCCTGTCTGGAGCATGGAGGGCGACACCCTCACGCTCCGGGTGAAGTGTGACGCCCTGATCAACAACTGCGAGGCCCGGCACCGTGTGAAGGTGCCGCGCGGGGTCGAGGTGACGGCCTCGTCGGACAACGGGACGATCAGCGCCACCGGCTTCGACCGTGCGCTGGACCTCTCCTCGGACAACGGGGAGATCAACGTCCGGGACGCCAGCGGCGCACTGAAGCTGAAGAGCGACAACGGGGAGATCCGGGCCGACCGGATATCCGCCTCCTCCGTGGTCGCCCGTGCCGACAACGGGGAGATCCGGCTGGACTTCAGCTCCGTGCCCGACCTCGTGGACACCGTGAGCGACAACGGGGGCATCACCATCGACCTGCCGCCGGGCGGGCAGAAGTACGCGGTGAACGCCTCCGCCGACAACGGGGACGTCTCGATCGGGGTGCCGCGCGGCGACGACAGCGCGCATGTGGTGAAGGCCCGCAGCGACAACGGCCAAGTCACCGTGCGAAGCGCGAACTAACCGACCCGTGTGTTCGTCCTTACTGGTGGGAGAATGTACCGGGCAGGGCGAATCGGCACGGGAGAGGGATGTGACGGCGACACACGCGCGGCCGGAGGCAGGAGCGGGTGGGAGTTCCGCCGTCCACAGGGGTCAGGACCTGCCGGGGCAGCACGCCCTGGGGAGGTCGCGGGGGCAGGGCGGTCGGGGCCGTTCCGGCGGCCGGGATCTGCTGGCGCTGATGCTCCTGCCCGTGCCCCTCGTGCTCGCCGTGCTGCCCGCCGCCTTCGCCGGGGGCGGTACCCGCCGGTGGTTCGGCGGGCGCGGAGAGAACGAGCGGGCCGAGGCACAGGCCGCGAAGGACGCCGCCGCCGAGGCGTTCTACGAGCTGGACAGCGCCCAGCGCGATCTCCGGATCTCCATCGAGACCATCAACGCCGTGGACAACTCCTCCCGCGGTCGCAAGGCCGCCGAGGACTTCGCCTCGCTCGGCCGGCGCATCGACGAGGTCAGTCACACCTACATCACCGCCGTCGACAGCCACGACCTGGACCGGGACGATCTGGAGCCCGCCGTCGCCTCCCGGGCCCGTACCGAGCTGAACCGGGCCAAGGACGGCCTCGTACGGGTCAAGGGCGAGCTGGATCGCTTCGCCCAGGGGCTCGGGCCCCTGCTGGGCAGCGCGGAGACGCAGCTCGCCCGGCTCGCCCCGGCCGTCGAGCGGGCCCGCCAGGCGCTCCTGGGCGCGAGCAACGCCCTCGACGGCGCCCGGGCCGCGGGGCTGCGGGCCGATGAGCTGGCCGCCCGGCTCGCCGCGCTCGCCCCGGAGCTGACCAAGCTGAACCAGGGCGCGGGAAAGCACGGCGTCGCGGAGACCCTCCAGCGGGCCGACACGGTGCTGCGCGACGCCGAGGCCGTGCGCACCGAGGCGGAGCGGCTGCCCGAGCGGGCCGCCGAGATCGACCGCAGGCTCGTCTCGCTGCGGACCCGCGCGCAGGCCCTGACGACCCGGGCGGGCTCGGTGGAGCCGGTGCTCAGCGAGTTGCGGCGGCGCTTCTCGGCCGCCTGCTGGCAGGACCTCCAGCCCGTCCCGGAGCAGGCCGCCGTCAATGTCCGGCAGGCCGAGGACAAGCTCGCGGAGGCGGCGAAGGCGCGCGACGAGCAGCGCTGGGCGGACGCCACGTCCCGGCTGTCCACGGTCCGCGCCCTGCTCAACGCCACGGACGAGGCGGTCTCCGCCGCCGGGGACCGGTTGCAGCAGCTGAACGCCGTGGCGAAGGACCCGCAGCAGGAGATCGAGCGGACCCGGTTCGCGGTGCGGGACGCCCAGCGCCTCGCCATGGCCGGCCGGCACACGCCCGACCCTCGGCACGCCCGGCCGCTGGACGACTCCGTGGCCCGGCTGGAACGCGCCATCGCCGGTCTGGAGGGGCGCCACCCCGACTACTGGCACTTCCTGACGGAGACCGAGGCCGTACGGCAGACCGCCGCCCGGGTCGTCTCCGACATCCGCGAGGAACGCGGCACCGGCGCCTGAGGCGACCAGGTGCTCCCGGAGCGACCAGGTGCTCCCCGGGGTGATCGGGTGCTCCCGGGGCGGCCGGTAGCTCCGGAGGCGGTCGGTTGCTCCCGGGGCGGCCGGTAGCACCCGAGGCGGTCGGTGCCTCCTGAGGCCACGCGTGGCTCCCGAGGCGGCCGAGTTGCCTCTGAGGCGGCTGGTGGGTCCGGGGCGGCAGGGCGGGGGCCCGTAGCCCCCCGGCCGCGATGGCTCTAGCCTGAGCCCATGCCTCGCTATGAATTCCGCTGCCGCACCTGCGGAGACACGTTCGAAGTCAGCCGCCCCATGGCTCAGTCCTCGGACCCCGCCGCCTGCCCCGCAGGCCACGACGACACCGTCAAGCTGCTGTCCGCCGTGGCCGTGGGCGGTGGGGCCGGGTCCGCTCCCGCGCCTTCCGGCGGCGGTGGGGGCGGGGGCTGCTGCGGGGGAGGGTGCTGCGGCTGAGCCCGGCCGTCGCCTCTGGGCCTCGCACCAGCCGGGGGCCTACTTCTTTCGGGACAGCGTCAGGCCGTCCGAGACCGTCAGCAGGACGCTGTCCATCCGGTCGTCGGCGCTCACGTGGTCGTTGAACTCCTTGATCGCCGCCGTCGGGCCGGTCGCCTCCGGGTCCGTGACCCCGCCGTGGAAGAGCACGTTGTCCGTGGCGATGACCCCGCCCTGCCGCATCCGGGGCACCAGCTCCTCCCAGTAGGCGATGTAGCCGCCCTTGTCCGCGTCCAGGTAGGCGAAGTCGATGTGCGGCTCGGCGGGCATCGCGCGCAGGGTGTCCAGGGCGGGGGCGATGCGCAGGTCGATCCGGTCCGCGACGCCCGCCTTATCCCAGGCCTCCCGGCCGTACGCCGTCCACTCCTCCGAGATGTCGCAGGCGATCAGCGTGCCGTCGGCGGGCAGCGCCTGGGCCATCGCCAGGGCGCTGAAGCCGGTGAACGTGCCGACCTCCACCACGTGCCGGGCGCCGACCAGCCGGACGAGGAAGGCGAGCAGGGGGGCCTGTTCCTCGGCCGACTGCATGCCGGCGTGGTCGGGGAACCGTGCGTACGTGGTGTCCACCAGCTCCCGCTGGACCGGGTCCAGCGGCGGGTTGTGGGCCAGCATGTACGCGTACAGCTCGCCGGTGATCGTGGTGTCGTTGCCCTTGGTCATGCCCCCAGCCTCGCGCAACCCGCGCCCGTCAGCAGGGAATATCAGACAGCCGCGGCCGCCAGGAACCGGCGCAGGATCTCCTCCCCCGCCGCTCCTCCCCGCTCCTCCAGGGCCACCACGTGCGGGGCCCGCCAGCCCTCGTCGGCCAGTTCGCCGTGGCCGGGGCGCCAGCCGAGGTCGGCGGCGAGCAGCAGGTCCGCGTCGAGGAGGGAGTCCCCGGCGGCGAGCGTGCGCGTGGCGCCGGTGCGGCGGGCGACCTCGTGCATGGCGGCGCTCTTGGTGAGCGGCGCCGGGACCACGTAGATCTTGCGGCCCTGGAGGGAAACCGTCCAACCGCGCGGCCCGGCCCAGGCGGCCAGTTCCTTCGCCCATTCCTCGGGCAGCAGGGAGCGTTCGACGACGAGGTAGGCGAAGAGGTCCTCGGCGACCCGTTCCTTGAGCAGCCAGGCCGGGTCGGCGGTGGTGGCGAGGTGAGCGCGGATCTCGGTGAGCGGGGCGCACTCCTGTGCGATGCGGGCCTCCACCCGCCGCTGCCAGTCGCGGTCGGAGACGCCGTCGACCAGGATGTGGCCGCCGTTGGCGCAGATCGCGTACCGGGAGGCGGGGCCGGGGAGGTGGATGCGGCCGTACTGCTCGCGGGTGCGGGTGGTCGTCGGGACGAAGACGGTGGAGGTCGCCACCTCGGTGAGGAGGGCGGCGGCCGTCTCGGTCAGGTACGAGAGCGGCTTGTGGCCGTACACCTCCACGCACAGCAGCCGCGGCGCCTCCGCGTCGGGCATCGACAGGTCGAGGGAGGCCGCCGAGTAGATCAGCGTGCGGTCGAGGTCGCTCGCCACCAGGGTGGCCGGTGAAGTCGTGCTCATGCGCCCTGCACCGCCTTGCCGTCCGCGCCCGTCGCGCCGCGCGTGAACCGGGGGTGGATCAGTCCGACACAGCTGTACGGGAGGTCGTCGACCTCCTCGACGGGGACTCCGCGCTGTTCGGCCAGCAGCCGGATGTGCTCCAGGTCCGCGCCCGCGCCGCGCTTGGCGAGGATCTTCCAGGGGACCCGGCGGAGCAGGACCCGGGTGGTCTCGCCGACGCCCGGCTTGACCAGGTTGACGTCGTGGATGCCGTACTCCTCGCTGATCCGCTCGACGGCCGCCCAGCCCTCCCAGGTCGGGGCGCGGTCGGCGGCGAGGAGTTCCTTGGCCGCCGCCTCGACCTGGCCCGCCACCTCGTCGAAGCGGGCGGCGATCGTGTCGAGGAAGAGGCCCGAGACGTCGGAGTCCGCCAGCTCCCGGTAGAACTTCCCGCCGTGGAAGTCGTCGGGGCCGACCAGGTCGGCGCGGAGCACCGTACGGGAGATGAGGCCGGACACCGTGGAGTTGAGGCAGGCCGAGGGGATGAGGAAGTCCTCGCGGGTGCCGTACGTCCGCACGCAGCCGCCCGGGTCGGCGAGCACCGAGATCTCCGGGTCGAAGCCGGCGGGCCCGCCGGACGCCTCGAACTCCGTGATGGCCGCGGCCAGTTCGCGGGTGATCGCGCCCTTCCCGGTCCAGCCGTCGACGAACACCACGTCGGCCGGGTCGTGATGGGCGGCCAGCCAGCGCAGGGCGGTGGCGTCGATGCCTCGGCCCCGGACGATGGAGATGGCGTAGTGCGGCAGGTCCAGGCCGTGCCGGTGCTGGGCCCAGCGGCGCATCAGCACGCCGACCGGGGTTCCGGCGCGGGCGAGCGAGACGAGCACGGGGCGCGGGCCGCGTTCGGCGAGGACCGTCTCGGTGACGGTGCCGACCGCGCGGGCGATGCGGGCGGCGGAGGTCTCCAGCGCCGCGGTGAACAGGGCCTGGTAGGCGGCGCTCGGCTGGTACTCGACGGGCAGCGACTCCGCGTAGTGCGCGCCGCCGCTCTGGATCGCCTCCTCGCGCTCCTCGGTGGGCGCTTCCAGCTCGGTGTCCGAGAGGTCCTGGAGCAGCCAGCCGACGTCCTCCGGCGCGTAACTGGAGAAGGCGGGGCCTCGGAGGGGCTCGGGCAGCACGGCGGGCTCCTGCCGGTGGGGAACGGGTGCGGGGGTGGCGGGTGCGGGGGTGTACGAGGGGACGACCGCGAGGAGTACGTGGCCGGTGTGCTCGGCGAGCCGGGCCAACAGCCCGTCGGGGGCGTGCAGTTCCGGGGTGTCGGCGGTGGAGTCGACGACGGCGACCACCGCGTCGAAGCCGGCGCCCGCCACGTTGTAGGCGTACCGGTCGCCGGGGCCGTCCGCCGGGTCGTCGTGGGCCGGGAAGACGAGGCGGGTGCGTATCGCGTAGCCGGGGTCGTCGACGGCCAGGACGGGTGAGCGGGTGGTGGTGGAGTAGCGGACCTCTGCGTCGGTTCCCAGCGCGGCTTCGAGGGCGGTGCCCAGGCGCAGCGGGGCGTACATCAGCTCCTCGAAGCCGAGGACGAGGACCCGGCGGGGGCGGGGGCCGGCGTGGTCTCCCAGCCTGGCCGCGATCCGGTCCGCCATGCCCGGGAGCGCCGCTTCCAGCGCCGCCCGGTGGGCGGGGGTGAAGCCGTGCCGGCCTCCGTCGGGCACGGCGGCCGGCCAGTCGAGGTCGACGCGGGTGACGGGGGCGGGGACGGGGACGAGGACCGCGCCTGCGGCGGAGCCGGCGGGCGGCTGTCCCTGCCCGGCCCGCCCGGACCGCGCTGCCAGGTCCGCCTGCCGTGCTTGCTCCGCCTTTTCCGCCTGCCGCGCCTGTTCCGCCTCCTGGGCCGCGACCAGGGCCTGGCCGCGTTCCAGCACGCCGTCCGGCAGGGCGACCGTTCCGGTGCTGCGCGTCACCAGGTCGACACGGGCGCCGATCTCGGCGGCGAAGGCGGACAGCCGGTCGCGGTCGCCGGCCGAGCGCATGTCGACCAGGGCGACGATGACGTACCGCTCGCGCGGGTGCAGGGCGTGCAGCGCGCGGATGGTGTTCAGGACCGTGTTGCCGGTGGAGAACTCGTCGTCGACCAGCACCAGCACCGAGGCGTCGGCCCCGGTCCCGCCGCTCGCCAGCAGATCGCGGTCCTCCGGCAGCAGCAGGTGCGAGGTGGCGTGCGAGTGGGACTCCTCGAAGCCGCCCGCCTGACGGACGCCCGCCACCGGCCGGCGGGTGGAGTGCAGGTACGGGGCGTCCCGCAGGCCGTCCGCCACAGCGTGGCCGAGGCCGGTGGCCGTCTCCGCGTAGCCGAGAACCACCGCGCGGCGGGCCTCCTCGGCGCCGAGCAGCGCCCGTACCCGCTCACCCAGCTCGAACCCGGCCCCGTGGACGACGGAGGGCCGCTGGGGCACGTGCTTGCCCAGCACGTTGGACACCAGCAGATGCGCCCGCTTGGGGTTGCGGCGCAGGGCCAGGCCCAGCAGTTCCCGGAGCTCTCCGTCGCCTTCGAGGGCGACTCCCAGTCGCTCCGCCACCCAGCTGCCCGACCACACCACGTCCACGGCCTCTTCTCTCGTCGCGCGCTCGCTCATCGACGCGCGCTCAGTTCTTCAGGCCGGCGGCCAGCAGGTCCACGAAGCCGACGTCTTCCTTGGCCACCCCGAAGACCTCGGCCCGCTGGAGCGTGCGCTCGGCCCAGGCCCGGTGGGGCTTCACTTCGTTCATCTTGTTCGTGTACGCCGAGCGCAGCACCCCGCCGCCCCCGCGCTCCGGACTCAGGATGTCCTGGGCGTCGGTGTACTCCTCGTGGCTGACCACGGACAGTGCGTGGACCGGTGCCACGTGCGACGGGTGGATGCAGGTCTTGCCGAGCAGCCCGTTGGCGCGGTCGAGCTCGATCTCCCGGAGCAGTCCGTCGAGGTCGTGCTGGATGAGGGCCGTGCGCAGTTCCTCGGCCCGGCCCTCCAGGAAGGGGCTGCGGCGCAGCTGGGGCTTGAACATGCGCTCCTGGCGGCGGAAGTACTCCCAGACCGGGCCGGTGATCGTGAAGCCGGTGCCGTCGGCCCGGCCGAGCACGTTGACCACGTCGGCGATCACGGAGGCGACGATGTGGACGTCGTAGGCCGTCATGTCGGGCGCGCGGCGGAGTCCGTAGGCCGAGCAGAAGTCGGTGACGCCGAGGCGCAGGGCGAGCACCCGGTCCCGGTGCTTCTCCACGCTGCGGGCGATGCCCTGGAGGATTTCGCCGCGCGTCTCCAGATGGAGCAGCTCGGGGGATTCGAGGACCGGCATGGCGAAGAGCCGTCGTCCGCACGCCGCCTCGGCCTCGGCGAGGGCCTCCAGGAACTGTCGACCACGGTCCTCGGTGAATTTGGGAAGTACGAAACCGGACAACATCCGGACCGAGTCGCCGAGGCGGCGCACCAGGTCGGTGATCTGAGCCGGTTCCCGTACGCGGATGAAGAGCAGCGGCATATCGGCGCTCGCCGCGCCCGCGGCATCGTCCGGGCCCTGTGCGCCGCTCCCCGATGCCGTGTCCTGGCTCCCCGGCCCCGCCCCCCGGGTCCCGGATGCCGCGTCCTTGGCGGCCAGCGCGGCAAACTGCCTGATCAGGTTGGTTTCGGCACCGACGACCTCGGCGTCGTCGATGGAGTCCTCCAGGCACAGCACCATGGAGACGACGCCGCGCGCGGCCTGCTTGAGCACGTCGTCGGCGAGCGACGGCCGGGTGGCCGGGGAGTAGAGCGTGGCTCCCAGGGCGACGGAGAGCATCCGTGCCGGGGAGTCCGCGGTGAAGGTGCAGGGCTCCCTGAAGAACAGCCCCTCGCGGGCAGTGGGCGATATATGCCCGAAGTGACGCATCTTTTTCCCCCGAACTGCCGGATCGGCCGGACCGTGCATGGCCGGTAATAGTACGTACGGACGGGTGTCAACAGTTCCCCATGTACATGAATTTCCGGTTACCCGCCTCTCGTCCCGGCCCCTCTCCCGGTATCGTCACGCCCTGCCCGCGCGGCCTCCGGGCACGGCCGTGCCGCCCCCCGCGTTGTCCGCACGGGCCCCCAGCAGGCAGGATGACGGTCATGACGCACACGATGCTGAAGGGCTCGAACGTCCCCGTCGATGCCGCGGCCGTACGGGCCGTGCTGCGCTGGACCCCGGGCGCCGGGGTTCCCGACGTGGACGCCTCCGCCCTGCTCCTCGGTGCGTCCGGCCGGGTGCGGTCCGATGAGGACTTCGTCTTCTACAACCAGCCCCGGCACCCCTCGGGCCTGGTCCGGCGGCTGCCGAAGCGCAGTGTCCCGGAGGGGCTGACGGACACGGTCGAGGCGGACCTCGGTGCGCTGGACGCGTCGGTGGACCAGGTGGTCATCGCGGCCTCCTCCGACGGGGCCGCCTTCGAACACGTCCTGGACCTGCGGATACTCCTGTTCGACGCCGCGTTCGCCGAGGGCGAGCCGCTGGCGGTGTTCGATGTCCGGCCGGAGACCGGGGAAGAGACGGCGATCATCTGCGGCGAGCTGTACCGCCGCGGCGAGGGATGGAAGTTCCGCGCGGTCGGCCAGGGGTATCCCACCGGCCTGATCGGCCTCGCCACGGCCTTCGGCATCTCGGTGGACGAGTCGGAGGCCGTGAACGGGCCGCAGGACCCGGGCGCGTCGGCGGGCGCGGGGCCCCTCCCCGCCGCCGTGCCCCCGCCGCCGGCCGTGCCGCCCGGGCCCGGCCCGGACTCCCAGGCCACGGTCCAGCACCAGCAGCCCTCCTACGGCTATCCGCCACCGGTCGCGCACCCCGCTGCCGCCGCGGCCCACCAGCCGGCGTACGGCTATCCGCAGTCTGCCGCCGAGCCGCCCGCGTACGGCTATCCGCAGCCCGCGGCAGCCGCCGCGCACGCGCCCGACCCCCATTTCGCGCTGCCTCCACAGGGTCCGCAGTTCGTACGGTCCTGAGCCGGTTCCCGCTCCCGTCCCCGGGAGTACCGCTCCCGTCCCCGGGTCCTCACGGCTGACCGGGCTCAGGTCCGGGACTTGTAGCCGCGCCCCCATTGCATGCCGTAGCCGTACAGCCGGTCCAACTCCGACTGGAAGCCGTACACGAACTTCACCTCGCGGCGCACGATCAGCTCGTCCTTGATGTTCTCCACGGTGAACACCGCGCAGGAGCGGGCCTGCGGTGCGCGCTCGTCCAGCTCGATCTCGATGCGCGGGCCGTTGCCCGGGTAGAGCGTGACCTTGGCGTGCGTACGGTCGAAGGCGGGCGTCCGGTCGTAGATGTAGACGAAGAACAGCAGCCGCTTGATCTGGTCGCGCTGGTCGAGGTTGACGTAGACCGTCTCCCCCGAGGGCGCGCCGAACCGGTCGTCGCCGCTGAGCCGGACGTAGGGCGGGCCGTTGAGGTCGCCGATCAGGCTGCCCAGCGGCTGTACGACGCCCTTGGTGCCGTCCATCAGCTCGTACATGCAGCCGAGGTCCAGGTCGACGTTGACGACGCCCTGGGTGTGCGCCTGGACGACCTCGGGCTTGAAGAGCTGGAGGGGGCGCCGCAGCATGCCGCTCTGGCGCGACCGGCCCTCGATGTCCGAGGTCCGCATCCGCCAGGACAGGTTGACCCGGAGGTTGCCCGACAGGGCCCCCTGCTTGTTGAGCGAGATCGTCGCGTTGCGTTTGGACAGCACGACCGCGCTCGACGTCGAGTTGCCCGAGTCGAACTGCGCCGCGCGCCCCGGCCACAGGCCGTCGAAGAATCCCATACCAACCCCCACCTGTTCGCGCGCCCCGGACATCACCGCGGGGCGGCCACCGGGCCGGGTCCGGGAGATCCCGGAGAGCCGTCGCCGTGTGGGCCGCCCCGCAGAGAGCGTTCCTCAATCCTTACCGGGTCACACCCCGGTGGACACTTCGGACTTGCTTCCCGAGCCGCCGCCGCCCTCGGATTCCGCGGCGAGAGCGCGGTTGCGCCGGACCGAGGACCAGAAGGAGAGGGCGATCAGGATCACGCCGACCGAGCCGGTGATGAACTCGTTGATCTGGTACTGGATGGTGATCAGCAGGATGATCGAGAGCGCGCCGATCGCGTAGTGCGCGCCGTGCTCCAGGTAGACGTAGTCGTCGAGCGTGCCCTCGCGCACCAGGTAGACGGTGAGCGAACGGACGTACATGGCGCCGATGCCGAGGCCGAGGGCCATCAGCACGATCTCGTTGGTGATCGCGAAGGCGCCGATGACGCCGTCGAAGGAGAACGAGGCGTCCAGGACTTCCAGGTAGAGGAAGAGGAAGAACGCGGCCTTTCCGGCGAGGGCGACCCCGGTGACGGGCTTGCCCTTCTTCTTGGCCTCTTCCTCGGCCTCGTGCTCGCGCTCCTCCTCCTCTTCCAGCTTGCCCTCGAAGAATCCGGAGAGCCCGCCGACGACGAGGTAGGTGATCAGACCGGCGATGCCGGAGAGCATGACCGTGGCCGCCTTGTCGGCGTGTCCGCCGCCGTGCTGGTGGGCCTGGGTCGCGAAGGTCATGGCGGTGAAGAGCAGGATGATCAGCGCGACGCAGACCGACAGCATGTCGACCTTGCCGAGCTTGGCGAGCGGGCGCTCGATCCAGCGCAGCCAGTGGATGTCGCGGTCCTCGTCGAAGATGAAGTCGAGGAAGATCATCAACAGGAACATGCCACCGAAGGCCGCGATCGACGGATGGGCGTCCGTGACCAGTTCCTTGTACCTGTCCGGGTCGTTGAAGGACAGGTCGATGGCCTCGATCGGCCCGAGCTGGGCGCTCACGGCCACGATCACGACGGGGAACACCAGTCGCATACCGAAGACGGCGATGAGGATGCCGATGGTGAGGAAGATCTTCTGCCAGAAGGCATTCATCTTCTTCAGGATTCCGGCGTTGATCACCGCGTTGTCGAAGGACAGCGAGATCTCCAGGACGGACAGGATCGCGACGATGCCGAATGCCTGCCACCCCCCGTAGAAAATCGCTGCGACCAGGCCGAGCGCGGTGACCGCGAACGACCAGCCGAAGGTTTTCAGAACCACTGGCTACCCCATCGTGTTGTTAAAAGCGTCTCCCCCGGTGTGTCGGGGCTCCCCCGCGCCGAGCGCGGCGTTACGAAACGTTGACGCCGAAGTCTAGAGCGATGCCGCGCAGGCCCGACGCGTACCCCTGGCCGACCGCACGGAACTTCCACTCGCCGTTGTACCGGTAGAGCTCGCCGAAGATCATCGCGGTCTCCGTCGAGGCGTCCTCGCTGAGGTCGTAGCGGGCCAGCTCCTGGCCGTCGGCCTGGTTGACGACACGGATGAAAGCATTGCTGACCTGGCCGAACGCCTGGCCCCGGTTGTCCGCGTCATGGATCGAGACCGGGAAGACGATCTTGTCGCAGTGGGCGGGCACCTGGTCGAGACGGACGATGACGGACTCGTCGTCGCCGTCGCCCTCACCGGTGAGGTTGTCACCGGTGTGCTCGACGGAGCCGTCGGGGCTCGTGAGGTTGTTGTAGAAGATGAACCACTCGTCGCCGAGCACGCGGCCCGACTGGCACAGCAGTGCGCTGGCGTCGAGGTCGAAATCGGCTCCTGTGGTGGAGCGTGCGTCCCAGCCGAGCCCTACCAGCACCTGGGTGAGGTTGGGTGCGACCTTGGAGAGGGAGACATTGCCTCCCTTGGCGAGCGTGACGCCCATGTGTGTCCTCCCCGAGTCGTGTAAAACGCTGCCGGGCGCTTTCGACGCCCGGGGCCGGGCGTCGAAAGCGCCCGGTCAGGGGGTGCCCGGCGCATGGTGCCGGACACCCCCTGGGGCCCAGTGACGTCAGACGTTGACGCCGAAGTCCTGGGCGATGCCGCGCAGGCCCGAGGCGTACCCCTGGCCGATGGCGCGGAACTTCCACTCCGCGCCGTTGCGGTAGAGCTCGCCGAAGACCATCGCGGTCTCCGTCGAGGCGTCCTCGCTCAGGTCGTAGCGGGCCAGCTCGGTGTTGTCGGCCTGGTTGACCACGCGGATGTACGCGTTGCGGACCTGGCCGAAGCTCTGCTGGCGGCTCTCGGCCTCGTAGATCGAGACCGGGAAGACGATCTTGTCGACGTCGGCCGGAACGCCGGCCAGGTTCACCTTGATGACCTCGTCGTCGCCCTCGCCCTCACCGGTGAGGTTGTCACCGGTGTGCTCGACGGAGCCGTCGGGGCTCTTCAGGTTGTTGAAGAAGACGAAATTGCCGTCGGCGGCGACCTTGCCCTCGGCGTTCGCCAGCAGCGCGCTGGCGTCGAGGTCGAAGTCACCACCGGTGGTGGTGCGGGCGTCCCAGCCCAGACCGACGATGACCGCGGTCAGGTTGGGCGCGGCCTTGGTCAGCGAGACGTTGCCGCCCTTGCTGAGGCTGACTCCCACGAGTCCTCCAGTAGTTTTCTCAGGGGCCGGCGGACGCCGGCTTCCCCGTCGTTCATTGGCATCGGATCAACGAGTGGATCCTAGTGACCGGTTCCCGGCCAAAACAGGCTTTTGACCGGGCGTCGCCAGGAGATCGCCTCAGAGCGCTTCGAGCGCCTTGACGTAGTCGTTCAGGTCGCGGGCGTCCGGGAGCCCGTTCACGACGCTCCAGCGGACGACGCCCGCCTTGTCGATGACGAAGGTGCCGCGCACCGCGCAGCCCTTGTCCTCGTCGAAGACGCCGTACGCCCGCGAGGTCTCCCCGTGCGGCCAGAAGTCGGACAGCAGCGGGTACTCCAGGCCCTCCTGCTCGGCGAAGACGCGCAGGGTGTGGATGGAGTCGTTGGAGACGGCGAGCAGCTGGGTGGACTCGTTCTCGAAGCGGGGCAGCTCGTCGCGGAGCGCGCACAGCTCGCCGGTGCAGACGCCGGTGAAGGCGAACGGGTAGAACACCAGCACGACGTTCTTCTCGCCGCGGAACTCCGACAGCCGCACGGTCCGGCCGTGGTTGTCCTTGAGCTGGAAGTCCGGGGCCTGACTGCCGACCTCGATCGTCATGGAACACGCATCCTTATCGCCGCTTCTCCGCATCCCGGGCCGGGTCCGTGCGGGTGACTCCCACCCTACGCAGGGGCCCGCGGCGGGGCCCGGAGGGGCCGTGGACGTACGAAGGCCCTCACGGGCGCGGTGTGTGCGCCCGTGAGGGCCCCGGGGTGGTGCGAAGCGTGGTTCAGCGCTTGGCCTTGGCCCCCTTGGGGGTGACCAGACGGCTGCCCGTCCAGTCCTTGCCCGCGCTGATGCTCTTGGTCTGGGCGAGACCGGCTGTCTGGGCAGCCTCATTGATGTCGCTCGGTTCGACGTATCCGTCACGGCCGGTCTTCGGCGTCATCAGCCAGACCGTACCGCCGTCCTCGATCAGACCAATGGCATCCACCAGCGCGTCCGTAAGGTCGCCGTCCTCGTCGCGGAACCAGAGCAGGACGACGTCTGCGACGTCGTCGTACTCCTCGTCGACGAGTTCCTGGCCGGTAGTGGCCTCAATGCCCTCACGGAGCTCCAGCTCGACGTCTTCGTCGTAGCCGATCTCCTGGACCACTTGTCCGGGCTCGAACCCCAGGCGTGCTGCCGGGTTGGTCCGCTCCTCCGCGTGGTCCGCGGTCGCGCTCACGGGTTGCCTCCTGATCATGTCTTCGGAAAATGCTGCAGCCACGCGCGTGCGCGGGGCGTTGGCCGTAGTCCACACGGGACCGGCGAATCGCGCAAGTACCCAGCGTGCGAGACCGCCTATACGGTGACGTTCCCTGCCACGTCAACGCAAGTTCAGGCATGTCTCCCCGGCGGCTTCCCGGGGCTTCCCCCGGGTCACTCCATCCGTTTACGTCCTTCCTCAGCTTATGCGGTTTCGATCCGCCAATCGGAGTCGAACAGCCTTTGGGAACACTTGGACGCCTTGGGCGTAAGGTTGCGGTTTGCCCGTACCCAGCCGCGTACTGCCCACACTCGTGCCCCGCGGGCACGTTTCGGAACCTCGGAGTTACCCCACGGTAAAGATGACGTTCGGGCCCTCGCGGTAGCACGATGGAGGCGGCGCACCCAGAGTTGCCCCCGGGGGCGTGTGCCCGTAGCAGGCCCCGTAGAGCACCACCGAACAGCGAAGGAACAGTGTGGCTTCCGGATCCGATCGCAACCCGATCATCATTGGCGGCCTTCCGAGCCAGGTCCCGGATTTTGATCCCGAGGAGACCCGGGAATGGCTCGACTCCCTCGACGCCGCCGTCGACGAGCGCGGCCGTGAGCGCGCCCGCTACCTGATGCTCCGGCTCATCGAGCGCGCGCGGGAGAAGCGCGTCGCCGTGCCGGAGATGCGCAGCACGGACTACGTGAACACGATCGCCACGAAGGACGAGCCGTTCTTCCCCGGCGACGAGGAGATCGAACGCAAGGTCCTCAACGCGACCCGCTGGAACGCCGCGGTGATGGTCTCGCGGGCCCAGCGCCCCGGGATCGGCGTCGGCGGCCACATCGCCACCTTCGCCTCCTCCGCCTCGCTGTACGACGTGGGCTTCAACCACTTCTTCCGGGGCAAGGACCAGGGCGACGGCGGCGACCAGATCTTCTTCCAGGGACACGCGTCCCCGGGGATCTACGCCCGCGCGTTCCTGCTGGACCGGCTGAACGAGGCGCAGCTCGACGCGTTCCGCCAGGAGAAGTCGAAGGCCCCGAACGGGCTGTCCAGCTATCCGCACCCGCGGCTGATGCCGGACTTCTGGGAGTTCCCGACCGTCTCGATGGGCCTCGGTCCGCTCGGCGCGATCTACCAGGCGCGGATGAACCGCTACATGGAGGCGCGCGGCATCGCCGACACCTCCAAGTCGCACGTGTGGGCCTATCTGGGCGACGGCGAGATGGACGAGCCGGAGTCCCTGGGCCAGCTGTCCATCGCCGCCCGTGAGGGCCTGGACAACCTGACCTTCGTGGTCAACTGCAACCTCCAGCGGCTCGACGGCCCAGTGCGCGGCAACGGCAAGATCATCCAGGAGCTGGAGTCGCAGTTCCGGGGCGCCGGCTGGAACGTCATCAAGCTGGTCTGGGACCGCTCCTGGGACCCGCTGCTGGCGCAGGACCGCACGGGCATCCTGGTCAACCGGCTGAATACCACGCCGGACGGCCAGTTCCAGACGTACGCCACCGAGACCGGTCAGTACATCCGCGAGCACTTCTTCGGCGACGACCCGCGGCTGCGGGACATGGTCAAGGACATGACCGACCAGCAGATCCTGCACCTCGGCCGCGGCGGCCACGACCACCGCAAGGTCTACGCGGCCTACGCGGCGGCCAAGGCGCACAAGGGCCAGCCGACGGTCATCCTGGCGCAGACGGTCAAGGGCTGGACGCTGGGGCCGAACTTCGAGGGCCGCAACGCGACCCACCAGATGAAGAAGCTCACGGTCGAGGACCTCAAGCGCTTCCGGGACCGGCTGCACATCCCGATCACGGACAAGCAGCTGGACGAGGGCTACCCGCCCTACTACCACCCGGGCCGCGACTCGGAGGAGATCCAGTACATGCACGACCGCCGCCAGGGTCTGGGCGGTTACGTCCCGACCCGTGTGGTGCGTGCGAAGCCGCTTCCGCAGCCCGAGGACAAGACGTACGCGGCTGCGAAGAAGGGTTCGGGCTCGCAGTCGATCGCCACCACCATGGCGTTCGTCCGCGTCCTGAAGGACCTCATGCGTGACAAGGAGATCGGCAAGCGTTTCGTGCTGATCGCCCCCGATGAGTACCGCACCTTCGGCATGGACGCGTTCTTCCCGAGTGCGAAGATCTACAACCCGCTGGGTCAGCAGTACGAGGCGGTCGACCGCGATCTGCTGCTCGCGTACAAGGAGTCCCCGACGGGTCAGATGCTGCACGACGGCATCTCCGAGGCGGGCTGCACGGCCTCCCTGATCGCGGCCGGTTCGGCGTACGCCACGCACGGCGAGCCGCTGATCCCGGTGTACGTCTTCTACTCGATGTTCGGGTTCCAGCGCACCGGCGACCAGTTCTGGCAGATGGCCGACCAGCTCGCGCGCGGCTTCGTGCTCGGCGCGACCGCCGGCCGTACGACGCTGACCGGCGAGGGCCTCCAGCACGCGGACGGCCACTCGCAGCTGCTGGCCTCGACGAACCCGGGCTGTGTCGCGTACGACCCGGCCTACGGGTTCGAGATCGCGCACATCATGAAGGACGGGCTGCGCCGGATGTACGGCGAGGCGAACGAGGACGTCTTCTACTACCTCACCGTCTACAACGAGCCGATCCAGCACCCGGCCGAGCCGGAGGACGTGGACGTCGAGGGCATCCTCAAGGGCATCCACCGCTTCAGCGCCGGCGAGAAGGGCGAGATCCCGGCCCAGATCATGGCGTCCGGCGTGGCGGTCCCCTGGGCGCTGGAGGCGCAGCGGATCCTCGCGGACGAGTGGAACGTCAAGGCGGACGTCTGGTCGGCGACCTCCTGGAACGAGCTGCGCCGCGAGGCGGTGGACGTCGAGCGCTACAACCTCCTGCACCCGGAGGAGGAGCAGCGCGTCCCGTACGTGACCAGGAAGCTCGAAGCGGCCCAGGGTCCGTTCGTGGCGGTCTCGGACTGGATGCGTTCGGTTCCGGACCAGATCGCGCGCTGGGTGCCGGGCACCTACCAGTCGCTGGGCGCGGACGGCTTCGGCTTCGCGGACACGCGGGGTGCGGCCCGCCGGTTCTTCCACATCGACGCGCAGTCGATCGTGCTGGCGGTGCTCACCGAGCTGGCCAAGGAGGGCAAGGTCGACCGGTCCGCCCTGAAGACGGCCGTGGACCGCTACGAGCTCCTGGACGTGACCGCGGCCGATCCGGGCGCGGCGGGCGGCGACGCGTAGGCAGGGACGGCCGGGAGGGGCGGTGGCGCTGGAGCGTCGCCGCCCCTCCCGCGTGTCCGGGCTCAGTTCTCCCAGATCTTGAAGGCCCGTACCTGGTACGGGGACCGGGGCGTCCAGGTGCCGCCGCCGGGGTACGTCTCGAACTCCCCCGTCTCCGCGCACTCGGCGGACTGGTAGGTGGTGACGGGCCGCCCGGTGCGGTTGGCGAGGGACTGGGCGTCGCCGCCCTTCGGCAGCGGGACACAGCTCTCGATGTCCACGCCGGACAGCTCGAAGGTGTGGCGGGCCCCGGTGAAGTCGGGCTTCTTCCAGAGGCAGAGCCTGCCCGCCTCACAGGCCCCGAGGGCGACGCCCGGGGACCGCTCGGGGGCCGCCGCGGCCCGGTCGTGGGTCAGGGCCTGGGGAACGAGTGCGGTGACGGCCAGGGCGGCCGCGAGAACGGTCGTGCGGGTCAAGGTCGTACGCATGATGGATCAACCCCCGTGGTTGGTCGGTGCCGGTCGGTGCCGGTCGGTGCCGGTCGGTGCCGGTCGGTGCCGGTCGGTGCCGGTCGGTGTTCGCTTCCGCCGATCACTCTGCGTCACCGGGCGTGGTGCGCGGAAGGGCGGCCGGGGGGCACCACCCTGATAGGCGAGAGCCCCGCCGAAAGGATTCGGCGGGGCTCCGGCCTGCGCTGTGTTGACGGCCTGCGCCGCGTCGGGCGTCAGATGTGGCCGACTCCGGCGCCCGCCTCGGCGTTCGCGCCGCGCTTGGTGAGGGTGGCGACGAAGGCGGCGACCACGGCGACGACGCCCGCGACCGTGAAGGCCAGGCCCATGCCCGACATGAACGTGTCGTGGATGACCCCGCCGATGCGGTCGATGACGTCCGGCGTCATGCCGGGGGCCTTGGCGAGCTCCTCGGCCGGGACGATGCCGAACTCGGCGGCCTCCTCCAGCTTCGGGTCGGGCGCGCCGGGCAGGCCCGCGCCCGCCCAGTTGTCCGCGAACTCGGCGCTGACCTTGGAGGACATGACCGCTCCGAGGACGGCGGTGCCGAGCGCGCCGCCGACCTGCATGGCGGCCTGCTGGAGACCGCCGGCCACGCCGGACAGCTCCATGGGCGCGTTGCCGACGATGACCTCGGTGGCGCCGACCATGACCGGGGCGAGCCCGCAGCCGAGCAGGGCGAACCAGAGGGACATCGCGAAGGTGCCGGTGGAGTCGGTGAGCGTGGTCATGCCGAACATCGCGGTGGCCGTGCAGACCATGCCGCCGACCAGCGGGACGCGCGGGCCGAACTTGGTGATCAGCAGACCGGCGACCGGCGAGGAGACGATCATCATGGCGGTCAGCGGCAGCAGGTGCAGACCGCTGTCGACCGGGCTGAGGCCGTGGACGCCCTGGAGGAAGAACGTCACGAAGAAGAGGCCGCCCATGAAGGCGAAGGCCATCAGCATCATGAGCACGACACCGGCCGTCAACGGGACGGAGCGGAACATCCCCAGCGGGACGAGCGGTTCCTTGACCTTGGTCTCCCAGAGGCCGAAGGCCAGGAAGAGCAGGATCGCGAGGCCGAGCCACGCCCAGGTGCGGCCGTCGCCCCAGCCCCAGGACTCACCGGCCTTGATGATGCCCCAGATGAGGGAGAACATCGCGCCCGAGAGCAGCACGATGCCGAGGACGTCGAAGGAGCGCGGCGCGTTGGCGGCGCGGTGGTCCTTGAGGATCACCAGGCCGAAGATGAGCGCGACGACGCCGACCGGCACGTTGATGAAGAAGACCGACTGCCAGCTGACGTGCTCGACGAGCAGACCGCCGACGATCGGGCCGCCCGCGGTGGACGCGCCGATGACCATGCCCCAGATGCCGATCGCCATGTTCAGCTTCTCGGCGGGGAAGGTGGCGCGCAGCAGGCCCAGGGCGGCCGGCATCAGCAGAGCGCCGAAGAGGCCCTGGAGCACGCGGAAGACGACGACCAGGACGATCTCTTTGGAGAAACCGATCGCGGCCGAGGAGATGGCGAATCCCGCGATACCGATCAGGAAGGTCTGACGGTGGCCGAAGCGGTCGCCCAGCTTGCCCGCGGTGATCAGGGCGACGGCGAGCGCCAGGAGATAGCCGTTGGTGATCCACTGGACGTCGGCGAGCGAGGCGCCGAGGTCCTGTTGGATCGCGGGATTCGCGATGGCGACGATGGTGCCGTCGAGGGCGACCATCATCACGCCGATGGCGACGGCGAAGAGGGTCAGCCAGGGGTGGCCGCGAAGCCCCTTGACCGGGGCGGGTACTGCGTTGTCTTCCGGCTCCCGCGGCGCCTTCTCGACGGTGGTCTGACTAGTCATACGGCGAGACTAGTGACAGCTACTGACAGTTGACAAACCAATTCACAAGTCAGTAACTGTCACGTAGCTCACACGTAGCTCACGGATATGCTGAGCTGGACAAACACGGGAAAAGAGGAACCGGTACGTGACCGACGGGCAGGCAGTCGAGCCCCGAGCCGGACTGCGTGAACGCAAGAAACAGCGCACCCGGGACGCCCTGGTACGCGCCTCCCTCGAACTGTTCACCACCCAGGGGTACGAACGCACCACCGTCGACGAGATCGTCGACGCCGTGGAGGTCTCCCAGCGCACCTTCTTCCGCTACTTCGCGAGCAAGGAGGACGTTACCTTCGCCGTGCAGCAGATGGTCGAGTCCCGCTTCATCGAGGAGCTGCGCCGCCGCCCCGCGGGCGAAGCCCCCTTCGAGGCCATGCGCCGGGCGGTGCTGTGCGCGTGGAACAGCATCGGCGAGGCGATCGAGGAGGTCGTCACCGTCGATCTCCATATGCGGACCTACCAGATGATCGAGTCGACGCCCTCCCTCCTCGCCGCCCACATGCGGCGCGGGGTCGCCCTGGAGAACCAGATCGCCCTGCTGATCGCGGAGCGCGAGGGGCTCGACGTGGATCGGGACCCCCGGCCCCGGGTGGCCGTCGCCGCGTTCACCGGGGTGATGCGGGTGACCGGTCAGCTGTGGGGCCGAGGGCTCGACCCGAGCGTGGAGGCGCTGCGCGACCTGACCGAGGAGTATCTCGACCAGCTCGTCCCGGCCCTCGCCCGGGACTGGCGTCGGAAGTAGCGCGACTCCGGGGCGGGAGTCGGGAGGCGACGCGAGGCGGGAGGCGACGGGAGGCGGGAGGCGACGGGAGTCGGGAGGCGCGGCCCGGAACGCGCGTCGGAGGTGGCGTGGCCACGGGCCGACAGTGACCCTGCGTGAGAAATCCATGATGAATCCTTCGCGGACGGGTGATGTACCTCACCCGCATCACGGTGGTCGGCACGCGTCTCCTAGGGTGTGGCGCAGTGACTTCCTTCGACACCTCACCCACGTTGACCGCATGGCGCGCTCTGCTCGCCGTGGCGGTGGTGTTCGTGATGCTGGCGACGACGGGCTGGAGCGCCGTCCGCGATCAGCACTCCAACGGGCCGCGCGAGCTCGCGCTCGCCTCCTGGGCGAAGGACCGGATAGCCGGGCGCTCGCTGCCGGACGCCGACGCTCCCGCCTACCGGCTGGCCCATTTCTTCGCCACCCTCACCTCGGGACAGCAGATCGCCCTCGCCGGCGAGCACCCCTCGGTGGTGGGGAATCTGAACGGCGCTCCGGTCACCCTGCGCTACTACGCGAACAGGGTGGCTCTCAGACAGGCCGTGGCCGTGGAGAAGGTGCGGGCGCACGACGGGAAGCTGTCGCCGGACGGGCGGGGTGAGGCGGAGGACCGCCTCGACCGGTTCCGGTCGATGCTCGCGGGCAAGCGCCAGTTCCTGGCCTTCGATCCCTCCGGGAGAGGCCGTGCCGCCGAGGTGTTCGGGAATCTCGACCGGGCCGCCCGGGTCTCCGTCGTCGTCCCGGGCGTCGACACCCATCTGCTGACCCTGGAGCGCAGCACGCGCGCGTACCGGGCCCCCGTCGGCATGGCCAAGTCCCTGTACCAGGCGGAACGCTCGGCCTCCCCGGGCACCCGTACGGCTGTCATCGCGTGGGCCGACTACACCGCCCCGGCCGGTCTCGGCATGGACGCGGCGCTGGGCGGGCTCGCGGCGAACGGCGCGGTCCGGCTGAACGCGATGGTCCGCGCGCTGCCGGGCGTCTCGAAGGTCTCGCTGTTCTGCCACAGCTACGGCTCCGTCGTGTGCGGGGTGGCCGCGCACCGGGCCCACGACCGGGTGGCCGACATCGCGGTCGCGGGCAGCCCCGGCATGCGGGCCGCCCACGCGCGCCAGCTGGAGACCGGCGCGCGGATCTGGGCGACGCGGGACGGGAACGACTGGATCGGGGACGTCCCGCATCTGGAGTTCGGCGGGATCGGACACGGGGCCGACCCGGTCGACCCGGCCTTCGGCGCGCGGATCGTCTCGGCGGCCGGCGCCGCCGGGCACAGCGGCTACTTCGAACCGGGCACCGAGAGCCTGGACAACTTCGCCGCGATCGGCGTCGGAGCGTACGGGTCGGTGAGCTGCGCATCTGCCGACAGCACGTGCCACAGCGGTATTTCCGGCCAACGGGACGGCTGACGCGCGTAGAGGTCGGTGTCGGGCGGATTAATCGGGAATTGCTCCGAGGGGGGACGTGCGCGACTGTGCCGCATACGATGAGGCACATGGGTGATGTGCTGGCCGGAATTCATGCCACCTGGGAGTTCGACACCGACTCCGTGCTCATCCGCTTCGAACGGGGCATCCGCACACCGAAGCTCTTCCAGAGCCTGCGGGAACGCCGCATCCCGTATGCGGCGCTGTCGTCGGTGACGCTGACTCCCGGCAAGCGGGGCACGGTGGTTCTGCGTGCCGTGCCGAGAGCGGGTGCCGATCCTCTGGTGGAGGCTGCCTCCGGGCAGCTCAAGGAGGGGTGCGACCCCTATCGCCTGGTGCTTCCGGCGGAGCGGGAGGTGCTCGCCGAGTACTACGCGGACGAGCTGCGGGCCCTGCTGGACCCGGCGTCCGGCGAGAGCGCCGACCGCTTCCTGGTGGCGGCCCCCGAGGCCCCGATGAACTTCAAGGCGTACGACGGCCGGGCCAGCTTCGACGGTGAGCGGATCTCCTTCCGGTGGTCCTGGACCGGGGCCTCCAGCGCCAAGTGGAAGGCCGGCGACCAGACCTTCCGAGTGAGCGAACTGGCCGGAATCGTATGGCGCTCGCCCGAGGCGCTGGACGGCTATCTGCGTCTGGTGCCCCGCGCGGCGGCCCCGGTCGACCACCGCACCGGCGGCAGCCTGGGCGATCTGCACGGCCCCGGCGGCTCCGGTGACGCGGACGGCGGGGCGCCCCCGGGCGTGCCCGCCGAGCCCCCGGCCGCCCGCGCGGACCAGGATCCGGCGGCCGTGCTGTTCGGCCTGGGCTACGGGCCGGTGCACGAGTCGCTGCCGTTCGCCGCCGCCGTCCTGGAATCCGTACGCCGGACCCAGCCCGCGCCCGCCGCCTCCGCCCCGGTCCTGGTGAACGCCGGGCGGCGCGACCCGGCGGACATCGCCGAGCGAATACATCACCTCGGCGAGCTGCATCAGGCCGGACTGGTGACGGACGCCGAGTACAGCGCGAAGAAGGCCCAGCTGCTCGCGGAGCTGTGAGGGCCGTGAGAGCGGTAAGAGCTGTGGGAACGGCAAGAGCCCTGAGAGCTGTGAGCGCCGTGGGAGCGGTAAGAGCTGTGAGAGGCGTGACCTTTCATGCCCCCGCCGGGCTGTCACCCCGTACCGGAGTATGAGGCGGACCCGCCGAGGACCGCGACCCCGGTATGACGCCCCTGGCCCCCGGGCCTGCTTAGGCTGACCGGGCCATGTCCACATCCCCCGCCGGGCCTCCGCCGCCCGCCGACGGCCTGGTGAGCGCCGCCCGCCGCAATCTGCGCGAGCTCGCCCACGGGCTGTCCCACGCGTCCCATCCGTCCACCCCGCTGCTGGCGGGCGCGCCGAAGACGTGGCAGCGGCTGCTGCCGTACGCCGTGGTGCTCGCCCTGACCGCGACCTTCATCCCGGTCACCATCAACGTCCTGACCACGCAGTACGACCTGCCGGGCGCACTGGCCGGGGCGCTCGGGGTGGCCCAGGCCGCTCCGCTGCTGATGCTGGCCCACCGGCCGCTCCAGGCGTGGTGGATCATCCTGCCCGCCGACATCGCGGGCGCGCTGGTGGTCCTGTCCCGGTCCGCCGAGCCGAGCGCCCTCTGGCCGTGGACCGCGCCGGCCCTGATCGCGTACCTCTTCCTGCTGCTGGCCCTCGGCCTGCGCGAGACCCGGCGGACCGTCATCGGCGTCTGGACGGTGACGGCCGCCGCCGGGGCGGCGCTGCATCCGATCGCGCCGGAGCGCAGCGCGGACAGTGCCCTGCTCCTGGCGATCCTCGGCGCGGTCGTCCTGGTCATCGGCGCGGCGGTACGGGAGCGTGGCGAGGCGACGCGGCGGCTGGCCGAGCAGGAGACGATCAGCGAGGCGGAGCGGGCGCAGCGCACGCTGCTGGAGGAGCGGACGCGGATCGCCCGTGAACTGCACGACGTGGTCGCGCACCACATGTCGGTGATCACCGTGCAGGCCGACTCCGCGCCGTACCGGATCTCCGGGCTGTCGGAGCCCGCGCAGGAGGAGTTCGCCTCGATCGCGGCGGCGGCGCGGGAGTCCCTCGGTGAGATGCGGCGGCTGCTGTCGGTGCTGCGCAGCGACGGCACGGAGGGCGACCGGGCGCCGCAGCCGGGCCTGGACCGGCTCCAGCAGCTGGTGGAGGCGACGGTACGGGCCGGGCTTCCGGCGGAGCTGTCGCTCGCGGCGGATCTGGGCGAGGTGCCGTCGACGGTGGATCTGTCGGCGTACCGGATCGTGCAGGAGGCACTGGCCAATGTGGTGCGGCACGCGCCCGGGGCGCACACGCAGGTCTCCGTCCGGGCGTCCGAGGGTCATCTGAACGTCCTCGTGGTCAACGGGCCCGCACCGAAGCCCGCTTCGCCGCTGGAGAGCGCCGGGACCGGGCACGGGCTGGTGGGGATGCGGGAGCGCGTACGGTTGACCGGCGGCACCCTGGACACCGGGCCGCTGCCCGACGGCGGGTTCCGGGTGGCCGCCCGGATGCCGCTCCCGCCGGCCGTCTCCCCGTCCGTCCCGCCCCCTTCGGAGGACCTGTGACCATCCGCGTGATCATCGTCGACGACCAGGCCATGGTGCGGGCCGGGTTCGCGGCGCTGCTGGCGGCGCAGAGCGACATCGACGTGGTGGGCGAGGCGGCGGACGGCCGCCAGGGCGTCGACGTCAGCCGCAACCAGCACCCCGACGTCGTCCTGATGGACGTCCGGATGCCGGAGATGGACGGACTGGCCGCCGCGCGCGAGCTGTTGAACCCGCCGGTCGGGGTGGTGCACCGGCCGAAGGTCCTGATGCTCACCACGTTCGACGTGGACGACTACGTGTACGAGGCGCTGCGCGCCGGCGCGTCCGGGTTCCTGCTGAAGGACGCCCCGCCCGCCGATCTGATCGCGGCGGTACGGGTGGTGGCGGCCGGGGACGCGCTGCTCGCGCCCTCGGTGACCCGGCGGCTGATCGCGGACTTCGCGGCGCAGCGGCCCTCCGGGGCGACGCGCGGCGGCCAGGCGCTCCGGCTCAACGGGCTCACCCCGCGCGAGAGCGAGGTGCTGGAGCTGATCGCCCGGGGGCTGTCGAACCAGGAGATCGCGGGGCGGCTGGTGCTGGCCGAGCAGACCGTCAAGACGCACATCGGGCGGGTGCTGGCCAAGCTGGACCTGCGGGACCGGGCGCAGGCGGTGATCTTCGCGTACGAGTCGGGGCTGGTGACTCCGGGGGACGCGGGGGCATAGCCCCTCTGCCCCACCCCCTACCCCGGTATCACCCCGCGGTTGGCCCTCCGGTGTGACGCCCTCCCACCCGTCCTCTTCCTACCTTCCTCCCGGTCGCACCGGTCGGTGCGCATCCGGAGAGGGAGGGCACGATGCGCCGATACGCGAGGACCCTGGTCGCGTTCGCACTGGCTACCAGCGTGGTGACGGGAACCGCGGGCTGGGTTTCGACGGACGCGCAGCAGGCGCTGACCGGGCCGCCACCGGGCAGTGCGCAGTGGCGGGCGGACCGGGCGCCGGGGGCGGGGCTGCCGGATCCGGAGCGTGCCACGCCCGCCGAAGTCTCCGCGTTCTTCGCGGGGTTGGGTGCCGACGAGCGGCAACTCCTGCTCGTTCGGCATCCGTCCGTCGTCGGGAATCTCGACGGGGCGCCCCTGGAACTGCGCTACCGCGCCAACTCCCTCGCGCTGGCCGCCGAGGACGACCCCCGCTACCGCTCGCTCGCCGCCCCCGGCCGCCAGATCCTCGCGTTCGACCCGCGCGGACGCGGCCAGGTCGCCGAGGTCTTCGGGGACCTCCGCACGGCGCACCGGGTCTCGGTGGTGGTGCCGGGTTCCGACAACGACGCCGGGACCTTCGACCGGAAGGTCGCCGACCACGGTGCCCCGGCCGGCATGGCCAGGACCCTGCACACGGCGGCCGGTCCGGGGACCGCCGTCATCGCCTGGGTCGGGTACACGACCCCGGTGGGCGTCGGCATCGACGCGGCCACCGGCGCCCTCGCGGAGGCGGGGGCCGGGCGGCTGACCCGGTTCACGGAGGGCCTGGCGGCGGACGGGCTGCCCGCGCCGGCGGTGTTCTGCCACAGCTACGGCTCGGTGGTCTGCGGCCTGGCCGCGCACCGCCTCCGCGCCACCGACCTGGTGGTCCTCGGCTCCCCCGGCATGCGCGCCGACGACGTGGACGCGCTGCGGACGAGCGCCCAGGTGTGGGCGGCGAAGGACCCGACCGACTGGATCGACGACGTGCCGAACGTGCGCTTCGCGGGCCTCGGCCACGGGGCGGACCCGGCCGATCCGGCGTTCGGCGCCCGCCGGGTGCCGGCGGACGAGGCGCGGGGGCACGCCGGGTACTTCGAGCCCGGGACGGATTCGCTGCGGACCTTCGCCGCCATCGCGCGCGGCGCTGCGGCGGAGGCCGCCCCGGACGCGGAGGCCGCCCCGGAGGCGGCGGAACCGGGTCCGGCGGCAGCAGCCGCCCCGGCCCCGGCGGCCGTCCCGGTCCTGGAAGCCGCCCCGGTCCTGGAAGGCGCTGCCCGATGAACACCCCGCTGAAGAACGGCCGACGGCTCGCGGCCCGGATCGACGCCTCCACCCCCGCCCACCGCGACCGGGCCATCGACGGCCTGCGGGCGCTGGCGCTGCTCGCCGTGCCGCTCGGTCACTGGATGCTCGGCGCGTTCCGGCTGGACGCCGACGGTCTGCACAACGCGAGCCCGCTCTCGACGTTCGCCGGGCTCGCTCCCGCGAGCTGGGTGCTCCAGATGCTGGGGATCTTCTTCCTCGTCGGCGGGTACGCCTCGGTGCTCTCCTTCCGCCGCCGGACCTCGACCGCGGCCGTCTGGCTGGGCGGCCGGCTGGCCCGCCTCGGCCGGCCGGTGCTCGGGGTGACCGCCGTGTGGGCGGTGCTGCTGGCGGTGCTGTCCGCGCTGGGCGTGCCCGGCGACACCTTGCGTACGGGGTCGACGCTGGTGATCCAGCCGCTCTGGTTCGTCGGGGTGTACACCGTGGTCACGGCCCTCACCCCGGTCTGCGTCACGCTGGCGCGGAAGCTCGGCGGATGGGCGGCGCTGCCGCTGCTGGCGTCGGTCGCGGTGGTGGACCTCCTGCGCTACGGGCCCTTCGCGGAGGCCATGCCGTCCTGGCTGAGCATGCTCAACATCCTGCCCGGCTGGCTCTTCGCGTATCAGCTGGGCGTGTCCTGGGGCGAGGGGCGGATCGGGAAGCGCGGGGCCCGGCTGCTGCTGGTCGGCGGCGGGGTGCTGTTCGCCGCGCTGCTGCTCGCCTTCCACTACCCGGCGTCGATGGTCGGGGTGCCGGGCGAGGCGCGGACGAACTCGCACCCGCCGTCGCTGCTGGTGGTGGCGCTCGCCGCGGCACAGAGCGGGGCGGCGATCCTGCTGCGCGACCGGCTCGGGCGGCTGTTGCGGACGCCGCTGCTCTGGGCGCCGGTCGTGGTGATCAACCTGTCCGCGATGACGATCCTGTGCTGGCACCAGACCGCGATGCTGGCCGCCGCCGTACCGGCCTCGCTCGCCGGGGCGGGTACGACGGTGGCGGGGCTGACGACCGCGCCGGACACGGTGGGGTGGATCCTCGCCCGGATCGCCTGGCTGCCGGTGTTCGCCGGGCTGCTGGCGCTGATCGCCCGGTACGCGCGCCGCTTCGAGGCTCCGTGGCGGGCGGGCACCCGCGCCGCGAACGCCCGCCGCGCGCTGGCGGGGCTGCTCGCGGCGGGGTTCGCGGTCTTCGCGCTGGGGCTGGCGTGAGGGGCCTTCCGGAGCGCGGCCCGGCCGTCATGAATTTCATGGACCGGGCAGTCACCGCATACGGCCGCGGGCTACTCCCGTGCCGCCGACGTGCTGCTCATGTCCGGGTAGCGGTCCCCCGCCACCCGGCCCGCGATCGGCTCCAGCGCGGCCAGTTCGTCCGCCGTCAGGGTCAGCCCGGTCGCCGCCACGTTCTCCAGGAGACGGCTCCGCCTGCGGGTTCCGGGGATCGGGACCACGGTCAGCCCGTGCACGTCGGCACGCTGCTGGACCCAGGCCAGGGCCACCTGCGCGGCGGTGGCCCCGTGCGCGGCGGCGATCTTGTGGACGGGCTCCAGCAGGGCAGCGTTCGTGCGGGCGTTGTCGCCGTTGAACCGGGGCTGGCGGGCCCGGAAGTCGCCCGAGGAGAGGTCCTTGCCCGCGTCGGTGAAGGAGCCGGTGAGGAAGCCCCGGCCGAGCGGTGAGTAGGGGACGAGCGTGACGCCCAGCTCGGCCGCCGCGCCGACGGCGCTCTTCTCGACGTCCCGGCTGAAGAGGGACCACTCCGACTGGAGGGCGGCGATCGGGTGCACGGCGTGCGCCTCGCGCAGCTCGGGGCCGGTCACCTCGCTCAGCCCGATCTGCTTGACCTTGCCCTGCTGGACGAGTTCCGCCAGCGCGCCGATCGACTCGGCGAGCGGGACGGCCGGGTCGCGGCGGTGCATGTAGTAGAGGTCGATGACGTCGGTGTCCAGCCGGCGCAGGCTCGCCTCGACGGCGGTGCGGATGTACGCGGGGTCGTTGCGGATGGCCCGGTAGGCCGGGTCCTCGGTGCGGACCAGGGCGAACTTGGTCGCGAGCGTGATCTCGTCCCGGTGGGCGGCGACGAACGGCGCGAGGAACTCCTCGTTGGCCCCGCGCCCGTAGGCGTCGGCGGTGTCGAGGAGCGTGACGCCGGCCTCCAGGGCCGCGTCCAGGGTGTCCCGGGCGGCGAGCTCGTCGGTGTCGCCGTAGAACTCGCTCATGCCCATGCAGCCGAGGCCCTGGACGCCGACCCGGGGCCCTCCGGCGCCCAGCTCGACGGTGGTGATCCGGTCAGCGGTCATCAGGCGGTGTTCCTCTCCGGGCCCCTGCGGGCGCCCGCGTAGAAATCGATCTTGTGGTCGAGGACGGCGAGGGTGTCGTGGAGCTCCGCGATCCGCGTGATCACGTCACGGCGGGTCGCCTCCAGCAGTTCCTGCCGTTCCTCGAAGGTGGACGCGCCCTCGCGCAGCAGCTCCGCGTACCGCACCATGTCGGCGACGGGCATCCCGGTCAGCCGCAGCTTGCCGACGAAGGCCAGCCAGTCGAGGTCGCGGTTGCTGAAGCGGCGCTGGCCGGTGTGCGAGCGGTCGACGTGGGGCATGAGCCCGATGCGTTCGTACCAGCGCAGGGTGTGCGCGGTGAGCCCGGTGAAGGCGACGACCTCGCTGATCGTGTAGCTGTCCCTGCCCGCCGGGCGGGGGTGCGCCTCCGGGGCGGCGGCACAGGCGTCCACCGCCGGTGAGGGGCGCGGGTGTGAGATTGTCGCGGGAGTGCTCCGGGAGGTTCCGTCGATCACCGTCATGCCCTCCACGCTAAATCCTTGGAGTGCACTCGAAGCAAGCGGAAACGGCAGGTCAGTCTTTTCGGGCACCTTCCCGGGTGTCCTCCCGGACACCTTCCGGGGCGCTCTCCCGGGCGGCCGTTCCCACAGCTGGACGGAGAGCACACCCGAGATGAAGGATTGTTCATCTTCGCTTCATGTTCGGACCGCCCGGGACAGTCAGGGTGAATACATGGCTTTCTCACCTCGTCTGGCGGCCCTGGCAGCCGTCGTCGCCGTGCCCCTCGGCATAGCGGCCACCAGCTATGCCATGACCGACACCTCGGAAGCGCCGAAGGTGCCTCCCACCGTCCAGCTGGAGGAGAGTCCGCGCGGCACACCGTCGCCGAGCGGTGTCACGTCGCCGACCGACGCCCCGACACCGAGCGGCTCCTCCTCTCCGTCCCGTACACCCGACAGCTCCGTCGTCCCGGGCCCCTCGGCGGCCGACGACGACGATGACGACGACCTCGGTGATGACGGTTAGCTTTCCGAGGATCTCCGCCCGCGTACGGATCATGCTCTGGTTGCTGGTCGTCATGGCGGTCGCGCTGGGCGCGGTCGCCGTCACCGTGCGTTCCATCCTCCAGCGGGACGTGGACCACCGCATCAGCCAGCTGCTCACCCAGGAGACCGGCGAGTTCGCGAACTTCGTGCCGCAGGGGGTGGACCCGGACACCGGCGGCCGGTTCGACACCGTGGAGAAGCTGCTCCGCATCTATCTGCAACGGCAGTACGCGGACCCTGACGAGGAGCTGCTGGGCATGACCGGGGAGCCCGGCACCAAACCCGGCGTCATCCGGCAGCGCCGGGAACTGCCGCAGGACATCGCCCTCTGGCCGGACGGCGACGCGTACACCAAGATCTACGCTTCCAAGGACTCCTTCGGGACGCTGGACCGCCCGCAGGGCGAGGTGCGCTGGGCCAAGGTCGTCATCGGGCCGTCCGCGGGGGAACAGCCCGGCGCGTTCGTCGTCGCCTTCCATCCGGAGCGCGAACGGGCCGTCGCCGACAAGACGTTCTGGACGCTGCTCGCCCTGTCCGGTGTGGCGCTGCTGATGACGACCGGGATCGGCTGGGCGGTCGCCGGTCGCATCCTCGCGCCCGTCCGGCTGGTCCGGACGACGGCGGCGGAGCTGACCGAGCAGGACCTCACCCGGCGCATCCCCGTGGAGGGCCGGGACGACATCGCGGCCCTCGCCGAGACGTTCAACGCGATGCTCGACCGGCTGGAGCGGGCGTTCGCCGCGCAGCGGGTCTTCGTCGACGACGCCGGGCACGAGCTGCGCACCCCCATCACCATCGTCCGGGGACACCTGGAGCTGATGGGCGACGACCCGGCGGACCGGGAGGAGACGGTGCGGCTGGTCACGGACGAGCTGGACCGGATGAGCCGCATCGTCGAGGACCTGCTCCTGCTCGCGGGGGCCGAGCGCCCCGACTTCGTGCGCCCCGAGCCCGTCCAGCTCGCGGAGCTGACCGCCGACGTGTTCGTGAAGGTGCGGACCCTCGGCGACCGGGAGTGGCAGCTCGACGGCGTCGCGGACCTCGAAGTGCGCCTGGACGAGCAGCGGATGACCCAGGCGATGGTGCAGCTCGCGCAGAACGCCGTCCAGCACACCGGGCCCGGCCAGCGGATCCGGATCGGCTCGCGGGCCGAGGCGGACCGCGTCGAGCTGTACGTCGCCGACCACGGGCCCGGGATTCCGCCGGAGGACGCCGAGGTGATCTTCGAGAGGTTCCGCCGGGGGACGTCCCGGCGCGGGACCCGCACCAGCGGCGCGGGGCTCGGCCTCGCCATCGTCAAGGCCATCGCGGAGGGCCACCACGGCCGCGTCGAACTACGCCGGACCGAAGGCGGCGGAGCCACCTTCGTACTCACGCTGGAGACCGCCTCATGAACCGCATCCTGATCGCCGAGGACGAGGAGCGCATCGCCTCGTTCGTCCAGAAGGGGCTGCGCGCCAACGGCTTCACCACGGTCGTCGCCGAGGACGGTGACCTGGCGCTGGGCCACGCGCTGTCCGGCGGGTTCGACCTGATGGTGCTCGACATCGGCCTGCCGGGCCGGGACGGCTTCACCGTGCTGCGGGAGATGCGCGAGGCCCGTGTCACGCTGCCGGTCATCGTGCTCACCGCCCGCGACTCCGTGCGGGACACGGTGGCCGGGCTGGAGGGCGGGGCCGACGACTGGATGACGAAGCCGTTCCGCTTCGAGGAGCTGCTCGCCCGGGTGCGGCTGCGGCAGCGCACCGCCGCCCGCGCGCCCGAGGTCACCATGTTGCGCAGCGGCACTCTCGCCCTGGACCTGCGGACCCGCCGGGCCCGCGCGGGCGACCGGACGGTGGATCTGACGGCGCGTGAGTTCGTGCTGCTGGAGATGTTCCTGCGCCACCCCGGCCAGGTGCTGTCGCGCGAGCAGATCCTCTCCCATGTGTGGGGGTACGACTTCGACCCCGGGTCCAACATCGTGGACGTCTACGTGCGGGCGCTGCGCCGGAAGCTGGGCGCGGAGCGACTGGAGACGATCCGGGGCATGGGCTACCGCCTGCCCTGACCTCCGCCCCCGGCACCCGGCCCCGGCCCGAGCCCCGTCCCGCGCGCCCGGGGCGGGGCCTCTCACGTTCCCGGGAGCCGTGCCGTCCGCGTTCCCGGGCCGCCTCGGGCGGCGGGGGCAGCCGCTCGACAAACTTGATGAAAAGGCCTTCACCGGACACTCATCGGGCACTCACCCCGCCTTCCGAGGCTGTACAGCGTGCCTCTACCACTCCGGCAGACCGTCGGCCTCTGTGCCGTCCTCGGACTCTGCGCTCTCCTCGCCGTCCCCGGCGCCGCCCCCGGCCTCGGCGTCGACGGGCGGCTCTCCCTCGCCGTCTTCGCCCTGGCCACCGCCGCCTGGATCGCCACTCCGGTGGACGACGCCTACATCGCGCTCGGCGCGGGCCTGGCGCTGACGGTCACCGGGGTGATCAGCAGCGAGACCCTCTTCGCCACCCTGGGCGACGAGACGGTGTGGCTGCTGATCTGCGCCTTCGTCCTGGCGGCGGCCGTGACCCGGACCGGTCTGGCCGGCCGGGCCGCCGTCTTCCTCGTCGGCGGGGCCAGGACCGTGCGCCAGCTGGTGCACCTGACCACGGCCGGACTGGTCGTCACCGCGTTCGCCGTGCCGGCCACGTCGGGGCGTGCCGCCCTCGCGCTCCCGGTGTTCCTGGCGCTGGCCGCGGCGCTGCGCGAGCGCGGCCGCCTGGTGGTGATGCTGGCCCTGCTCTTCCCCACGGTGATCCTGCTCTCCGCCGTCGCGACCCTGATCGGCGCGGGCGCGCACCTGATCACCGTCGGCGTGCTCTGGGAGCAGACCGGGGAGCAGTTGAGCTTCGTGCAGTGGCTCGTCCTCGGGCTGCCGCTGGCCGTCGTCTCCTCCCATCTCGCCGCCGAACTGGTGCTGTTGACGACGACCCGGCGGTCCGACCGCAAGGGTCCGGTCACCATCACGGCGGCGCAGATCCAGGAGCACTCCGAGACGGCCGTCGAGGGACCGTTCAGCCCGGCGGAGTCCCGGTGCCTGCTCCTGCTGGCCACGGTCGTCCTGCTCTGGTGCAGCGAGCCCCTGCACGGGGTGTCGCCCGCCGTGGTCGCGCTCATCGGCGCACTGGTGGCGACCTCTCCCGCACTGGGGACCGTGCGCTTCAAGGACGGTCTGCGGACGGTGCCCTGGCCGCTGCTGCTGTTCATGGCCGCCACCATGGCGATGGGCGTCGCCCTCTCCGACTCGGGCGCCGCCGACTGGCTGGTGGGCTGGATACCCCTGGGGGCGTCCACGCCCCCGTGGGTCTTCCTGACCGGAGTGGTCGTCGTCAGCACGGCCGCCCACCTGGCGCTCCAGTCGCGCTCCGCCCGGTCCTCCGTGCTGGTGCCGCTGGTGGTCGCGGCGGCGGTCGCGGCCGGGGTCAACCCGGTCACGGCGGCGCTGGCTTCCACGGCCGCCGCCGGCTTCTGCCACACGCTGCCCTCCTCGGCCAAGCCGGTCGCGCTCTTCGCGGACGTGCCCGACACCCCGACCTACACCCCGCGCGACCTGCTGCGGCTGTCCGCGTTCCTCGCCCCGCTCAGCGCGGCCCTCGTCCTCGTTTTCGCCCTCGCCGTCTGGCCGTTGCTCGGCGTGCCCGTCCTTCTGGAGACCCAGCCATGACCCGTCCGACCCACCGCATCGCCATCGCCCCCAGCGGTTTCAAGGAGTCCCTCTCGGCCGCCCGGGTGGCCGAGGCCATCGCGGTCGGCGTACGGCGCGTGATCCCCTACGCCGACCTCGACCTCATCCCGCTGGTCGACGGCGGCGAGGGCACGGCCGAGGCGCTGGCCCTGGCGGGCGGCGGCCGGCTGGTCCCGTGCACCGCGACGGGCCCGGTGGGCGAGCCGGTCGCCTCGCACTTCGCGCTGCTGGGCGGGCCGGGGCCGCTGACCGCCGTCGTGGAGATGGCCGCCGTCGCAGGGCTCGCCCTGGTGCCGCCGGACCTGCGCCACCCGGGCGCGACCACCACGTACGGCGTCGGCGAGCTGATCCGGGCGGCCCTGGACGCGGGGGCCCGGCGCATCCTCGTCGGCTGCGGCGACTCCGGTACGTCGGACGGCGGCGCGGGCGCCCTCCAGGCCCTCGGGGCCCGGCTGACGGACCGGCACGGCCGTGAACTGCACCGGGGCGGCGGGGCGTTGCACGAGCTGGAGCGCATCGACCCGTCCGGCCTCGACCCGAGGCTCGCCCGCACGGAGCTGCTCGTGGCCTGCAACCCGTACAACGTGCTGTGCGGGAAGCGCGGGGTGGCCCGGGTGTTCGGGCCGCAGAAGGGGGCGACCCCGGCGGAGGTGGAGCTGCTCTCGGCGGGCCTGGAGCGGCTGGCCGCCGTCCTCACCCGGGACCTCGCCCCGGCCTTCGCGCCGGCGACCGGCGTCCCGGTCGATCTGCGCACGGCTCCCGGCACGGGCGCGTCCGGCGGCCTCGGGGCCGGTCTCGCGGCCGTCGGCGCGCGGCTGCTCCCCCGCTACGACGTGCTGCTCGACGGTCTCGACCTGGACGCGCGCCTCGCCCGCGCCGACTTCGTGATCACGGCGGAGGGGGCGCTCGACCACCAGACCGTACGCGGGAAGATCCCGGCGGAGGTCGCCCGGCGGGCGCACGCCTCCGGGGTGCCGGTCCTGGTGCTGGCCGGGACGATCGGACCGGGCGCGCAGGACGTGCGGGCGGTGGGCGTGGACGCGTACAGCGCGATCCTGCCCGCGCCGATGACGCTGGTGGAGGCGATCGACCGGAGCGGCGAGTTCCTGGCCGACGCCACGGAGCGCGCGATGCGGATCATGGCCCTGGGCACCCGGCTCGCGCCCCTGGCCGCCGCCTGACGCGCACGCCCGGGTCCCGGGCTCCCCCCGGCTCCCCGGGGCCCGGCGGTACGCGCGGCGGGCCATCGGGGGCCCTCGCTGTCCCGGGTCTCCCGGGTCTGCCGGGGCCGGGAACGGGGTGCCGGGCGCGGCGGTTAGGCTCGGAGCCATGGAGAGCCTGCGCATCATCGACACCTGGCCGGTCACGACGGCCGCCGCCGCCGTCGTGCGGGCGGACGGCACGGTCCTCGGCACGCACGGGCCGGCCGACCACCGCTTCCCCCTCGCCTCGGTCACCAAGCCGCTCGCGGCCTACGCGGCGCTGGTGGCGTACGAGGAGGGGGCCGTCGAGCTGGACGAGCCGGCCGGGCCCGAGGGCTCCACGGTCCGCCATCTCCTCGCCCACACCAGCGGCCTGGCCTTCGACGAGCACCGGGTGACAGCCCCGCCGGGCGACCGCCGCCTGTACTCCAACGCGGGCTTCGAGGTGCTGGGCGACCACATCGCCAAGGCGTCCGGCATCCCGTTCGCGGAGTACCTGCGCCAGGCCGTCCTGGAGCCGCTGGGCATGACGTCCACGACCCTGGACGGCTCCCCCGCCCGCGACGGCGTCTCCACGGTCGCCGACCTGGTCCGCTTCGCCGCCGAGGTGCAGGCCCCCCGCCTGCTCGACCCGCGTACGGTCCTGGAGGCCCAGAGCGTCGTGCACCCGGGCCTCAAGGGCGTCCTGCCGGGCTACGGCCACCAGAGCCCGAACGACTGGGGCCTCGGCTTCGAGATCCGCGACTCCAAGTCCCCGCACTGGACGGGTGGTTCCTCCTCCCCGGCGACCTTCGGACACTTCGGCCAGTCGGGCACGTTCCTGTGGATCGACCCGGTGGCGGGCGCGGCCTGCGTCGCGCTGACGGACCGGGCGTTCGGGCCCTGGGCGGCACAGGCGTGGACGCCGTTCACGGACGCGGTTCTGGCCGAGCTGTCCTGAACCGGCTGCCGCCCTTCTCCGGCGGCGTCAGGCACTCGAACCAGACGGTCTTCCCGCTGCCGTCCCACCGCCTCTCGACGCCCCAGTCGTCGGTGACGGCGTCGACCAGGACCAGCCCCCTGCCTCCCTCGTCCAGCGGGTCACCCGTGATGGCGAGGGGCAGGGCGGGGCTGCTGTCCGCCACTTCGACGCGTACGCCCTCGCCGCGCGGCAGCCGGAAGATGAAGGCCCTGCCGCGCCGGTCGGGCACGTGCCGCACGACGTTGGCGATCAGCTCGGTGAGCGCCAGCTCCGCCGCGTCGGCGAGGAACAGCAGCCCCCACGCCGTGAGGTAGAGCCGCAGGACGCGGCGCAGATGCCGGGCGGAGTGCTCGCCGAGGGCGAAGTCGGCGCGGTAGACGGGCTCCCCGGGATCCCTCCGGGGGACGAGTACGTGATTCATGCCACCAGACTGCGACGGGATGGCTACGCTCGGCTACGTATCGAAACGAACGCCGCGAGGCGTTGCTCCCTTGAGGTCCGTCCGTGGCCGACATCCGGACGCTGCGGTACGGAGGCGAGTGGCCCTCCGTACCGCCGCTGCCGCTTCTCGGGGATCAGTCCTCGCCGCCGGCGCCTTCCGCGGCTGCCCGCTTCCGCCGCCGTTGGACGAACCGCACGATCAGGAGCACCAGGCCAGCTGCTTGAACGAAGGACCGTGCCCGTGCTCGGCACGGAAGGCCACACCGAACTCCGCTGCCCGCAGGTCGCGGTAGTGCGTGCTTCGCTCGCTGGCCGTCCTGCTCCATGATCCCCCTGCTTGGCACGTTCCCATCTGCCCGGCCTTGACTGTTCAGGCGTTCGAGCGCGAGGAGCGGCGCCATTCGGGTTGGTTTTCAGCCCCGATTCTGTTGATGTTGAAACAGTTGCCACAAGGCAAGAGAGGCTCCAGCAGAGGCCGTTGTGGGGCGAATGGGACGTTGAAGTCGGCTTGTTCCGGCCCGTTTGCGTGTTCTCGGTCAAGAAGGTGTTCGCACCTTGTGAAGAAGCCGTGGCAGCGTGTGGGGCTCCGGTGGCTCCAGTGGTCACTGCGTCTACGTATCCCGTGGGGGGACTTCATGGTTTCGCGTGCTTCCGGCATGCCGTTTCGGCGTGCGCGTACATCCCGCAGAAGTGCTCTGACAGCAGCCTTGGTGGTGGCCGCGCTGGGGGCAACCGTACTCCCGGCGCTGGCCGCTCCGGCCGACGCTCCGAGAGCCGACGGCGCGGCTGCCTCCGCGTGGGGTCCGGGCGGGCCGAAGGCGGAGATACCGCCGGTCAAGGTCGGTTCCAACAAGCCGGTCGGCAACCTGGCGGAGGCAGCCCTCACGCCGGAGAAGGCCGCTTGGCTGGAGGCGGAGAAGGGACGGGCCGGGACCGGCACGCCGCCCGCACCCTCCCGTGGGGCGGCCCGCGGGACGGCGGCCGCCTCCCTGTCCGCGTATGTCCCGGAGGGGCAGGGTTCGGTGCCGTGGCATCAGATATCCGATTTCCGGGTCACCGATTCGCTGGTGGCGCGGGTGAACTACTCCACGGGCAACCTGATGCTGGCGGGGACGGACTTCGAGGTCGCGGGGGTGGGGCAGAAGCTGCGGCTGGCCCGTACGTACAACTCGCTCGACGCACCGTGGGGGAAGGTGTCGCAGCGGTGGTGGCAGGAGTACGAGCGCTACCTGAACCTGTCGAACGCGGACGAGGTCGTCCTGTACGACGCCACCGGGGCCGCAGTCCGCTTCACCAAGGCGGCAGGCGGGGCGCTCACGACGCCGAAGGGCTACTCCCAGGACCTGAAGAAGAACGCGGACGGCACCTATACGCTGACCGACCGGAAATCGGGCTCCAAGGACACCTACAACGCCAACGGCACACTGACGAAGGTGACCGACAAGAACAACGGCGCCATCACCGTCACCCAGCACAACACGGGTTCCGAGCACAAGGGCTTCAAACTCACCGAGACCCGCTCCGGCCGCTGGGTCGACCTGGTCAAGGCGTACCCGAACCAGTGGCAGGCCAAGGACCACACCGGCCGCACCGCCGTGTTCGACCTCAACCCGGCCGGCGACCTGGCGAGGACGACGGACACCGAGGGCAAGCACACGGTCTTCGACTACGACTCCTCGCGCCGTCTCACGAAGATCACCACCCCCAAGGGCCGGGTCACCGTCTTCACCTACGACGCCCAGAACCGCGTCACCTCCATGCTCCGCGCCACTGAGCTGAACGGCTCCGGCCACACCGGCCCCACCTGGACCTACACCTACTCCGCCACCTCGCCCTCGGCGGCCGGCCGGACGACGGTCACCGACCCGGAGCAGCAGTCCACGAAGTACGACCACGACGCCGACGGCCAGGTCACCAAGGTCACCGACGCGCTGGAGCAGAGTCGTTCACGAACCTTCGACGCGAACCGCAACATCGACACCGCGACCGACGCCATGGGCGTGGGCGGGGCCACGGGGAACGTCACCACGTACGGATGGGACTCCCGCAACAACCCCACCTCGTCCGAGCTGCCCACCGGCGCGACGGCCACGATGGGGGGCTACCAGACGATCGCCGGTGCGGACCTGCCCGAGACGCTGACCACGGCGGACGACGAGAAGACGAAGTACACCTACGACACCGCCGGCAACACCAAGTCCGTCGCCATCGAAGGTACAGGCGGCGGCAATCAGTCCTTCGACTACAACCCCGCCACCCCGACCTGCGGTGGCTTCGAGGGCCAGGTCTGCAAGGTCACCACGAAGATGACAGCCTCGAAGTCGGTCTCCACCACCTTCACCTACGACGCCCAGGGCAACCTGAAGACGGTCAAGGCTCCCGCCCCGCTGGGCGAGACCACCTACACCTATGACGCGCTGGGCCGTCCTGAGACGGTGAAGGATGCCCGCGGTGTCACGGTCCTCTACACCTACGACCACCGCGACCGCGTCAAGAAGGTCGACTCCTCCAACTCCCTGGCCGTCACCTACGAGTACGACGGCGACGGCAACCTCATCCAGCGCTCGGACGGCACCGGCGTCACCAAGTACGAGTTCGATCCGCTCTCCCGGGAGACGGTCCGCACTCTGCAGAACGGCTCCCAGACGGTGCTGGCCTACACCCCGGCGGGCAACGTCGACACGTACAAGGACCCCGCGGGCCTGACCGACTACACCTGGAACAAGGTCAACAAACTGGCGGAGCTGAAGGACCCCCAGAGCAAGATCACGAAGTACGAGTACAACAAGAACGGCGTCCGCACCAAGACCACCTACCCCGGCAGCACCGTCCAGGAAGTCACCCCGGACAAGTCAGGCCGCCCCGAGAAGATCAAGGCGACCAGCCCCAAGGGCACCCTCGTCGACCTTGCCTACGCCTACGCCCGCCCGGACGGCAAGGACGGCGGCAAGATCGGTACCACCACCGACGCGGTCGCGGGGACGAAGACGAGCTACGAGTACGACAAGGCGGGCCGCTTCGCCTACGCGGCGGAGAACAAGGGCAGCACGCTGAACGCCTCCTGGCAGTACTGCTACGACCTGGCCGGGAACCTCACCTCGCAGGGCGTCGACAAGGGCTGCCCCCGCGGCACCACCTACACGGTCAACGACGCCCAGCAGATCACCGCGAAGAACGGCTCCACAACGAACTGGTCCTACGACCAGATCGGCAACGAGACCGCAGGTGCCTCCACTCCGGAGGGCACCCGCACCGGCGTCAAGTGGACCGACTACTCGCAGATGACGTCGATCACGACCGGCGGCAAGACCTATGCCGGGCAGTACGGCTCCACCGACCAGTCCGAGCGGATCAAGCTCGGCGACACCTTCTTCCACAACGGGCCCCTCGGCCTGGCCGCCACCTCGACGGCCGGTGTGGACACGGGATTCAACCGCGAGCCCGGGGGCACGCTGAACTCCATGACCCGCGGGGGGAAGAACCACTACTACCTGACCGACGCACTCGGCAGCGTCGTCGCCCTGACAGACGAAGCCGGCACCAAGGTCAACACCTACGCCTACAGCCCCCGCGGCGTCCAGCGCACCACCACCACCACCGAAACGGTCCCCCAGCCCTACCGCTTCACCGGCGGCTACCAGGACCCCACCGGCCTCTACCACTTCGCGGCCCGCTACTACGACCCCAACATCGGCCGCTTCACCACCCCCGACCCCTCCGGCCAGGAACAGAACCCCTACCTCTACGCCGAAGGCGACCCCGTCAACCGCATCGACCCCACCGGACTCCTCAGCCTGGGCGGATTCGTGGACAAGGCTGGAACAGCATTCGACATTGGCGGAGTCGTGAGTGACTTCGCCAGTGGCGATACGAAAGCGGGCTTTGCCGGTCTGGCGGGCATGGCTGGTGGCGCGCTCGTCGGGGCCACCTGCGGGGCTACAGCAGCCGCCTTCGGCGCCACCACCGGTGGCGTGGGCCTTGCGGTCGGAGTCGGCTGCTACGCAGCGACGGAATTCGGGAGTTACGCCGCCGAAGACTTTGTCAACAGGCAATTTTAGACCAGGAGACCCATCATGATTGTCGCTGCCGTGCTCGTCCTGCTCGGAGTCCTGTTCGTCGCCATCGGAATCTACGCATCCCGGGCACAAGGCAGAATGATCGCGGCGCGACAGGACGAGCGCAATGCAGTGATCGGCAAGTCGGTCACCCGATTTCTCTTCCTGGGAGTAGGCGTGGTCTGCTTCATCTCGGCCGGCGCCTATGTCGTGGGTGAGATCTCCAGGAGCTGATGGCGAGACGCCACATGACCCAGGCGTGACGGCCGCCCAGGAGCAGGACGCCACCAACCGCGCCAAGAGATCGCGGCCGGAGCGCTCAAGAGGGAACGGCCGCCGCCTTGTCGGCCCACTGGACGAGCTGTGATTCACCGTTGTCGAGCACTCCGTATCCGACCTGTGGAAGAGCAGCGCGAACAGCCTGCGAGCCCCCAACCGGCAACGGTTGGGGGCTCGCAGGGCAGGCAGCGCAGGCCGTCCACGCGAAGCACCCGGCGGTACTCCGGGAGTAGACGACGTTGATGCCGCCGGCCGGATGCGGAACGCCGGACTCGGCGGAGTATGCGCAAGGGCTGCCGGAATCGGAGTCGGCATCGCGATGGGTTCAGCGGTGGAAGGCTGCGTTACTGCCGGCCGTGGTGCTGACGAAGCAGGAGCAAGGGCAGGCGGGAGGCAAGCCAACGACGGCGTCCCTACTGATGCCAGCAGGCCAGTTTCATGAGGAAACCGGCCTGCTGCGAATCGCTCTTTCAGCTAAGCACGCCGTCTCTTTCGAGCTCTACGCAGGACATCCCCCACGTACGTCGCACTGCCCGCCGCAAACAGAACAGCGAGTAGGCCTTCTCCCTGCATGGCCAACCATAGAGCGACCATGGCCAGCATGATCACCATGATGGCTTCACCTGCGGTCTGGAGTTCACCGCGTTTGAGCTCTATCACTTACCTACCTCCCGGCGTAAACCTTCAGCACTTAGTCGGCCAGACGTTCCATGTGCGAAGCACGGTCCCCTTGACTGCACCGGCATATATCTTTGTGCACTTCCCTCGGGATGCAGCGTACGCCGATATTCCGGCGATATACCAGGCTATGGCTCGCGCTGCCGAGATGACGTGCTTGAAGCTTTTCGGCAGGTAGTCCTTGACGATGGACAGGTAGGTTCCTACCACTCCTCCGCCAATTGCCAGGTCTCTCGTTTCGCGCTTATTGAATTTTACCGTGACGTAGTAGACCGGGGAATACCATGGGCTCCACCACGACACCCTGAAGGCACCGGTCAGGTCGGTGCAGCCCGTGGGATCCGCGGCGCAGTACTCGTAGGCGGTGGCGTTGCCGTTCGGAAGGGGGTCCACTGAGAGGAATCGCCCGATGGTCGGGTCATAGAGGCGTACGCCCATGAGCGTCACACCGCTTGGGGTTTCACTTGAGCGTTGTTTGCCGCCGAGCCAACCGTAGCGCGTGGGGTCGGTACCGGGCAGCAGGTTGCCGTACTCGTCATAGGAATTGACCACCGGAGTGCTGCCGGAAACCAGCGGGATCTGCGTGGCAACGTCCCCGTGCAGGTTGGTCAGCTGCAGGACGGCGTCTCCGGTTGCGCTGGTCGAAGCGATCAGTTCACCCGTCAGGTCCTTCAGGCTGCGACTGACGCTGCCGTTGTCGCCTGCGGTCCAGTCCGGGCTGTCGCTGCCGCCGCCGTAGTGGTTGGTCTGGGTGCCAGAGCCGCTCCAGGTGCCGCTTTCCGCCTGCTCTTCCGTGGTCCAGGAAGCGAGGCGTCCGGCAGCATCCAGATTCCAGGTCGTACGCTTGGAGTTGGCCGTGCTCTGGCGAACCATGTCGTTGGCGTAGTAGGCGTACTGGGCCCCGTTGGCCTGGGTGGTGGTGCGGCCGAGGGCGTCGTAGGCGACGCCAGTGCCGATCAGCCGGTCCGCGCTGTCGTATCCGTAGGTGACGTTCTTGGTGTCGGGTGCGGCTCCATCGACGTCATCGACCTTGGTGGTCAGAGCGGTGCGGTTGGTGTTGTCGTCGAACGCGTACTCACGGTGGGTAGTGACACCGGCTTGCGAGTCGTCCACTCGAGTGAGGCGGCCAGCAGCGTCGTAGAGGTGCTCCTGATAGGCGCCGCCCCCGGTGTAGGTGGTGCGGTTGGCGATCTGGCCGTGGATACTCCGGCTAGTCGTCTCGCCCTGGACGGTCCAGCCCGACTCCCAGTGCCAGTAGCGGGAGGTTTCGGCGCCGGTGGGGTCGATGTTGAACTCGACGTCCATGTTCCATGGCAGCTTCTGTTTGTAGAGGCGGCCGTCGGAGTCGTAGAGGCCGGTGACGTCGCCGATGGTCCCCATCACGGAATCATGGATCCGCGTGGGCATACCGCCGAGGTCCTGGTAGTCGTAGCTGACCGTCGACGGTGCCGAGTCGGTTACCCGGGCCTTGCGGTCGCGGTTGTCGTATTCGGTTCGAGTGACGTTGCCCGAGCCATCGTTGTAGCTGACTTCCCGGCCGAGCACGTCGATCGTGTGTCGGATGGTGGCGGTGCTGTCAGAGGCCGTCGCTATGTCACCGCTGGCGGGGTCGTAGGTGGTTGTCTGGGTGGCCACCGCAGTGCCGATGCCGCCGGTGATCTGAGTCTGATGCGCACGTCCAGCCGCATCGTAGGTATGGGCTGTCGTGCGGGTCACTCCGTTGGCCGTCTCGGTGATCTTGGCGGGGCTGCCCCATCGGTCGTACTCGACGGTGCTGGTCGGTAGTTCATTCGGGTTCGAACCGCCGCCGGTGATCTGGCCGGCCGGACCTGTCGAACAGAGGAGGTCCGCCCATTCCGGGCGTCCCTCGCACGTGCCGGTTCCGGTGCCGGACCAGTAGCGGGTGACGGTTGCGCCAGCGTCTGAGCCGTTGGACTTCGGTGTCGTGGTCTTGACGGTGCGGCCTTGTGCGTCGTAGCTCGTTCCCGACGTGAGCTTCAGCCCGCTGGGGTCTACCACGACAGATGTCGGCAGTCCCCTCGACCAGTCGTACACAGTGGCTGTACTGCGGATGTCTCCGTCGGTCGGGTAGCCGTCGATCACCGCTCCGACGGTCGTGCTGGTGACCTGGTCAGACACTGTGGCAGTGCCATCGGTGGGTCGGCCTTCGTCGTACTTGTTGCTGGTGTGCGCCCGGGCCGCCACTTGGACTCCGGCGGGAAGGGCGGGGCTGTCCACGTCACCGTTGAGGGCTTTGGTCAGAGTGACGAGGTGCAGAGGCCCGTACTCATCCAGCTTGCGTATGCCGTCGGCGGAATACACCGAGACGGTACCGAGCTGGCGTGCGCGTTCGGCTGGGGAGTCAGCGAGAATGCCGAGTTCGCTCTGCTCATTGACCTGGTAGGGCTCGCTGCCCGTGGCCAGCTCAAGGTTCGTGGCCAACAGTTCGAAGACGGTGTTGCCGAATCGGTCGTACTGCGCCACGGTCAGGTGCCTGCCAGGGAGGCCGGTGTTGACCGCTCGTCCTGAGGCGTTGGTGTAGGTGATGGTGGCCTTGTCATAACCGGCTGCTGTCAGATCACCTCCGACGTGTGAAGCGGGGACCTGGTCGGCGGGAAAGACTGCGGTGGCGTCCGTCGGCGCATCCGTCTGGCTCCACTTGGCGGTCTGAGTGGGGGAGACCTGGTTGGGTGCCTTGTCGCCCGACAGCGGTACTTCGTAGACGAGGGAGGTGACCGACTTGCCGCCGTCCTGCTCGTCCTTGGTGCCGGCCTTCAGTGTGGGACGGGAGAGTGCCAGCATCATGCCGTCGCCGGCCACAGCGCTGGAACCGGCCTTGCCGTACTTGAACGTCCACGGAAGTTCGCCGGGTGGGGTCTGGGTAAGGATGCGGCCGGCGCTGTCGTAGGTGTACGTGGTCTTGAGCGCGGGAGAGATACGCGGGTCCCACTGCTCGCGCAGGCGGCTCTGGTCGTCGTAGGCGTACTGGGAGACGGCCGTCGCGGTGGATGTCGACGCTCCCGGAATGGTCGTCCAGAGGCGGACTGCCGAGACCTGCCCCGCGACCGTGCCCAGCGAAGTACCGCTCGCCGTCGTGGTGGTGGCGTACTGGTACTCCAGGATCCGGCAGCCCTTGGTCGACGGTGTGGCCGCACAGGTGGGTGCCGACACGGCCGAGGACGGAGCGATCACATACTTGGGGCGGGCCAGGGTCTTGCCGCCCACGGTGATCTTCTCCGAGATCACGGTCGTGGTCGAGTTGTCTGTGGGAAGGAAGGTCCGAGACAACTGCCAGGCAGTTGCCGTCGGATCGACCTTGGTGAACACCGAAGTGGACCCCTTCGTGTCCTTCAGGGTGAACGAGCCCGCCAGGGTCCCGGTCAGGGTCAGACCGTTCGCCCGCGTCTCCGGCTTCCAGCCGCCGCCGGTAGTCGCGGTGAACCCGATCTCCTTGCCTTCCACGTCCACGACGGCCAGCGAGGTCGCCGAGGTCGAGCGCACATAGGCCCAGTCGCTCTCGGAGAGCTTGGCCAGGGTCCCGGCGGTCCACTGGGGACCGAAGATGGCGACCTGCCCCTCCTGCTGGGAGCCGTTGTCAGGTCGCCGGGAGGAGAAGGAGCGGGTGGCGGTCAGTTCGAAGCCAGAGGCGTCTGTGGCAGAGAGCCCGAAGTCTCCTGTGAGCGCGTTGACGCTGCCGGGCCCGACATCCTCGCTGGGAGCCTCGCCGGCATTGCGGTCCACCGTGATCGTCGTGGGCGGGGACGAGTCGGTGGTGGTGGCGTCCGTGAATACCGCGCGCAGGTCGACCGGACCGTCTTCGCTCAGGGTGTCGGTGATGTTCCAGACCAGCGCCTCGGCATTCCCTCCGGTGACCGTCGCAGGCCAGGCGGGCAACACCGAGCCGTCCGTCTTGCGCCGCACGTCCTGGGCAGGAACGGCCTTCCAGCTGTCCGTCTCGCCGCGGCGGTACTGGTAGCGCACCCCGGTGTCGCTCGTCTTGCCCTGGCCCGTCAGCTCAGTACGGCGTGCCGGACGGTCTCCGTCCCCAGGAGTGAGCAGAGCAGCCCCGGATCCTGCGGAGAAGGTATAACCCGTTTCCGCCGAGACGTTGCCGGCTGCGTCCTTGGTCCGGGCGGTCACGGTGTGCCTACCAGCGCGGAACACCGGCTTCTGAGTGACGGCGGTGCCGGCGGTGGCCACCGACTGCCAGGTTCCCGAATCCAGTTTCCACTGGATTTCCTTCACATCGCTGGTGGGCGGGGTAAAGCGGAAGGTGCCAGTGAAGTTGCCGGCGTCGTCGGGCGTACCGGACCACTGGCTGGCAGGGAAGTCGGCGGAGGACACCGCCGTTGCGGCAGGTGCCGCGGTGTCAACCGTGAGCGTGCGGAACGGAGAGAAGGCGCTGTTCGCTGAAGCGTCCGAGGAACGCGCACGCCACTTGTAGGTGCCCGCCGGCAGGGCTGCGGGTTTCCAGGACGCCTGCGCACCCGAGGCCACCTGTGCGCTCGTGCCTGTGCGCAGGGCCGAGGTGCCGTTGGACGCCCATACCTCGAAGTCGAACTTCACCTGCGAACCGTCGCCGTCCAGCGCCTTCGCCGAAAGCGTTGGCGTGGTGACATTCGTCGCGGCCGCAGCTGCGGGGGATATCAGGGTCGGGACATCGGGGACGGAGTTGTAGGTCACCGACAAGTACGGGGTGTTGCTTGCGGCGTTACCTGAGTTGAAACGCTTCCACCCGTAGGGGTCGGCCTCATCGGAAGCACGGAGCCCCACATGGTTGGTGGCGTTGCCGTTGGCGGCCCAAGCCTGCGCCAACGAGGTTGCGTCGACATTGACCCAGCCGTCGTTGCACGAACTGGAAAAGCCCTTGGTCTGTGTGCTGGTGGCGTGCTTCGTACCCCAGCTCGGCTGGGCCGTCCAACGGGTGCTCGTCGAGGCGGCACCCGCGCTGTACAGGTCCCATCCCCTGGCCGTGCACGACCACGAGTGATAGGCAAAGAGGTTGAGCTTCGCGGTGGTGACCTGCTTCCCGGTGATGTTCTTCATCGGGAAGGACAGGAAGGAACGGGCTACCTGGCTTGACCCGTTGTTGCCGATCTTCAGGTCGGTGGAGGTGGACTGGTCGGTGGTGAATCCCTCCTGGACGAACGTGTCGAAGCTGGCTCCGACGTTGATCGACGGATCGATCGTGACCGGGAACTGGGTCTTCGGGTCGGCCAGGAAGCGTGCGTCCGGTGTCAGGGCGATGGTGATCCTGTCACCGTTCTGAGTCACCTTCACGCCGACCTTCGCGGTGCGGGTGTGCTCACCGGAGTTCTTGTCGGTGCGGGCGTCCCACATCACCGGCGACGGCAGAACACCTGCCGTCTTGTCCTTCGAGTCGGTGAAGCTGACCGATCCGTCGTCGCGCACCTTGGCATTGAGGCCCTTGGCCTGCAAGCTGTAGGAAACCTGACCGTTGGCGTCGACGGCGGAGCGATCCTTCAGTTCCAGGAACTGCTCGTAGCCGGTCCGTGTGGATTCGATGAGCATGTCGGTCGCCGGCATGACGTTCTTGTAGCGGGCTACCGTGTCCTCGGTGCCTTCAATGGTGGGCGTAGGCAGAGACCCGTACCAGCCGAGCTCCATTTGCCGGCCCGCACGGTCCTCTACCTTCGCCAGGGGCACGCCCGCTGATGCGGTTGCCAGCCCGGTGGCCTTCAGCGCCTTCGGAGCGGGCTTCTTGCCAGCAAGGGTCAGGCCGTGGGGATGCCCCTTCGCGCTGATCGAACCGTCTGCTGACAGAGCCAGTGACGGGTCGACGTCGCGCCACGAGCCATCGTCGCCTTTGAACCGGATCGGGCCCGCGTACATCTCAGCCGTGACCGTGCCGTCGGCGTTCACGAAGGTGGTCGACGTCTCTGAGCGAGCATCAGTGACCTCGATCCTGCGGTTCTGGATCTTCGCCTTCAGCCGCGCAGCCGCCTCCGAAGCGGCTGTTGCCGGGCCTAAGTCCTTGGACTTGCCTGGCGGCTTCGTGCCCTCGGCCTCGTTCGCTAGCGCGATCGCCACACCGGAGCCCTCGACGATCACGCCCGCCTGCACGGCCATCAGGAGCGTCAGCGCCAGAGCAACGGGCCGCAGACGCTGCTTAGCCGGTCGGAGCGGCGGGACAGATTCCGCGGGTCTGAGCCGCGTCCCTCTGATGAAACTGGACGACATGCGAAATCCTCACTGGTTGTAGGCGGTCTATACCAATCAGTGATCTTCACACAGCCCTCACGCCACGTCATTGCCCTTCTGTGAAAACGGCTCAGAACTGATGCATTACTAGATTTAGCCACTCAGGCTTGAAACAGGCCTAGCGGGCCGAAGTCGAGCCCCGCCGCCTTGAGCCGCAGAATGCATATACATGGTCAAATTTCCGATAGCTGACCATTGCCGCGAGCCACCGCCAAACGAGCGATGACGCGCGACGAGGCGGGCGGCAGCCACTCGCAAGTGGGCCATGCGGACCGAACGAGAGGGAGCGAGCCGACTAAATGCGTGCGCTACTGCGGTACCCTGTTGTCGCCGCTGAGCAGGCAAGTATCCCGCTCGCCGTTTCGGCCGCATCCGGCGGAACGAAAAGCATAGTCCGAGGGGCCATGTTGAGTAAGGCACAGTTACAAATCGGGGACAGGGTCACCCACTATCGCGAAGGCGAAAATGTCGGGTCGGTCGTCAACATCCGGCGGCCCTGGTGGGCTTTCTTCGGCCGCGTCTACTGGGTTCAGTGGCGCGAAGATGTCCTCCCTGTGCTCATCCACAACGGCCTGCAACAGGCGCACGATTCACGTCGAGGCGATGCCGAACCCCTGACGTAGCTTTACTTTCATGACTGCTCAAGCAATTTGACTGAGTCCAGTGCGCGCGAATTAACCACAATCCAGCGTTGGACGGAACTCCTGCTCACGCCGACCCCTAGTCCACTTTGCGCCGAATGGGAATTCTTCGGGACAAAGAATGCGTCGGCTTGGCGCATGCAGCTGAACGCAGAACAAGGAACTCATTTGCGGCAAACTTCCCGTTTTGTGCGACTCGGTGCTGGCGCATTGAGGTGGGCAGTAACCGCCGCAGTATTCGGCGTAACTGCATGGATGGTGTGGGCGGTTTTTGCGGTCGGGGGTGGTTTTGCGCTCGCGATCGGCTGTGCCGCTCTGGCCGCCCCATGGATTCTGGTTCACCTGTTCTCGCAGCGTCGCCTTCCTGCGGTTGCCGCCAAAGGAGACCGGCCCTACGGGAACCGCCCATCACCTGGAAGTGATGCCTCGGAACGAGGCGCGAGCTCATCGAGAAGCAGTCGCTGATCCGCTGCATCCGGTCGCCCCGCTGCCGCGACCATCAATCCGAACGGCGGCCATCCGGCTGTGCTGCTGCCGAGACCAGGAACGAAGCCGGGGCGCCGGGCCGGCAGCCCTTAGGAGCTCCGGGTTCCAGTGCAATGGCACCCCGGGGACGGCCTCCGGTGGAGGTGGCAGCCTGCGGAGGCGGTCCAGGGAAACCTGTGGCCGACATGCGCGCCGGGTCTGCGGAGGTAACAATTCCGATTCGGAACAACGAAGTTGGGCCGGAAGGGAGCATCTGGCCTGGCGCACTTCATAGTATCTCCCCGTGCTCACAGGGCACTTGGCACTGGCTTTCGCGACTCTCCCACGTATCTCGTGTGGCGCATCTGACGCGCCTCAAGGATGAGCCGCATCGGAGGGGACTTCTGTGTTCGCAATACACTCAGCATCCACCGGGACCGGGCGGGGAACCACCGGTCGCCGGATAGCCGCAACAGCGGCCACGGTCGGGCTGTTGGTCCTGGGCTCACTCGCCGGGGCCGGCAGCGCCTCGGCCGACGGCGAGGACGTCCATCATCAGGGTGGCGCGCTTGCCACCCTGGACGGGTTGAAGACGTTCGACACGGCCCACATCGACACCGGCAACGGCAAGATCAAGACCATCTCCGCAGGTCTGTTCGAGATGAACGTCGAGGGCGGCGGCCGACTGCAGACGTACTGCATCGACATCCACAACCCGACCCAGAACAACGCGAAGTACCTTGAGACCCCCTGGGGTCAGACCTCGCTCGGCACCAACAAGGACGCCGGGAAGATCCTTTGGATTCTCCGGAACTCCTACCCACAGGCCGGTGACTTGAATGCGCTCGCCCAGAAGGCGGGTGCCGGACAGTTGACCCCCAAGACGGCCGCCGCCGGTACGCAGGTCGCCATCTGGCGATTCTCGGACGGCGCGAAGGTCGAGGCGAAGAACGAGCAGGCCGAGAAGCTTGCGGACTGGCTCGAGGCACAGGCCCAGAGCCTCCAGGAGCCGAAGACTTCCCTGACGCTGGATCCGAACGCCGTGTCCGGCAAGTCGGGCGACAAGCTCGGCCCGGTGACAGTGCACACCGACGCCGACGCAGTCTCCGTCGCCGCCAACGCCGACGCCGCTGCGGCGGGTGTCAAGGTGACTGACAAGAACGGCCAGCCTGTCACGTCGGCCGCCAACGGCACCGAGCTGTACTTCGACGTGCCCGCGGGCACCGCCGACGGCAAGGCGTCCCTTACCGCCAAGACGACCACCCAGGTTCCGGTCGGCCGGGCCTTCGCGAGCGCGAGCAAGAGTCAGACACAGATCCTTGCCGGCTCCACCGAATCCACGATCACCGCGGACGCGACCGCGAACTGGGCCACGAAGGGTGCCATCCCTTCGGTCACCGCGAAGAAGAACTGCACGGATAGCGGCATCGACGTCACGGCCGGCAACGCCGGGGACACCCCCTTCACCTTCGAGCTCGCCGGCGCCAAGCACACTGTCGGTGCGGGCGAGAGCAAGACCGTGACCGTGCCAGTCGGTGAGGACGAGGCGTACGACTTCACCGTCACCGGCCCCAACGGCTTCTCGGAGCGGTTCCAGGGAGTCCTGGACTGCGAGACCCAGGGCACCCCTGCCCCTGGCACGAGCGGCGGTGGCGAAACCCCTTCTTCTAGCCCGAGCCCCAGCCCTTCGGGTGACACGACCGGTGGCACGGAAGGCGGCACCACCGGCGGTGGTGGTGGTGACCTCGCGGAAACCGGTAGCTCCAGTTCCACGCCGCTGATCGCGGGTATCGCGGTGGCCTTCGTCGCCGCAGGTGGCGCGGCGGTGTTCTTCCTGCGCAGGAAGAAGACAGCAGTCCAGTAGCCGGAATGCAGTTCATAGGCGGGCCCGGCAGGCACAATGCGCGCCGGGCCCGCCGCTGTACCACCATCGCGAGCGGCGCCGACCTGGCACCCATTGTCCTCTAGACCGCTCGCGCCGCCGCGAAGATCGCGCCCCAGCCCAAGAGCACCAGGCGCAGCGGCGACCGCGAGCCGCTGCCCTTCCCCGACGCCCTGTCCCGGGTAGTCTCGGAGCGCGGCTCGATACCGCCGGCCACGGCCGCGACGCCGGACAGCGTCATCGACCGGTGGCCGGCCATCGCTCAGAAGCTCGCCGGGGAGGTCGACGCCGTCCGCTTCGACACCACCACGGCATGAGAGCGGGGGCGCCGACTCGCAGCTCCGCAAACGACTCCGGGAACCTATGGCACGCATCAGCGGCGTCCGAAGCCGGCCCCGTTCAGACCGGCTGGAGCCCGACGCAGTGCCGCGCTGCTGTACATCCTTGAGCACGAGCTCGCCCACCTGCGGCGCCAGGACAGCCGGAGTCGTCTCGTCGTGGGTGTCGCCACGGTGACGGCCGCGTCGCTGTGCGCGGGACGGGCCTTGACCCCGACACCCATACGGTGAGCAAGGACGGGGCATCAAGTCCGATCCGGGATCCCTCCGGGGGGACAAGTACGTGATTCATGTCACCAGGCTGCGACGGGATGGCTACGCTCGGCCACGTACCGAAACGAACGCCGCGAGGCGTTGCACCCGGAGGTCCACGCCGTGGCGAACATCCAGACGCTCGATCCCGACGCCTCCCCGCTCGCCTACTACGGCGGGGAGTTGCGCCGCCGGCGCGAGGCCCAGAAGCTGACGCAGCCGCAGTTGGGCGACATCATCTTCTGCACCGGCTCGCTGATCGGCCAGGTCGAGACGACGAGGAAGATCCCCACCCGCGACTTCTCGGAGCGGCTGGACGCGGCGCTGGGCACGGACGGAACGTTCTCGCGGCTGGTGGGGCTGGTGCTGCGGAGCCAGTTGCCGACGTGGTTCCAGCCGTACGCGGACATGGAGGCGAAGGCCGCGTACATCTCGACGTACCAGGCGCAGGTGGTCTACGGGCTGTTGCAGACGGAGGAGTACGCGCGGGCGTTGCTCGCCCCCGGCATGCCCGACGCCCCGGATAGCCTCGTAGCGGCTCGCATGGAGCGTCAGCGCATCCTGGATCGGGAGAAGCCGCCGCTGGCCTGGGCGATCCTGGACGAGGCGGTGCTGTACCGTCCGATCGGCGGCGCTGCGGTGATGCGCGCCCAACTACAGAAGCTGTTGGACTACGCGGCGCACCGCTGGATGCGTATCCAGGTGCTGCCGTTCGAGGCCGGCGAACACGCGAGCCTGGATGGCTCGTTCAACCTCCTGCGCTTCGACGACGACCCGGACATCATCTACACCGAGGACCTCATCTCCGGCCATATGACGGCCAACCTTGAAACAGTCAAGGAGGCTTCGCTCCGATACGCTCACCTGCAAGCCGCCGCCCTCTCCGTGGGGGAATCAGCGGCGCGGATCAGCCGCGTGATGGAGGAGCGTTATGCAGACCAGCACTGACCTGAAGAGCGCGGAATGGCGTAAGTCCAGCTACAGCGGCACCACCGGCGGCGACTGCGTCGAGTGCACCGTGACCGGCGGCGCGGCCTGGCGGACCTCCTCCTACAGCGGCAGCACCGGCGGCTGCTGCGTCGAGGTCGCCGCCAACCCCACCTGCGGGTCCGTCCCCGTCCGCGACAGCAAGAACCCGACCGGTCCCGCCATCGTCCTCGGGGCCCACGCGTGGCAGGCGTTCGTGGACGGGCTGCGCTGAAACGACTTCACCGGGAGCAGGGCGGTACGGGCGACTGGCCCCGTACCGCCCTGTTCGGCGTCGGCCGACACGTCGTCGGCCGGGGCGGTGATCAAGGGAGGGGAACCGGAATGAGCGCGCGGGACGAGGACGACAGGACCGAGACCGCTTGCCGGATCTGCGGGCATGACGACGGCGAGCCCGTGTTCGACGAGTACGGCGCCCCTCGCTACGTCATCTGCCCGTGCTGCTACAACGAGTCCGGCATCGGGGACGACACCGTGTCGCAGGTCCGTGAACTGCGTGGCTACTGGGTCGGCAACGGAGCCTCCTGGCATGATCCGAAGCTGCGGCCGGCCGGCTGGGATCCGCTGAGGCAGTTGGCGAACATCCCGCCGCGGTGGCGCTGATCCGGAAGGCTGTCCGCTGCCTCACGTCGCGAGTCGCCGGCAGCGCGGATGACGGCCGCGGCGACGCCGACGAAGGACGGGCGACGCCGCCGGAAAAGCGATTGCCCGGTGGTCGGCCCGTGACATAGCTTCGCGCTGGCTCCGGGTGGTCCAGACCAAGCCTCGGGGTGTCGAGCCACGTCAACGGGACGTCCATGACTGCTGAACAGGCACTCCGCCCCCCACCGAGCGACACCGGCGACACTCTGCCGGGCATCTTCTCCCGGCCGTACGCGGCGGCCACGCTGACCTTCGCCACGGTGATGTTCCTGACCGGCTTCGCCGCGCTGGCCGTGGTGCCGACGCTGCCGACGGCGGCCGAGGATCTGGACGGGGTGTCCCTGTTCCCCCTGGTGGCGGGCAGCTTTGTCGCTGCCAGCCTGCTCGGGGGCGTGCTGGGCGGGCACTGGGCGGACCGCTCCGGCGCCCGGCGGCCGTTGGCGCTGGGCATGATCCTCTCCGTGGTGACGCTGCTGGTGTCGGCGTCCAGCGTCTCCGTCTGGCAGTTGGTGGCCGGCCGCTTCGTCGACGGTCTGGCGGCCGGGATGGTGGCGGTGTCGGTGACGACCGCCATCGGGCAGTCGTATCCGGAGTACCTGCGGCCCCGGATGCTCGCGATGATGAGCGCGAGCTGGATCATCCCGTCGCTGGTCGGACCGCCGGTCGCCGGAGTGGTCGCCGAGGCGTGGTCCTGGCGGACGGTCTTCTACGGCCTGGCCGTGCTGACCGCGCTGCCCGCGATCGCCCTGGTCGCGGTGTTGAGGAAGGCTCCCGCCGGAGGGAGCGACCAGGCCCCGCCCGCCGACCTCCCGCCCGCCGGGGAACGCGCCTCCCGGCCGCCGCTGTTGGTCGCGGGGATGCTCAGCCTGGGCGCGGCGCTCGGCCAGTACGGCGTCTCCGGCTGGGACGTGCGGCACCTGCTGTTCGTCGTCGCCGGGGTCGCGCTGCTGGTGGTCTTCGCGCCCCGTCTGCTGCCGGAGGGCACCTGGCGCAGTGCCCGGGGGCTGCCCACCGCGGTGCTGCTGCGCGGGCTGACCTCCGGTACGTACTTCACCGTCGAGGCGCTGGTGCCGTTGATGCTGATCACCGAGCGGCGGGTGGCCGCGGTGACGGTCGGCGTGGCGTTCACCGCCTCCGCCGTGCTGTGGGCGGTCGCGTCGTGGGCGCAGGGCAAGCTCCTCCAGGACGTCGCCCGGCACCGGCTCGTCACGGTCGGCGCCCTGATCATGGCGGTGTCCGTCGCCTTCGCCGTGGCGGGCAGCCTCTCCGGCGTCTCCCCGCTGCTCGCGATGGCGGCCATGCCGCTGGCGGCGATCGGGATGGGGATGCTCGACCCGTGCGTCACCGTGCTGTCGCTCTCGCACAGCGCACCGGACCGGCTGGGCCACACCACCAGCGCGATGCAGACCAACATGAACCTCGGGCAGGTCGTCGTCCTGGCGTTCGCCACCGCCGTGCTCAACGCCGGGCTGGCCGCCGGGACGAGCCGGCTGGGGGGCTACGCCATCACCTTCTCGCTCCTGCTCGTACCGACCCTGCTGGTCGCCGTCCTGGCCGTCCGCGCGCGCAAGGACGCTCCCGGCCCCGGGTGACCGGCCGGGACGCGGTGGCAGAGTGGGCCCATGCCGACCTACGAGACCATGCCCTACCACCTGGAGACCGAGCGGCTGATCCTGCGGCCGTGGGCCGAGTCGGACGCCGAGGGGTTCAGCGACCTGCTCGCCGAACGCGGCAAGGGCAAGCCCCCGGTCGAGCGCATCCGGACGTCCCTAGGGGAACTGCTCGCCGCGACGGAGACCACGGGGATCGCCCTGCTGCCCATCCAGCGCCGCGAGGAGGGCGACTTCATCGGGTACGCCGGGCTGATCATCGGCCGCTCCACCCTGGAGGAGCCCGAGATCGCGTACGAGCTGTTCCAGCGCGCCCACGGGCACGGCTATGCCACCGAGGCGGCCGGTGCGGTGCTCGAAGCCGCCGCGGCCACCGGGCGGAAGAGGCTCTGGTCGACCGTCGCCACGTGGAACACCCCGTCGTTCCGCGTCCTGGAGAAGCTCGCGTTCGAACGGGTCCGCGTCTCCATGGAGGAGAACGGCGAAGTGGTCTGGCTCACCCGCACGTTGCCCTGAGGCGGATCGGCGGCCCGGCGCACGCTGCTAGATTCATCCGCCATGCGATCACGGGACTACGACCTCGAATTCCGGCAGCAGTCCACCCGTATACGTAACTGGGGAGCCGGTCTGCTGCTCCTGTCGGCCCTGTTGTGGGGCTGGTGCGCGATTCTGCTGCTCACGGATTACACGGTCGAGACGCGCAGCGGCCACACCGCCGAGTGCGAGGCACGTCTGTTCACGGAGGGCGGCACGGCCAACGAGGGGCTGTGGAAGGGCGATTACTGCCAGGACGAACGCGACTGGCCCGAGGCGCTGCTCGTCCTGGGCCTCTCCGTTCCCGTAGCGCTCGTGGGGACCGCGCTGTTCACGAGCGGACAGGTGAGCCGGCGGATGAGCGGGCACGCCCAGGCGATGCGCGAGCTGGACCGGATCGCGGACAAGCGCGAGAAGCGCGCCGAGGCCTGACCTGCTGCGTCCGGCAGGCCGCCGTCCTCCCGGGTATTCGGTCGCGCCCCGTGAGGCGAGCCGTTAGCTTCCTCCGTGCGCCGTGGATCGCGTGGCGCGACGACCAGGGAGCCGCGCATGAACGACCACGATCGACGGACCGACCGGCTGAGCATCCTCATCGAGCAGTTCGACCAGGCGCGGGAGATGGCCCAGGTCCGGCTGAAGGGCCTCGGGGACGAGGAGTTCCTGTGGGAGCCGGCCCCCGGCAGCTGGTCGGTCCGGCGCCGGGACGAGGCGGTGACACCGCGGGCGTACGGGCCCGGCGCCTGGGTCATGGACAAGGGGGCGCCGGAGATCCCGGCGAGCGAGTACGCGGAGGTCGCGCGGCAGGCGGCGGGCGGCATGTCCGTGGCGAAGATCGCCGAGGACTGGAGCGTGAGCGCCGAACGGGTAGCGGAGGTCCTCGCGTTCACCGGTGAGCCGGAGCCCGACGTCGTGCCGGTCACCACCATCGCCTGGCGGCTGGCCCACCTGCACTCCGACTTCGCGGGCCGGTGGGAGTGGACCTTCGGCGAACGGCGGCGGGATCCGCACCTCCTGGTCGACTTCACGCCGTCCGCCTCCCTGGCGCTCGACCGGTTCTGGAAGACGATCGACCGCCACCGCGCGAGCATCGCCACGCTCACCGACGAGCAGCTCGACACGGTCGGGCTCTCGCAGTATCCGTACGGCTCCGACCCCGACGACCCGTACATCGGTGTGCTGGCCAACGCCAACCTGGAACTCATCCACCACATGGCCGAGATCGCCCTGCTCCGCGACCTCTGGCGGGCCCGCCGCTCCCTGTGAGGCACCGCCGGGCCCCGGAAGCGCCCGGCCGCCGCTACGCGCTCCGGGTCAGCAGACCGGTGTCGATGGCCTCGGCGACGAGGGAGGCGCCGCGGCTGTTCTGGTGGATGTGGTCGGTCGTGAGGACGAGACCCCGCCGCCGCGAGATCGTGTCGAGGCTGCGCCGCAGCACGGTGCGCTGGACGAGGACGCCGACGACCGCCGCGGGCGTCGCCTCCCGGTAGGAGATCGGCGGCGGGTCCGTCGGGTGGTCTTGAAGAAAAGGCCGCACGAGGATCAGGCCGCCGCTCCCCTTCGCGAGCCGGCGCCGTCGGGCCTCACCCCGCCAGCTCCCACACCAGCAGCTCCGCGGGCCCCGCCACGGCGACCGCCTCCAGCCCCTCCGCTCCGGTGATCCGGGCGGCGTCGCCGGGGCCCAGTTCCGCGTCGGCCAGGGCGACCCGCCCCCGCACCACGTGGACGTAGGCGCGCGCCGCGTCCGGGACCGCCGTGCGCTCGCCCCCGCTCAGGCGGCGGGCATGGAGCATCGCGCCCGCGCCGGGCAGGGCGTACGGAGTGGAGTCGGCGATGCCGGGGACCACCGTGTACGAGGGTTCGCCGCCCGGCTCCAGGGGGGCCAGCCACATCTGGAGGAAGGTCAACGGGTCGGCGCCGTCGTTGCGTTCGACGTGGCGGACGCCGGAGGCGGCGCTCAGGTGGGCCACGTCCCCGGCGCGGACGACGGTGGAGTGGCCGGCCGAGTCGCGGTGGGTCAGCTCGCCCTCGACGACCCAGGTGACGATCTCCGTATGGCTGTGCGCGTGCTCCTCGAAGCCCGCACCGGGGGCGAGGCGTTCCTCGTTGCAGGCCAGGATCGGGCCGAAGCGGAGGTTGTCCGGGTCGTAGTGGGGACCGAAGGAGAGGGCGTGCCGGGTGACGATCCCGGCGGCCTCGTCCCCGCCCCGGTAGCGGTCATCGGACCGGTGCACGGAAATCACCCGGCCACGGTAGCCCGGAGACGCCCCGTCGTACCGCCGCGGAAGCGGAACAGTTGCGTCAGGTGTTCGTCTACCCGCCGGTACGGTGCACCGTCGCCCCGGCCCACCGAACCACCGGCCCGATAAGGCAGTCTTGTCCTCGTGCCCCGACCCGATCCTGAGCTGCCCCCCGCCCACGACGCCCACCTGCACGCCGCGACCCTGAAACGGCTGGAGCAGTCCTCCGGCCGACTGGCCGCGAACGCGATTGCCCGCATGGACGAATCGCTGCCGTGGTACCGGGCGATGCCTCCGGAGAACCGGTCCTGGATCGGCCTGGTCGCCCAGGCCGGCATCGCCGCGTTCACCGAGTGGTTCCGGCATCCCGAGACCCCGCAGGCCATCTCGACCGATGTGTTCGGCACCGCCCCGCGCGAACTGACCCGGGCCATCACCCTGCGGCAGACCGTGGAGATGGTGCGCACCACGATCGAGGTCATGGAGGCCGCGATCGACGAGGTCGCCGCCCCGGGAGACGAGTCGGTGCTGCGGGAGGCGCTCCTCGTCTACGCGCGCGAGATCGCCTTCGCCACCGCTCAGGTGTACGCCCAGGCCGCCGAGGCCCGGGGCGCCTGGGACGCCCGGCTGGAGTCCCTCGTGGTGAACGCGGTGCTCTCCGGCGAGGCCGACGAGGGGGCCGTGTCCCGGGCCGCCGCGCTCGGCTGGAACTCGCCCGAGCACGTGTGCGTGATCCTCGGCACCGCGCCCGACGGGGACAGCGAGCTGACCGTGGAGGCCATCCGGCGCGCCGCCCGGCACGCCAAGCTCCAGGTCCTCACCGGCGTCCTGGGCAACCGCCTCGTCGTCATCGCGGGCGGCAGCGACAATCCTCTCCAGGTCGCCAAGGCCCTGATCGGGCCGTACGCCGCCGGGCCGGTCGTCGCGGGACCGGTGGTGCCGGACCTGCTGGCGGCGACCCGGTCCGCGCAGGCGACGGCGGCCGGGCTGAAGGCGTGCTCGGCCTGGCAGGACGCGCCCCGGCCGGTCCTGGCGGACGATCTCCTCCCGGAGCGGGCGATGGCCGGAGACCCGGCCGCGCGGGACCAGCTGGTGGAGGAGATCTACAGACCGCTGGAAGAGGCCGGTTCGGCGCTGCTGGAAACACTGAGTGTCTATCTGGAGCAGGCGAGTAGCCTGGAAGGCGCCGCCCGGATGCTTTTCGTGCACCCCAACACCGTGCGCTACCGGCTGCGACGTGTGACCGACGTCACCGGATGGTCACCCTCCGACGTGCGCTCCGCGTTCACGCTGCGGATCGCCCTGATCCTGGGGCGCTTGGCCGCAGCGGATCCTCAGTCCTAGACTTTTGTTGGACTTCAACAATTCCCCCGACGGTTCTTCGTCCCTGTCCCCACGGGCGTGCGGAGCCGTCCACAAGAGAGAGTGTGAGGGTGCTCGTACTCGTCGCTCCCGGCCAAGGCGCTCAGACGCCCGGCTTCCTGACTCCCTGGCTCGACCTCCCCGGTGCCTCCGACCGCATCGCGGCCTGGTCCGACGCCATCGGGCTCGACCTTGCCCACTACGGCACGCACGCCGACGCGGACGAGATCCGCGACACCGCCGTGGCCCAGCCGCTCCTGGTCGCCGCCGGACTGCTCTCGGCAGCCGCCCTGGACGCCTCGCCGTCCGTCGTCGCGGGCCACAGCGTCGGTGAGATCACCGCCGCCGCGCTCGCGGGCGTCATCGACGACGAGGCCGCGCTGCGCTTCGTCCGCACCCGGGGGCTCGGCATGGCCGAGGCCGCCGCGGTCTCCGAGACCGGCATGGCCGCCCTCCTCGGCGGCGACCCCGACGTAACGATCCCGCACCTGGAGAAGCTCGGCCTGACCGCGGCGAACGTGAACGGCGGCGGCCAGATCGTCGCCGCGGGCACCGCCGCCCAGATCGCCGACCTGGAGGCCGACAAGCCCGAGGGCGTGCGCCGGGTCGTCGCGCTGAAGGTGGCCGGCGCGTTCCACACGCACCACATGGCCCCGGCCGTGGAGAAGCTGCGCGCGGCGGTCGGCGACCTCACGGTCTCCGACCCGACCGTGCGCTACGTTTCCAACGCCGACGGCCACACCGTGGCCACCGGCACCGAGGTCATCGCCCGGCTGGTCGGGCAGGTCGCCAACCCGGTCCGCTGGGACCTGTGCATGGAGACCTTCCAGTCGCTGGGCGTCACCGCACTCGTCGAGCTGAGCCCCGGCGGCACGCTGACCGGGCTGGCCAAGCGCGCGCTGCCCGGCGTGAAGACACTCGCGCTCAAGACCCCCGACGACCTCGACGCGGCCCGCGCGCTCATTTCCGAGCACGCAGGCGCCTAAGGAGCGAGCATGTCGAAGATCAGGCCCAGCAAGGGCGCCCCGTACGCGCGGATCCTCGGGGTCGGCGGCTACCGCCCGACCCGGGTCGTGCCGAACGAGGTGATCCTCGAGACGATCGACTCGTCCGACGAGTGGATCCGCTCCCGCTCCGGCATCGTCACCCGCCACTGGGCCTCCGAGGAGGAGACCGTGGCCGCGATGTCGATCGAGGCGTCCGGCAAGGCCATGGCCGACGCGGGCATCGATCCCGAGCAGATCGGCGCGGTCGTCGTCTCGACCGTCTCGCACTTCAAGCAGACCCCGGCCGTCGCCACCGACATCGCCCACCGGATCGGCGCGGGCAAGCCCGCCGCCTTCGACATCTCGGCCGGCTGCGCGGGCTTCGGCTACGGCCTCACGCTCGCCAAGGGCATGATCGTCGAGGGTTCCGCGGAGTACGTCCTGGTGATCGGCGTGGAGCGGCTCAGCGACCTGACCGACCTGGAGGACCGCGCGACGGCCTTCCTGTTCGGTGACGGCGCGGGCGCGGTCGTCGTCGGCCCCTCCCAGGAACCGGCCATCGGCCCGACCGTGTGGGGCTCCGAGGGCGACAAGTCCGACACCATCAAGCAGACGGTGGCCTGGAACGACCTGCACGCCGGCGACGCCTCCAAGCTGCCGCTCGACGCGAAGGGCGAGATCAAGTTCCCGGCCATCACGCAGGAGGGCCAGGCGGTCTTCCGCTGGGCCGTCTACGAGATGGCGAAGGTCGCCCAGCAGGCGCTGGACGCGGCCGGGATCGCCCCGGAGGACCTGGACGTCTTCATTCCGCACCAGGCCAACATGCGGATCATCGACTCGATGGTGAAGACCCTGAAGCTGCCGGAGCACGTCACGGTCGCCCGTGACGTCGAATCCACCGGCAACACGTCCGCCGCCTCGATTCCGCTCGCGATGGAGCGGCTCCTGGCGACCGGTCAGGCGAAGAGCGGCGACACCGCGCTCGTCATCGGCTTCGGGGCGGGTCTCGTCTACGCCGCGACGGTCGTTACCCTCCCCTAGGCACACCGGACCTTTTGGTCCGTACGCACGAACCCTGAAGAAACCCACCGAAGGAGCGCCAAGATGGCCGCCACGCAGGAAGAGATCGTCACCGGTCTCGCCGAGATCGTCAACGAGATCGCCGGTATCCCGGTCGAGGACGTCCAGCTGGACAAGTCCTTCACCGACGACCTGGACGTCGACTCGCTGTCCATGGTCGAGGTCGTCGTCGCCGCCGAGGAGCGCTTCGACGTCAAGATCCCCGACGAGGACGTCAAGAACCTCAAGACGGTCGGCGACGCCGCCGACTACATCCTGAAGCACCAGGGCTGATCCCAGCCCGGCTGTGTCGCCACCCGGCGGTGGCGCCGCTGATTCACGACCCTCTACACGTGGAGAAGATTTTCCAGTGAACTCGACCAATCGCACCGTGGTCGTCACCGGTATCGGCGCAACCACTCCGCTGGGTGGCGACTCCGCATCGACCTGGGAAGGTCTGATGGCCGGCCGGTCCGGCGTCAAGCCTCTCGAAGGCGAGCGCTTCGCCGAACTGCCCGTCCGGATCGCCGCCCTCGCGGCCGTCGACCCGGGCGACGTCCTTCCCCGCCCGCTGGCCCGCAAGCTGGACCGCTCGGCGCAGTTCGCGCTGATCGCGGCCCGCGAGGCCTGGGCGGACGCGGGCTTCACCGCCAAGGCGGGCGAGGACGAGAGCATCGTCCCCGAGCGTCTGGGCTCGGTCATCGCCTCCGGCATCGGCGGTGTGACCACCCTGCTCGACCAGTACGACGTGCTGAAGGAGAAGGGCGTACGCCGCGTCTCCCCGCACACCGTTCCCATGCTCATGCCCAACGGCCCGGCGGCCAACGTCGGCCTGGAGGTCAACGCCCAGGCCGGTGTCCACACGCCCGTCTCCGCCTGCGCCTCGGGCGCGGAGGCGATCGGGTACGCCGTCGAGATGATCCGTACCGGCCGTGCCGACGTGGTCGTCGCCGGTGGCACCGAGGCGGCGATCCACCCGCTGCCGATCGCCGCGTTCGCCAACATGATGGCGATGTCCAAGAACAACGACGAGCCCGAGACGGCCTCGCGCCCGTACGACACCGGCCGGGACGGCTTCGTCCTCGGCGAGGGTGCGGGCGTCGTCGTCCTGGAGTCCGCCGAGCACGCCGCCAAGCGTGGCGCGCGGGTCTACTGCGAGGTGCTGGGCCAGGGCCTGTCGGCCGACGCCCACCACATCGCGCAGCCCGAGCCCACCGGGCGGGGCATCGCCGCCGCGATGCAGAACCTGCTGGACTCCAGCGACCTGAAGCCGTCCGAGGTGGTCCACCTCAACGCGCACGCCACGTCGACGCCGCAGGGCGACCTCGCCGAGATCAAGGCGCTGCGCAAGGTGCTGGGCGACGACCTCGACCATGTCGCGATCTCCGCGACGAAGTCGATGACGGGTCACCTGCTCGGTGGCGCGGGCGGCATCGAGACCGTGGCCACGGTCCTGGCGCTGCACCACCGCATCGCTCCGCCGACCATCAACATCGACGAGCTGGACGAGGCGATCGACGCGGACATCGTGCGCGGTGAGCCGCGGGTGCTGCCCGAGGGGCCGATCGCGGCGATCAACAACTCGTTCGGATTCGGCGGGCACAACGTGGTGCTCGCGTTCCGATCCGTGTGACGGGGCGGCCGTCCGCCTGACCTGTACGTGTGAAGCCCGCTTCCCGGGGTCCGGGAGGCGGGCTTCGTCGTCCTTCGGGGCTCTGCCCCGGACCCCGCTCCTCAATCGCCGGAGGGGCTTCATTTCGCACCGGTCACCGCAAGGTCAGGAGCACCGGAGGGGCTTGATCTCGCGCCCCGGCGGCTAGACCACCTGGTGGAGCCAGCGGACCGGGGCGCCCTCGCCCGCGTGGCGGAAGGGCTCCAGCTCGTCGTCCCACGGCTTGCCGAGGAGGCCGGCGATCTCGGTCTCCAGGTCGCTCTCACCGCGCACCGACCGGGCCAGCGCGGCCCGCAGCCGGTCCTCGGGGACCAGGATGTCGCCGTGCATGCCGGTGACGGCGTGGAAGATGCCGAGGCCGGGGGTGGAGCTGTAGCGCTCGCCCTCGGCGGTGGGGCACGGCTCGGCGGTCACCTCGAAGCGCAGCAGGTCCCAGCCGCGCAGGGCGGAGGCGAGCTGCGAGGCGGTGCCGACGCGGCCCTTCCAGGAGAATTCGGACCGCCAGGTGCCGGGCGCGGCCGGCTGCCTGATCCAGTCCAACTGGACCCGCACACCGAGGACGCCCGCCACTGCCCACTCGACATGTGGGCAGAGCGCGCGCGGTGCGGAGTGAACGTACAGGACTCCACGTGTCGTCACCGGAACCTCCCGTGTGGGACGAGGTACGCCTTCCCCAGCGGCCTCGCGTCCGTACCGCCTCTTTCCGGCCAGAGCCCGAGGTTGTCATCAGTAAACAGCATCGGGAGCTAATCTCCTGAAAAGGGACAGTATGTGACGTGACGTAATGTACCGGAGCCGCCCGTGCGTGCGCGGGCGGGCGGGACGCCACTGCTTCGACGGGGAAAAGCTACCGTGCGCCGGGGCCGTCCGTGTGACGTACCGTCGGTCTCGGGCCCCTGATTCGCCGGGTTTCACCCGGCAGGGCGCGCAGAGCCCCGACCTGGGGATCGTGTGCTTGCCGGGGGGCATGTCCAGGGGCATAGGCCACTGGTTGACCGGAGGGGATCCGACTGATGCCGGAGCGTGCGACACGCCCACAGATGCGTACCGCTGCCGCCGTACTGACGGCGCTCTCGTCTCTCGGCGTCGCCGCGCTCGCCGGGTGCGGCTCCGGCGGGGCGGAGGGCGGCGTGTCGCGGAACGCGCCGGCGGCCACCCGCGGCGCCTCCCCGTCCCCTTCTCCCTCCCCCACCCCGGACTGGAACCCGCGGCCCGCGTCGGTCGCGGCGGTCGGGGACTCGATCACCCGGGGCTTCGACGCGTGTTCGGTGCTGGCCGACTGCCCCGAGGTGTCGTGGGCGACCGGTTCGGACGACGCGGTGCGGAGTCTCGCGGTCCGGCTGCTCGGCCCGTCCGGGGCGGCGGACCGCAGCTGGAACCACGCGGTGTCGGGGTCGCGGATGGTGCAGTTGCCCGAGCAGATGGCGCTGGCGGCGAAGGAGCGGCCGGAGCTGGTGACGGTGATGACGGGCGCGAACGACGCGTGCCGGGACTCGGTGCGGATGATGACGCCGGTGGCGGACTTCCGGGCGTCGTTCGAGGCGTCGATGCGGCAGCTGCGGGCCGGGGCCCCGAAGGCGCAGGTGTACGTCTCCAGCGTGCCGGACCTGAAGCGGCTCTGGTCGACGGGGCGGGTGAACGAGCTGGGCAAGAAGATCTGGCAGCTCGGGATCTGCCGGTCGATGCTGGCCGACGCGGACGACCTGGGCCCGGCGGCCGTGGCCCGGCGGGAGGCGGTGCGGGAGCGGGTGGTGGCGTACAACGGGGTGCTGCGGGACGTGTGCGCGGAGGACCGGTACTGCCGGTACGACGGCGGGGCGGTGTTCGACTTCCGCTTCACCGGGAAGCAGCTCAGCCAGTGGGACTGGTTCCATCCGAGCCGCGACGGCCAGGCCCGGCTGGCGGAGATCGCCTACCGCACCATCACGGCCCCCGAGCCGCCCGCGTAGGGTCGGTGACCATGACGACCAGCGCGGACACGGCCACGTACGCGGATACGGCCACGTACACGGAAGACTTCGGCGCCCTCGCGGACGGGTCGCCGGTCGGCCGGTGGACGCTGGAGCGGGACGGGGTCCGGGTGCGGGTCCTGACCTACGGCGCGATCGTGCAGTCGGTCCAGGTGCCCGGGCGGGACGGCTCGTCCGCCCCTGTGGCGCTCGGGCTGCCGGACGTCGCGGGCTACGAGGAGTTCCCGGCCCCCTACTTCGGCGCGGTGGTCGGGCGGTACGCGAACCGGATCGGGGGCGCGTCGTTCGTCCTGGACGGGCGCACGCACCGCCTGACGCCCAACGAGGGCGGCAATCATCTGCACGGCGGGGCCAGGGGCTTCGACAAGCGGGTGTGGGACGCGGTGGCGGTCCCGGGCGGGGTGCGGCTGTCCCTGGTCTCGGCGGACGGGGACGAGGGTTATCCGGGGCGGCTCGACTTCTCGGTGACGTACACCCTGGGGCCCGGCGGGGCGCTGGGGCTCGTCTACCGGGCGGTGACCGACGCCCCGACCGTACTGAACCCGACGAGCCATCTGTACTGGAACCTGGCGGGCGCGGACAGCGGGAGCGCGCTCGGGCAGCAGCTGCGGATCGCGGCGGGGCAGGTGACCCCGGTGGACGCGGCGTCGGTGCCGACCGGTGAGCTGCGGCCGGTGGCCGGGACCCGGTTCGACTTCCGGGGGATGCGTGCGGTGGGCGCGGGCTACGACCAGAACTTCGTGCTGGAGGAGGGGGCCGGGGAGGCGGCCGGTGTCGCCGCCGAGCTGTACGACGCGGCGTCCGGGCGGGTGCTGACGGTGCGGACGACCGAGCCGGGGCTCCAGCTCTACACGGCCGACCACTTCGACGGGCGGCCGTTCGGGCCGTGCGCCGGGATCGCGCTGGAGACCCAGCACTTCCCCGACTCGCCGAACCGGCCGGAGTTCCCCTCCACGGTGCTCCGGCCGGGCGAGGAGTTCGTCTCGCGCACCGAGTACGCGTTCTCGGTGCGCTGAGACCTCCCCCTCTTCGGCGCTCGGCTCAGCGGGCCAGCCCCAGGGTGACGCCGAGGCCGACCAGGACCGAGCCGATCGAGCGGTTGAGCGCCTTCTGGCGGCGCAGCATCGCACCGCGCAGCCGGGAGTGCGAGAAGAACAGCGCGACCAGGGCGAACCAGCCGAGGTGGGCGGCCGACATGAACAGGCCGTAGCCCGCCTGCTGCCACAGGGCGGTACCGGGGCCGACGACCTGGGTGAAGGTCGCGACGACGAACAGGGTCGTCTTCGGGTTGAGGGCGTTGGTCAGGAAGCCGCTGCGCAGCGCCCCGAACGGGGAGAGGCCCGGCCGGTCGCTCAGGTCGACGTCGAGGTCCGCGCGGGCCAGGAAGGTGCGCACCCCGATGTAGACGAGGTAGGCGGCGCCCGCCAGCTTGACCGCGGTGAACAGGGCCGTCGAGGAGGCGATGAGCAGCCCGACGCCGAGCATCGTGTACGTGACGTGGACCAGGACGCCCGCCGCGACGCCGGTGGCGGCGAGGACGCCGGTGGTGCGCCCGTACAGATAGCTGTTGCGCACGACCATGGCGAAGTCGGCGCCCGGCGAGACGACGGCGAGGACGGTGATGGCGGCGACCGCCAGCAGCTCGGTCACGCGGACCACGCCCGGGGGGCCGGCGCGTCACCGCTGTCGGCGGTGCCGGGCCCGGGGCCCGGGTCCGCCGCCGTGTCCGGGTCGACCAGGTCGCGGGCGAGGAGGGTGGCCCCGGCGACGGCTCCCGGCATCAGGAACACCGCGACCACGGGGATGAGGAAGGCCAGGGTCAGCGGGACGCCGAAGCCGAGCACCAGCATCCGGCGTCCGCGCAGCAGGACGAGGCGGTCCCCCAGGACCATGCCCCGGCGCTGGAGGGCGACGGCGGTCAGCTCCTCGGCCAGGAAGTAGCCGGAGACGCAGAAGCCGATCGCGGGGACCACGGTCTGCCCGACGACGGGGATGAAACCGCAGGCGAAGAGGGCGATCCCGTACAGGGCGACGCGCAGCAGGATGCGCACGGAGTCGCGGGCGGAGATCCACAGTTCCCGCCAGAGCGGCAGTCCGGACTCGGGGACGTCGCCGCCCTCGCTGCGGTCGACCTCCTCGGAGAGCGACTCGTAGAAGGGCTGGCCGACCAGGAGGGTCACGGCGGTGAAGGTGATGACCGCGAGGAACAGGCCGAAGACGAAGACCAACGCGGTCAGCCCGGTGCGCAGGATTCCCTGCCAGGGCGAGGACCAGCCGTCGGCGAACGGCGTCGCCCAGCCGACGAAGTCGTCGGCTCCGTAGCCGAGTCCGATCAGAGCTCCGGCGTAGATGACGAGGGTGACGAGTCCGGGCAGCAGCCCGAAGCCGAACCATCGTCCGTGTTGGGCAACCCAGCGCTGCCCCTTCATCAAGTAGCCGAAACCCGCCCCGAGATCACTCATGGGCGTCAGCGTACTGGCGGGCGGAAAGCGGTGAGGACCGCACCCCGGAGTGGGTGCGGTCCTCGTACGGCGCTGTGGTCAGCGGCTCTGTGGTCAGGCGACCGAGAGCGCGACGTTGATGTTGCCGCGGGTGGCGTTCGAGTACGGGCAGACCTGGTGGGCCTTCTCGATGAGCGCCTGCGCGGTGGCGGCGTCGACGTTCGGGATGGAGGCGCTGATCGCGACCTCCAGGCCGAAGCCGCCGGCCTCCGTCTTGCCGATCGAGACCGAGGCGGTCACGGTCGAGCCGGAGATGTCGGCCTTCTCCTGGCGGGCGACGACGCCCAGCGCGCCCTGGAAGCAGGCGCTGTAGCCGGCCGCGAAGAGCTGCTCGGGGTTGGTGCCCGCGCCGCTGCCGCCCATGGCCTTCGGCGGGTTGACGACGACGTCGAGCTGACCGTCGTCGGAGGAGACGCGTCCGTCGCGGCCGTTCTCGGCGGTGGCGACGGCGGTGTAGGCGACGTCGATCTTCTGGATGGTCATGATGTGAGGATTCCTCCTGTTGGTGCGCCGCGACTCGCGCCCACGGATCGCGACGGCCTGGGGACGAGCCTAACGCGTGACTCTGACCGGCCGGGGGCGGGTCAGACCAGCGAAACGATCATCTTCCCGGTGTTCTCGCCGCGCAGCAGCCCGACGAACGCGTCGTAGCCGTGCTCGATGCCCTCGACCGTCGTCTCCTGGTACTTCAGCTCGCCCGAGGCCAGCCACCCGGCGACGTCCCGGACGAACTGGGGCTGGAGGTCGGCGTGGTCCCCGACCAGCATGCCCTGGAGGCGGAGCCGCTTGCCGATGATCAGCGCCATGTTGCTCGGGCCGGGGGTCGGCTCCGTCGCGTTGTACTGGGCGATCATTCCGCAGATGGTGGCGCGGCCGTGCACGTTGAGCGAGGAGATCGCGGCTTCCAGGTGCTCGCCGCCGACGTTGTCGAAGTAGACGTCGATGCCGTCGGGGGCCGCTTCCCTGAGCTGGTCGCGGACGGGCCCGTCCTTGTAGTTGAACGCGGCGTCGAAGCCGTACTCCTCGGTGAGGAGCTTGACCTTCTCGTCGGAGCCCGCGGAGCCGATGACCCGGGAGGCGCCCTTGAGCTTCGCCATCTGGCCGACCTGGCTGCCGACGGCGCCGGCCGCGCCGGAGACGAAGACCGCGTCGCCCTCCTTGAAGGAGGCGACGTCGAACAGGCCCGCGTAGGCGGTGAGTCCGGTCATGCCGAGCACGCCGAGGTAGGCGGAGAGCGGGGCGAGGTCGGGGTCGACCTTGACCGCGTGCTTCGCGGACACGTCGGCGATCTCGCGCCAGCCGAGGCGGTGCAGGACGTGGTCGCCGACGGCGAGGCCCTCGGCGTTCGAGGCGATGACCTCGCCGACCGCGCCGCCCTCCATGGGGTGGTCGAGCTGGAAGGGCGGGGTGTAGGACTTCACGTCGTTCATCCGGCCGCGCATGTACGGGTCGACCGAGAAGAACTTGTTGCGGACGAGGACGTGGCCCTCGGCCGGAGCGGCGACCTCGGCCTCGCGCAGCGCGAAGTCCTCTGCCTTGGGCCAGCCGTGCGGGCGGGCGACCAGGTGCCATTCACGGCTGGACGTGGGAAGTGCTGCAGACATGGGCTCGGGTTCTCCTCAATGTCATACGAGGGGTGTGCTTCCGCGCCCGGTGACGCGAAAAGCTTCATGACATGAAACAACCATGCTCCTCAATATTTCATGATGTCAAGTAAATCGGTACGCTGTGGCCCATGGCCACTCGCGCAGACCCCCTGACCCTTGAGGTCGTCGAACTCATCGGCGCCGTCGTGGCGCGCTACCACGAGGAGTACGACCGGGCCGCCGCCGAGCACTCCCTCACCGGGGCGCAGGCGCGGGTGCTCGGGCTGCTCTCGCTGGATCCCCTGCCGATGCGGAAGATCGCCCTCAGGCTGAAGTGCGAGCCGTCCAACGTCACCGGGATCATCGACCGGCTGGAGACCCGGGAGCTGGTCGAGCGCAGGCCCGATCCGGCCGACCGGCGGATCAAGCTGGCCGCCGCGACGGAGAAGGGCAGGCGCACGGCCCGTGAGCTGCGGGACGCGCTGGACTTCGCCCGGGAGCCGCTGTCCGGCCTCTCCGACGCGGAGCGCACGGTCCTGCGGGACCTGCTGCGCCGGATGCTGGGCGAGACCGGCTGACCACCGTACCTACGCGCACCACCACAGGAAGCGGGTGCAGGTCGGGGAGGACGGCGTCGGGCTGGGCGTCGGCTCCGCCGGGGGCGGCGGGGGCGCCGGCGCGGTCGTCGGATCCCGCGGTTCGTCCGGCTCCGGCGGATCGGCGGGCGGGCTGTCCGGGGCGTCGGACGGGGCCACGTCGTCGGGGGCCGGGGAGGCGGTGGGCCCCTCGGTGGCGGAGGGCCCGGGGCTCGGCTCCCCCGAGGGGCTCGCGCCGCGCCTGCCGGCCGGTGAGGCGTCGGTCGCGGGGCCCGTGGTCACCCCGGCCCGGGTGCCGACCGGGCCGGGATCGCGGGGCTCGTCGGCGGACGACTCCTCGGGCGCGGCCCCGGACGGGCCGGACGGCGACTCGCGTACGTAGTCGGCCGCGGTGTCGTTCCGCTCGGGCGCCATGGCCAGGCCCGCCAGGCCCAGCGCGCCCGCCGCGAGGAGCAGCCCGAGGGCTCCCAGCAGGACGGTCCGGCCGCGCCGGGAACGGCGGCCGCGGGGCCGCCGACGCGAAGCGGGGCGGGCACCGGGACGGGCGTCGGGACGGGCGCCGGCACCGCGCCGCGCGTCACGCCGGGCTTCCGGGCGGGCATCGCGCCGGGTGCCACGCCCGATGTCGCGCCGGGCGTCGCGTCGGGGGCCTCCCCCGTCGACGGGCGCGGCCGTCCCGCCCGGCGGTGCGGCCCCGTCCGACGCGTCACGCACGTGCGGAGCGGGCACGGCGAAGGGGCCCAGCGCCTCGGCGGGCGTACCGCACCCGGCGCAGGCCAGGGCTCCGTTGAGATGCCGTCGGCACGGGTGGCAGTAATCCATGGCGCCCGCAGGTTAGGCGTACGCGGATCAACCAGGGAAGCCGCACAGGTGAGGATCGTGTGACGAAGCCCGTATTCCGGTGACGGCCGTCCGATACGCCTGACACGCGGGAGGATGGGCGGCATGACCGCTCCGGCCCCCTTCGGCCCCCTCCAGTTCCAGCTCGTCCTGCTGCGCCGGATGGCCGACCACCAGCCCGGTCTGGTCGAGGAGGCCCGGCACGAACTGAGCGCCTCCCTCGCCGACATGCGGGAGGCCAACCGCCGCTGGCAGGCCATGGTCCGGGCGCCGCGGGGGCGGGGGTCGCTGCGGCGCTACCGCTCGGTGCTCGGCGAACCGGAGGCGGTCCTGCCGCGCCGGGTCGGGGATCTGGAGTGCGAGGCGCTGCTCTGGCCGGTGCCGCTCTGGCCGGACCTGCGGTTCGAGGTGATGGCCGGGCCCGGCGGGGCCGTGTGGAACGAGTGGCTGGTGCGGGCCCCGGGCGCGGCCGGGCCGGAGCTGACCTCTCCGGACGCGCTGCTCCCGTGGTCGTGCACGGTGGACGAGGCGGCCCGCGCCTTTCCCCCGGCCCGGCCGATGGAGGGCAGCGCCCCGACCCGCTGGTCACTGGCCGTCACCGACCCGGCCACCGGCGGGGAACGGGTCGCGGAGTTCACCTGGGGTCTGTTCCAGCGGCTGCTGCCGGCCCGCTGATCCGACGGCCGTCCGCGGCCCGCCGATCCGACGGCCGCCTGCGGCCATCCGGCCCCGGCGGCTGCTTCCGGCCCGGCGACCTGAGGCGCCGTCAGCTCCGGCCCCTCTTACGGCGCAGCTCAGCGCGCGCGACGGACGGGAGAGCGCGACCATGCAAGGAGAGACCGGCTGCCGCCGGTGCCCCCCATCCGCGCTCTCGGGAGAACCCGCCGTGACCGTCAGCCTTGAGCAGTTGCAGCGTTGCCACATCGCCGTCGATCTCGGGGCCGCGAGGACCCGGGTGTACGTCAAGGGGCTCGGTCTCGTCGTCGACGAACCGAGCGTCGCCGCCGTCAACACCCGTACCGGCTCCCTCATCGCCGTCGGCGCGCTCGCCGAGCAGATGACCGGCCGCACCCCCGCGTACATCCGGGTGGCCCGTCCGGTCTCCGGCGGCACCGTCGTCGACATCGAGATGGCCCAGCGGATGCTGCGTCACCTGCTGGGCGACAAGCTCCGCCGCCAGCTGCGCCGCAAGCCCCGGCTGCGCGCCGCCGCCTGCACCCCGCACGAGGCCGACCCGCTGGCCCAGCGCGCCACGGTGGAGACCCTGGTCGGGCTCGGCGCCCGCCGGGTCGAGCTGGTGGACACCCTGATCGCGGCGGCCGTGGGCTGCGGGCTGCCGGTCGAGCAGCCGACCGCCACCATGATCATGGTGTGCGGGGCCGCCACCACCCAGATCGCGGTGCTCTCGCTGGGCTCGATCGTGACCGCCGTCCGGATCCCGGTGGGCGGCAACGCGATCGACGAGGCGATCATCCAGCACCTGCGCCAGCACCACGAGCTGCTGCTGCCGAGCCAGTCCGTGCGCCCGCTCCAGCTGGCGCTGCACGGCAACGGCCTCCAGCTGACCGGCCCCGCCCTCACCGAGATCCACGGCCGCGACGTGGCGACCGGGCTGGCCCGCTCGGTGCAGGTCGACACCGCCGCCGTACGGCAGGCCATCCACACGCCGCTCACCGCGGTGCTCGACGGGGTGGGCAAGGTGCTCCGCGACTGCCCGCCGGACCTGGTGGCCGACCTCGCGGACCGGGGCATCATGATGGTGGGCGGCAGCGCGCTGCTCCCGGGCCTCGACCAGATGCTGCGCGACGCGACCGGGATGCCGGTGCACATCGCCGAGCGCCCCGACGTCTGCTCGGTGCTCGGTCTGGGCGCGATGCTGGACGGCAAGATCCAGCCGATGGTCCTCAACCCGCTGGCGGGGTGAGCGCGTCGGCACGGACCGGGCGGTGGAACGGCCGGCGCGGGCAGCGCGGATGAACGGGCCCGTGGAGTCCGGCCCGTCCGGCGTCGGGCGGCTGCCGATGCTCCTGGAGGCGGTCCTCAACGTCGGCAGCGACCTGGAGCTGGGCTCCACCCTCCAGCAGATCGTGGACGCCTCCACCGCCCTCACCGGGGCCCGCCACGGTGCGCTCGGGGTGCTGGACCCGGACCGGGACCGGGTCGAGGAGCTGTACACCGCCGGGATGACGGAGGCGGAGCGGCGGCACCTCGACCTCTTCCCGGACGACTCCTCCGGCGGGCCGGCCGCCCTGGCAGAGGAGGACCCGCAGGACCGGGACCCACCGCCCGGCCGCCCTCCGGCGCGGGACGTCCTCCGGGCGCCGGTCCTGGTCCACACCGAGGTCTTCGGGCAGCTCTGCGTCGCCGGGAAGCCGTCGGGGCCGTTCGACGAAGCGGATCACGGCCTGCTGCGGGTCCTCGCCGCCCAGGCGGGCATCGCGATCGGCAACGCCCGGCTGTACGCGACGGCCCGGCAGCGCGAGCGCTGGATCACGGGCGCGGCGGCCGTCACCACGGCCCTGCTGACCGGTACCGACGCGGCCGACGCGCTGATGACGGTGGCCGAGCGGGCCCGGGTGCTGGCGGGCGCGTCGGCCGGGGTGATCCTCCAGCCGACGGAGGAGGGCGGGATGGAGATCGTCACCGCGTCCACGCCGGACGATCCGGCGGGCATCGTCGGCACGGTGATCGAGCCCGGCTCCGCGGTGCTGGTGCAGCTGCTCGGCGGCGAACCGGTCTTCATCGAGGACTCGGCCACCGATCCCCGGATGACCACCGGCGTACGCTCCCGGTTCGGGCCGAGCATGATGCTGCCACTGCAGAGCGGCGGGCGGCTCATCGGGACCCTCGCCCTGCCCCGGCGGCGCGGCGAGCGCCCCTACACGGAGATGGACAGGCTGCTGGCGACCCAGTTCGCCTCGCAGGCGGCCCTCGCCCTGGTGCTGGCGGACGCGCAGGCCGACCGGGAGCAGCTCGCGGTGTACGAGGACCGTGACCGGATCGCCCGTGACCTGCACGATCTGGTGGTCCAGCGGCTCTTCGCCACCGAGATGATGCTGGAGTCGACCCGCCGCCGGGCCGCGTCGGAGGACACCGGCGGCAGCTCGGAGGACGTCGGCGGCAGCGGGGAGACGGAGACCGGGACCGGCGGCAGCGGGGGGACCGAGGCCGGTGAGCTGCTGGGGCGGGCGGTGGACGAGCTGGACTCCACCATCCAGGAGGTCCGTACCGCGATCTTCGCGCTCCAGCAGCCGCCCGCCGGGGCCCCGAGCACCTTCCGGGGCCGGGTGCTGCGGGAGACCGGGGGCGCGGCGGCCCTGCTGGGCTTCCCGCCGTCGGTGCGGTTCGCCGGGGCGGTGGACGCGCTGGTGGACGAGGAGACGGGACGGGAGCTGCTGGCCGCCCTGCGCGGGGCGCTGGCCGCCGCGCACCGCAGGCCCGGGGTGTCGGCCATCGAGGTGGAGGTGGATGCCACGGTCCGGCTGCCGGACGGCCGGAGCGGGGTGCGGCTGGTGGTCGCGGACGACGGGCGCGGCGAGGACGGCCGTCCGACGACGGTGACCTGGCAGACCCCGGTCTGAGCCGGTCCGGCCCGGGGGGGTGCTGCGGCTCAGTGCTTCGGGGCGGCCCGCAGGGCGATCCGGGTGGTGGAGTGGGCGATGCCCGCCTCCCGTTTCAGCCGGCGCAGCAGGGTGTCCAGGGCCGCCGGGTCGGCGGCGGTGGCCCGGACGAGGTAGTCGTGGCCGCCCGTCACGTGCACCACCTCCGTGATCCCGGGCAGCATCAGCACCGAGCGCTCGAACTCCTCGTTCGTCGTGTCGAGGCGCAGGGTCACATCGATGAAGACCACCAGGCCCGAACGGGTGTCGGCGGCCGGGTCGACGATGACGGTGAAGCCCCGGATGACCCCGTCACGGCGCATCCGGCGGACACGGTCGCCCGCCGCGTTGGCGCTGAGCCCCACGCGTACGCCCAGATCCCGGTACGAGATCCGGGCGTCCTCCTGGAGAATGCCGAGGATTTCCCTGTCCAGCCGATCCATACCGTGATTGTCCCAGCTCATGGCGATATCGGCTGAGGGGAGACCGAGGAGGGCCGGGGCGCCCGCGGTCCCCCGGTCGGCGCAGTCCGGCGGGCCGTGCGGCGCCCCGCGCCCTTGACTGGCTCGTGTGGACCCCTCCGTCAAGCAGTCCCCCGAGCCGCCCGCACCGGCGGCAGCCGCACCGCCCGCGGCCGCGTACCGCAATCTCGTCCTGGCCACGGTCGGCTTCGCGCTGACCTTCTGGGCGTGGAACCTGATCGCGCCGATGTCCGGGGACTACAAGGACCGGCTGGGGCTCAGCTCCTTCCAGCAGTCCTTCCTGGTGGCCGTGCCGGTGCTCGTCGGATCGCTCGGCCGGATCCCGGTGGGGGCGCTGACGGACAAGTACGGCGCGAAGCTGATGTTCCCGCTCGTGTCTGCGCTGACGATCGTGCCGGTGCTGCTGCTGATCCCGGCGAAGAACTCCTACGGGGCGATGCTCGCGGTCGGCTTCCTGCTGGGGCTCGGCGGGACGACGTTCGCGATCGGCGTTCCGCTGGTCAACTCGTGGTTCCCGCCCGCGAAACGGGGCTTCGCGCTGGGGGTGTTCGGGATGGGCATGGGCGGGGTGGCGCTGTCGGGCTACTTCACGCCGCGCATCGCGAAGCACGGCGACAACCTGCCGTTCCTCGTGGTCGCGGGGGCGCTGGTGGTGTACGCGCTGCTGGCGGCCGTCCTGGTCAGCGACCACCCCGGCCGGAAGATCCCCACGGACACGCTGACGCACCGGCTCGGCGAGGCAGGGAAGCTGCGGGTGACGTGGGAGCTGTCGGCGCTGTACGCGATCGGCTTCGGCGGCATCGTGGCGTTCGGGGTGTATCTGCCGACGTATCTGAAGACCTGGTACGAGATGTCGCCGACCGAGGCGGGCACCAAGGCGGCCGGGTTCGCCCTGGTCACGGTGGTCTTCCGGCCGATCGGCGGCTGGCTCTCGGACCGGGCGCACCCGGCGCTGGTGACCTCGGTGGCGCTGCTGCTGGCCGCGCTGATGGCGATCGTGCAGGCCTTCGAGCCGCCGCTGTACCCGGTGGGCACGATCGCGCTGCTGGCCATGGCGGCCGGGCTCGGCACCGCGAGCGGCAGTGTGTTCGCCCTGGTCTCGCAGGTGACGCCGCAGCCGAAGGTGGGCAGTGTGACGGGCATCGTCGGGGCGATGGGCGGGCTGGGCGGCTTCGTGCCGCCGTTGGTGATGGGCGCGATCTACAGCGCCAAGGACAGCTACGCGATCGGCTTCATGCTGCTGTCCGATCTGGCGCTGGCGGGGTGTGTGTACGCGTACGGGCGGATGCGGACCGTCCAGCGGGACGGGTGAGACCTCCGGATACGGAGGAACGGCCGCGTTCCCGCCGGAACGCGGCCGTCCGTGTGCGGGCTCCGGTGCGGCTACCCGCGCTCGCGGAGCTGCTGTTCGAACCGGTCCGCCCAGTACGCGGTCCGGTCGAGGTAGGCCGTCTCGGCGGCCTCCCCCGTCGTGCCGTACGCCCCCTCGTAGGTCGCGTAGCCGTGGCCCGGGGGCGGGCTGGAGGAGGCCGGTTCGATGGAGCTGCCCTCGTGCCACTCGTTGAACGAGGTGACGGAGACCCAGGTGGGGTCGCCGCCGATGGCCGGGTCGAGGGCGTTGTTCCACTCCAGGTCGTAGGAGGCGCCGTCCTCGCGGTCCAGGGTGGGGGTGGTGTTGCCGGGGACGGCCCGGTCGTCGAGGTAGCCGGGGGCGACCGAGGGGGCCCAGACGAGTCCGTTGGCCTTGGCGTAGTCGCCCGCGTTCTTCCAGCCGGGGGCGGTGGCCCCGGCGATGCCGTCGTAGGTGTAGATCCCGCCGAAGTGGTCGACCTTGCTGGTGTCGGTGGTCTGGGCGAGGACGATGGCGGTGTCCTTGACGGCGTCCAGCGCCGACCAGTCCTGGATCTTCAGGCTCTCGAAGACGTAGTAGGCGTTGCGGTCGCCGTTCGCCGCGTCCCGGTAGAAGGCGGGGTGGTCGCCGAACTTCCCTTCCAGATAGCCGATGTCGTCGACGACGGACGCGGCGGTGCGGCCCCCGTAGGGCTCGATGTGCCAGGCGACCTCGATGCCGTGGCGGGCGGCGGCGCCCATGACGTCACCGGCGAGGGAGTCCTCGTAACCCCCTTGCCCCCACCAGCTGTAGACGATGACGCCCGCGCCGGACCGCTGGACCCACTTCATGTGCTGGTCGACGGCTCCGGCGATGTCCCCGGAGTCGTACGGGCCGAGCTTCGGGTAGAGGTCGGCGCCGATGGCGTCGGGCGGGGTGTGGCCGCCCTGCTGCCAGTGCCGCCAGCTCCCCGAGCCGTCGGGGGTGCCGTACCACGGGTAGTAGAAGAGGTGCACGTCGGACGAGCCCTCGTCCTCGGTGGCCGGGGCGCGGGTCAGGGTGATGCGGTCGACGTCGAAGAGGGCGCCCGCTCCCCCGGTGAACCGCAGGAACAGCGGGCCCGTCCCGGCGGTGAGGGTGGTGGTGACCTCGGTGAAGGTCTCCCAGCCGCCGGTCGGGGCGACGGTCGCGGAGCCGAGGAGCGGCCCGGTGGCGGAGCCGGCGCGGACCTCGATCGTGCCGCCCGCGCCGGCCGAGGAGACCCGGGCGGTGAGGGCGGTGGCCCCGGAGATGTCGAGGGAGGAGTAGCCCGCCCAGTCGCCGTGGTCGATGTAGCCGAGGGTGGCTCCGCCGCCGGCCGAGCCGTGGGCGGCGCTCTGGACGCCGGAGGAGGAGGTGTACGCCTCCGCCTCGGCGCTGTCGCCTCCCGGGTCCGGGTTCGGACCGCCCGCGCCGCAGTCGGCCTCGACGGCTCCGGCCGCGTACTGGACGCCGCCGAGGAGGAGTTGGCGGAAGTCGGGGTCGGCGAAGGACTCGATGGTGTGGCCGAGTCCGGTGTAGAAGGAGCGGCCCTCCTGCTGCGGGTGGCACCAGGTGATGGGGTGGTCGCCGCCCATCTCGCCGCCGCTGTAGCTGGATTCGTCCAGGGACTGGAGGACGTGGACATCCGAGCGGGGGTTGGAGCGGTAGTTGTACCACTCGTCGGTCCGCGTCCAGGTGTCGTCCAGGTGGGCGGTCGCCGGGTGGGCGTGGTCCTCGGTGGTGAGGCGGGCCTCCTGGATCGCCGGGTGGCTCCGGAACCGGGCGCCGACGAGGTCCTCGTACTCCGGCCAGTCGTACTCGGTGTCGGCCGCCGCGTGCACGCCGACGAATCCGCCGCCGCCGTCGACGTACCCCTTGAGGGCGCTCTGCTGGGTGTCGTTCAGGACGTCGCCGGTGGTGGAGAGGAAGACCACGGCCTCGTAGGCGGCGAGGTCGGCCGGGGTGAAGGCGGTCGCGTCCTCGGTCGCGGTGACGGTGAAGTCGTTGGCCGCGCCGAGCTGTCGGAGGGCGGTGATGCCCGCCGGGATGGAGTCGTGGCGGAATCCGGCGGTCTTGGAGAAGACCAGGACCTGGTACGGGTCGGCTGCCGCCGCGCTCTGCACGCCGGGGCTCAGGAAGGCCGCCCCGAGGGTGAGGGCCACGGCGCAGGCGAGGCGGCGGACGCGGGATCGTCTCATCGGTGGTCCCCCCGCGCTCCCTGCGTGCCGAACGTGAAGGCGTCCAGGTCGAAGAGGCTGCCCTGGCCCGTCGGGCCCTTGAAGACGAAGAACAGCTCGGTGGTTCCGGCGGGGGCGTTGTCCACGTCCGCCGTGAGGTTCACGAAGTTCTCCCAGCCGCCGGTCGGGGCGACGGTGAGCGTGGACAGGAGCGTGCCGGTGGCGGATCCTGCCCGCACCTCCAGGGTGCCGCCCGCGCCGCCGGAGGCGACCCGTGCGGTGAGGGAGGTGGCGTTGGAAAGGACGTACGGCTTGAAGGAGACCCAGTCGCCGTTGTCCGTGTAGCCGACGGTCGCGCCGCCCTCGGCGGGGCCGTGCGGGGCGATCTGGACGCCGTTCTGGGCGGCGAAGTGCTCGCCCTGGCGGTGGCGGGGCTGGAGGACGGAGTCGCTGTGCGTGGTGAGCCCGCCCGCGTCGGTGTACTCGGCGTCGAAGACCCCGTAGATGTTGGCGGCGGTGTCGTGCTCGCCGTCGACGGGGACGTCGATGGTGCCGGAGCAGCCGTTCTTCGAGGTGATCTGGTGGCGGTGGCTGTCATGGCCGAGGAGGTAGGTGACCTTGACCTTGGAGCAGTCGATCGTGCCGTCCTCGGGGTCGCTGACGCTCACGGTGAAGGGGACGGAGTCGCCGAAGGAGAACAGCGAGCCGTCCGCCGGGGTGGTGAGGGTGACGGTGGGCGCGCTGTTGCCCGCGGTCACGACCAGGCTCGCGGAGCCGGTGAGCCCTTCGGGGTCGGTGACGGTCAGGGTCGGGTTGAAGGTTCCTGCGGTGGTGTAGGTGTGGCTGGGGTTGGCGGCGGTGGAGGTGGTTCCGTCGCCGAAGTCCCAGGCGTAGCGGAGGTTTCCGCCCTCGGGGTCGGCGCTGCCGGCCGAGGAGAAGGAGACCGTGAGCGGGGTGGGCCCGGAGGTCCGGTCGGCGGCGGCCTTCGCGACCGGGGAGCGGTTGCTGCCCGCGAGGTGTTCGACGCGGTACAGGGCCTGGTTGTTCGCGCCGGTGCCGTAGTCGAGGACGTACAGCGCGCCGTCGGGTCCGAACGCGGAGTCCATCACCTGGGTGCCGGTCCACGGGAAGGTGTCGATGGTCCCGGGCGATCCGTCGGCCTTCACCTCGACGGGCTTGATCCACTTGCGGCCGTACTCGGTGGCGAAGAAGCGGCCGTCGAGGGAGGCGGGGAACTTCACGGCCGAGTCGAGGTTCGCGTCGAAGTCGTATACGGGTCCGGCCATCGGGGACTCCGAGCCGCCGCCGAACTCCGGCGGCGAGCCGGCGTCACCGGCGTACCGGATCCAGGCGGGCTGGGCCGGGGGCAGCGTGGCCTGGCCGGTGTTGCGGAAGGAGTTGTTGGCCGGGCCGGAGGCGCAGGCGTACTTCCCGGCGGACGGGCCGCTGGGGAAGGTGTACTCGCCGTACGTCTCCGTGGGCGTGTTGGTGCCCGTGCAGTACGGCCAGCCGAAGTTGCCGGGCCGGGTGACCCGGTTGAACTCGACCTGGCCGCTGGGGCCCCGGGCCTGGTCGGTGCCGCCCGCGTCGGGGCCGTAGTCGCCGATGTAGACGGCTCCGGACTTCTTGTCGACGGACATCCGGAACGGGTTGCGGAAGCCCATCGCGTAGATCTCGGGGCGGGTCTTCGCGGTGCCGGGGGCGAAGAGGTTGCCCGCCGGGATCGTGTAGCCGCCGTCCGCCGTGGGCTTGATCCGCAGCAGCTTGCCGCGCAGGTCGTTGGTGTTGCCCGAGGACCGCTGGGCGTCGAACTGCGGGTTGCGGTTGGTGCGTTCGTCGATGGGGGCGTAGCCGGCCGACTCGAAGGGGTTGGTGTCGTCGCCGGTGGTGAGGTAGAGGTTCCCGGCGGCGTCGAAGTCGATGTCGCCGCCGACGTGACAGCACTGGCCCCGGTCGCTCGCGACTTCCAGGACCACCTTCTCGCCGGCGGTGTCGAGGGTGCCGTCGGCCCTGAGGACGAAGCGGGAGAGGTTCAGATGCCCTTTCCACGCCTCGAAGTCGGCGGCGGAGCCGGTGGTGGGGGCGTCACCGGGCGGAGTGTTCAGGACCGGCGAGTAGTAGAGGTAGACGAAGCGGTTCGCCGAGAAGCCCGGGTCGACGGCTATGCCCTGGAGGCCCTCCTCGTCGTGCGTGTAGACGTCGAGCTTCCCGGCGGTCTTCGTCGACCCGGCGGCGTCGGTCAGCCGGACCGTGCCGTCGCGGGCGGTGTGCAGCACGGACCGGTCCGGCAGCACGGCGAGCGACATGGCCTCGCCCAGCTCGGCCCCACCCAGGGCGAGTTGGACCTGCTGGTAGTCGGCGGCGGGGATGTCGGCCGCGACGCGCGGGGCGCGGGCCTCGGGGTCGGCGGCGAGGGCCGGTCCCGCGGCGGGGACGGCAAGCGTGGCCACGAGCAGTGCGGCGAGCGCGGTGGCGTATCCGGACCACCGTGGGGGTGCGGGTGACATGGTCGTTCCTTCCTGACGGTACGTGGGGCCCCTCAGGCAAGGCGCTGTCGCGCTTTGCGGCGTACGGGTCCCGGCGCGCGGGACGTACGGCATGCGGTGTGCGGTGTGCGACGTGCGGGGCGTACGGCATGCGATGCGCAGCCGTGCGGGTGTGCGGCGTGCAGGCGTGCGGCGACTGCGCCGGTGCACGGGCGCAGGCAGCTTCTTTCTTGGAGAGAGCGCTCCAACTCCCCCGATGGGCGAGCTTTTTGCATGTTGGCAACGCAAAAATAATTTGTCAAGGTCGTGTCAAAATTGCGCTTGGATGCCCCGTGCAGCGATACGGCGGGCGGAACGGTCGGCCCGGAACCGACCTGGGGTGACGCTGCCCTCATCGGTATCCGGGTCCGGGCGAGGTCCGCCCGGAAGCCCTAGGCTTCCCGGCGTGACCCTCCTTCTTCCCGCGCTCCAGTCCCCCACCGGCCCGGCAGCCTCCCGGGAGGCCGTCCGCTTCGGTGACCTGTCCCTGACCTACGGCCGGCTCGCCGAAGCCGCCGACGCGCTCGCCGCCCGCATCGCGGACGCGGGCCGGGTCGCCGTCTGGGCCACCCCGACGCCGGAGACGGTGATCGCGGTGGTGGCGGCACTGCGGGCCGGCGTCCCGGCCGTACCGCTCAACCCCCGCACCGGAGAACGCGAGTTGGCGCACATCCTGGCCGACAGCGAGCCCACGGCCGTGCTCGCGGGGCCGGACGACGCGCTGCCGCCCGCGCTGGAGAAGCCGCGCCGCGTGACCGTGGACGCGCGGCGGGCGGCAGGCACGCTCGCGGAGGACTCGGCGGGCCGGGCCCTGCCGGCCGAGGAGGACCCCGAGTCCCCCGCCCTCATCGTCTACACCTCCGGCACCACCGGCCCGCCCAAGGGCGCCGTCCTGCCCCGGCGGGCGGTCGCCGCGTCCCTGGACGCGCTGGAGGACGCCTGGGGGTGGAGCGGCGACGACGTCCTGGTCCACGCGCTGCCGCTGTTCCATGTGCACGGGCTGATCCTGGGCGTCCTCGGCCCGTTGCGGCGCGGCGGCTCCGTCCGCCACCTGGGGAGGTTCTCGCCCGAGGGCGTGGCCCGTGAGCTGGCCTCCGGCGGCACCATGCTGTTCGGGGTGCCGACGATGTACCACCGGCTCGCGGAGGTGCTGGACGGCCCGGCGGGCGGGAGCGGGCACGGCTCCCCGGCGGACGGACACGGCTCCCCGGAGGGCGGCGAACGGGACGCTCTGGCCGGGGCGCTGGCCGGGGCCCGGCTGCTGGTCTCCGGATCGGCGGCGCTCCCCGTGCACGACCACGAACGCATCGCGGCGGCGACCGGGCGGCGGGTGATCGAGCGGTACGGGATGACGGAGACCCTGATGAACACGGGCATCCGGGCGGACGGCGCCCCGCGCCCCGGCACGGTGGGCCCGCCGCTCGCCGGGGTGGAGCTGCGCCTGGCGGAGGAGGACGGCACGGTGCTCGGCGAGCCCGGGGCGATCGGTGAGATCCAGGTCCGGGGTCCGAACCTCTTCACCGGCTACCTCAACCGGCCCGACGCGACCGCCGCCGCGCACACGGCGGACGGCTGGTTCCGTACGGGGGACGTCGGCACGGTCGACGAGGACGGATACGTCACGATCGTCGGGCGCAAGGCCACCGACCTCATCAAGAGCGGCGGCTACAAGATCGGCGCGGGCGAGATCGAGAACGTGCTGCTCGCCCACCCCGGGGTCCGGGAAGCGGCCGTGACCGGCGAGGAGGATCCGGACCTGGGCGAGCGGGTCGTGGCCTGGGTGGTCGCGGCCGATCCGGGCTCCCCGCCGACCGCCGAGGAGCTGGCGGACCATGTCGCGGCCCAGCTGGCCCCGCACAAGCGCCCGCGCACCGTGCACTACCTGGACGCCCTGCCCCGCAACGACCTGGGCAAGATCATGAAGAGGTCGCTCCGTGCCGGCTGACTCCCCCGCCCGGGCGACGGCCCGGGAGACGATCGCGCTGCTCACCGGCGCGGCGGGCTTCACCGAGCACCGGCCGCCGTCGCGCCCCCTGCCGCCGGACGGTCCGCTCGGCTGGGCGGGGTACGACGCGGCGCGGGAGCGGGCCCGGAGACGGACCGGCGAGGAGGAGTCCGTCGTCTACGGCACCGGGGTCGTCGGCGACCGCCCGTGCGTGCTGCTCGCCTTCGAATTCGGTTTCCTGGGCGGCTCGTTGGGCCGGTCGACGGGTGACCGGCTGGCCGCCGCCTACGAGCTGGCGCTGACCCGGCGGCTGCCCCTGCTCGCGCTCGTCGCCACGGGCGGCAGCCGGATGCAGGAGGGCATGGTCGCGCTGACCCAGCTCCAGCGGGTGGCCGCCGCCTCCACCCGGCTGCGCGCGGCCGGGCTCCCGCAGATCGCGGTGGTCCGCGACCCGACGACCGGCGGCGGCTGGGCCACGGTGGGGGCGGGCGCCGATGTGGTGCTGGCGCTGCCGGGCGCGCAGGTCGGCTTCGCCGGGTCCCGGGTGCGGCCGGTCGACGCGGATCCTCACGCCTACGGCGCCGAGGGGCAGTTCGCGGCGGGCCAGGTGGACGCGGTCGTCCCGCCCGGCGAGCTGGCCGGGGCGCTGACCCACTGGCTGCGCGCGCTCGGCCCGCACGGCGGGCTCCCCGCCGCCCCCGTGCCCCGCGCGCTGTCGGCGGCCCGGCTGCCGGAGACCGGGCGGGAGGCGGTGGCGGCGGCCCGCGACCCCCGGCGGCCCCGCGCGCAGGCGTATCTCGACGACTACTTCGGCACCCGGCTCCCCCTGCACGGGGACCGGTGCGGCGGTACGGACCCGGGGCTGCTGTGCGGCTTCGGGCTGCGCGCGGACGGGCTGCCCGTCGCGTACGTCGCCCAGTGCGGGACGCCGACCCGCCCGGCCGGCTACCGCGCGGCGGCCCGGACCATCCGGCTGGCGGACCGGCTCGGCGTCCCCGTCCTCACCCTCGTCGACACCCCGGGCGCGGCCAACGACGCCGAGGCGGAACGGACGGGCGCGGGCGCGGCCATCGCGGACGCCTTCGCGGCGGTCGCCGCGGCCCGGGTGCCGGTGACGACGCTGGTGATCGGCGAGGGCGGCTCGGGCGGGGCGCTGGCCCTCGCGGCGCCGGACAACACCCATGTCACGGCGGACAGCTACTTCTCCGTCATCGCCCCGGAACTGGCCGCCGCGATCCTCAAGCGGCCGCCGTCGGAGACCGGCGCCACCGCCGACCAGCTGCGGCTGCGCCCGCAGGACCTCCTGGAGCTCGGGTTCGCCCGCTCGATCGTGAGCTGAGCGGGCGGCACCGCCCGGACGTCCGGCCGGGGCCGGGGCCGGGGCGCTGGAGCCGCGGGCCGGGGCTACGGCTGCGGGTCGTGGGCGTCGTAGCGGGCGAAGGCGCGCCATTTCAGCGCGAGGAGGGCCACGCCGGTCACGCAGAGGACGCCGCCGCCGGTGATGGCGACGGCGGGGGTGGCGAGGTCGGCGACCGAGCCCGCCAGGAAGTCACCGAGGCGGGGGCCGCCCGCCACGACGACGATGAAGACGCCCTGGAGCCGGCCGCGCATCTCGTCGGGCACGGCCGCCTGGAGCATCGTGTTGCGGAAGACCATGGAGATGGTGTCCGCGCATCCGGCGAGCGCCAGGAACAGCAGCCCGAGCCAGAGGTTGCGGGTGAGCCCGAAGACGGCGATGGCCACGCCCCACGAGCCGACGGCCAGCAGGACGGCGAGTCCGTGCCGCCGGATCCGGCCGAGCCAGCCGGAGAACACGCCGCCGAGCAGCGCGCCGAGGGCCGGTGCGGCGACGAGCATGCCGGTGGTCCGCGCGTCACCCCCGTACCAGAGGACGGCGATGGCCGGGAAGAGGGCGCGGGGATGGGCGAGGACCATGGCGCACAGGTCGGTGAAGAAGGTCATCCGCAGGTTCGGCCGGGTCCCGAGGAAACGCAGCCCGTCCAGGACGGAGGCCCGCTTGCCCGTGCCGCCGTCCTGCCGCTCGGGCAGCATCGAGGGCAGCCGCCACATCGCGTACAGGGAGGCGGTGAAGCAGACGGCGTCCACGGTGTACGCCGAGCGGTAGCCCCACCAGCCGACGATCAGGCCGCCCAGCATCGGGCCGACGAGCATGCCCGTGGTGCTGGTGATGGAGTTCAGCGCGTTGGCGGCGGGCAGCTGCTCGGCCGGCAGCAGCCGGGCCATCATCGAGGCGCGGGCCGGTGCGTTGAGGGCGAAGCAGACGGCCTGGAGGGCGACGACCGCGTACAGCAGCCCGACCCGTTCGACGCCCGCGACCGTCGCCGCCACCAGGACGAGGGAGAGGAGAAACGATCCGGTCGCGCTGAACAGGCCGAGCTTGCGCCGGTCGACGGTGTCCGCGACGGCCCCGCCGTAGAGCCCGAAGACGACCAGTGGCACGAGCGAGCAGAATCCGATGAGCCCCACGGAGAACGCGGACCCGGTGATGTCGTAGACCTGGAGCGAGACCGCCAGCGACGTCATGCCCTGGCCGATCCAGGAGACGGTGTTGCCGAACCAGAGCCGCCGGTAGTCGGGGGAGAGCCGCAGCGGGGTGAGGTCGGCGAATATGGGGCTGCGGCGCCCGGGCTGCTCGGTCGCTTCGGTCGTTTCGGTCACAGGGGATGGTAGCCGCGCCCGCTCCGGAACCGCCCGCCCTCGCCTCGCGGTACGCCCGGAATCCACGGGTCGAGCGCCGCGCCGCCGGTACCGCACCGCCCGGTACACCGGATTCGGCCGCTCCTTGACGGGTCCTTCCTCTTGATCAAGGCTGGTCGGCACGGAGGCCGAGGGAGCACACACACGTACAGGAGAGAGGAGAGCTGTGATCGCCGACCGACTGGAGCTGCCCACGCCCTGGGCCGCCCGTCCGCTCAGCGGCACCACCGAGGAGGGCCGCCTGCTGTCCCGCTGGATGGGCCAGGAGTACCTGGTGGAGACCTGGCACCAGGAATGGCCCCCGGAGCGCTGGAGTGACGAGCTGCGCCGGCTGCACGGGAGCGAGACGGGCGGGCCGTTCCTGATCACGTACGAGGGCAGGCAGTTCGCCTACATCGAGGTCTACCGTCCGCTGCACTCCAATATCGCCTCCTTCCAGTCCTGGAGCCGGCACGACCTCGGCTTCCACCTGGCGATCGTCGACCGGGCACTGACCGGGCGCGGCCTGGGCACGGTGTTCGTGTCGGACCTGGTGCGGACGCTGTTCCGCTGCTTCCCCGAGGCGGAACGCGTCGCCGCCGAGCCCGACGTACGCAACCTGGCCTGCCGCAGGGTGATGGAGCGGGCCGGGATGGCCTTGGTGAGAACGGTGCAACTGCCGCACAAGGAGGCGGCCCTCCACGTGTGTCCCCGGGCCGGGGTCCTGCCCGGGCCGGAGCCGGACGGCGTCGCGACGCCTCACGGCGACCGGCCGGAGGCCCGGCACCCGGCCTGAGGTCCCTCGTACCGCCCCGCGGGGCCTGCCGGGTCGCACCGGCGGGCCCCGCAGGGCGCGCAGTACGCTGACCGATCGCTTGATCCCGGGAGATCCAGGGGCTTCGCCCGCCGTGCCCGCCGCACCCGCCGTACCCCTCCGATTCCGCCGAGGTCGTCCGCCTGCGCCTGCGCCTCTGCCTCTGCCTCTGCCTCTGCCTCTGCCTCTGCCTCGAAAGGCTTCTCCCGTTGTCTGCCCCCGCGTCTCTTCCGCGTCACCGGTTCATCGGCGCGGCCGCGTCCCTGTCGGCCGCCGTCGCTCTCGCCGCCACCCTGTCGGGATGCTCCGGCGACGAACCGCCCGAGAAGGCGTACACCGTGCCCGCATCCCTGTGCGGGATCACGGTGGACCCCGCACTGGTGAAGGCCGTACTGCCCGGCGGGGACTCCCTCACCACGGCCGTCCAGAAGCCGAACGGCGGAACGATCCGCTGCAACCTGTCCGTGGACGGCAAACTGGTCCTCAGCCTCGCGCAGGCCTGGTGGAGTGAGCGGCAGACCACGGCGGCGGTCGCGCAGGCGTACCCCGGCACGGGCGACGGGACGATGTCGGAAGACGGACGCTTCGTCCACACCGGGAAAGCCGGCGTGGGCAAGACCGTGCCCTCCTGCCAGGCTTCGGAGCACCCGGAGCAGGACCTCTACATCACGGTCGAGACCCGCGACTCCGGCATCGACGACCCGGCCGCCATCGAGGAACTGCTCGTCGCCTACACCGGGGCGGTCGAGGGGACAGCCGCCTGCGGGTGACCCCGCCCGGCGTACAGGGGGCGTCCGGCCGACGATGCGGCCGCGCGCCCCTCAGCGCTGTCCGGCCGGCTGCCGCACCAGGGAGTCCCACAGGGCCACGGCGTGGTCCACGGTGGAGCGGAGCCGTTCCAGGGGCACGCCGTCCCGGGCCTCGATCGACAGCCCGTGCAGAATGGTCGCGTAGAAGGCGGCGATCGCGCGGACGTCCGTCCCCGGCGCCAACTCCCCCTCCTCCACGGCCCGCTCCAGCCGCTTCTCCAGCCCCGCCACCGAGGTCCGCCGCCACTGGGCCAGATGCTCGGCGACCTGCCTGTTCTGGTACGAGCAGTTCGTGGCCGACAGCACGATCATGCAGCCGCTGGGCGTCTCCGGGTCGGTGAAGGTGTCGATGTTGCCGCGCAGCATGGCCTCCACCGCCGCCCGCGCCGTCGGCGCCTCGCGCAGCGCCCGGTTGGTCGCCGAGCCCGCCGTGCGGTCGTAGAGCGAGACGGCCTCGCGGAACAACTGCTCTTTCGAGCCAAAGGTGTTGTACAGGCTGGCGGAGTTGATGCCCATGGCGGCGGTCAGGTCCGTGAGCTTCGTGCCCTCGTACCCGAAATCCCAGAACGTCTCCATCGCGCGCCGCAGCGCTGAGGCGCGGTCGAACGCGCGCGGTCGGCCTCTTTCGGCCATGTCTGCCTCCTCGGAGCTGGGTTGACCCCCGGTCATCATGCCTGTTTAGTATTTCTGGATCGTCCGACCTAGATATCAACCCTAGCGTGATGGGAGCGAGATGCCTCAGCTTGCGGGCAAGGTGGCACTGGTGACCGGAGGAAGCCGCGGTATCGGTGCCGCGACCGCCCTCCGACTGGCGGAGGAGGGCGCGGACGTCGCCCTGACGTATGTGAGCGCGGCCGACAGGGCCCAGGAGGTCGTCAAGGCGATCGAGGCCCTCGGACGCAGGGGCCTGGCCATCCGGGCCGACAGCGGGGACCCGGCGGCCGTCGTCCGGTCCGTCGAGCGGACCGCGGCGGAGCTCGGCCGGCTCGACATCCTGGTGAACAACGCCGGAGTCTTCCCCTACGGCCCGATCGAGGGCGTGACGCTGGAGGAGATCGACCGCACGCTGGCCGTCCACGTGCGCGCCGTCTTCCTGGCCACCCAGGCGGCCATCCCCCACCTGGGACACGGCGGCCGCATCATCAGCATCGGCAGCTGCTGGGCCACCCGCGTGCCGGTGCCGGACGTGACGCTGTACGCCATGAGCAAGTCGGCGCTGATCGGCTTCACCAAGGGCCTGGCCCACGACGTGGCTCCCAGGGGCATCACCGCGAACATCGTGGATCCCGGGCCCACCGTCACCGACATGAACCCGGACGGCACGGACGAGGCCGAGGAGGAGCGTCTGAGGACCGCGGCGAAGGTGCTGGGCGCGGGGGCCGACACCGCGAAGGCCGTGGCCTTCCTCGCCGGTCCGGACGCCCAGTGGATCACCGGCACCTCCCTGGCGGTCGACGGTGGCTACACCGCCTGACCTCGACGGGTCCGCCGGACGGCGGCGTGGAGGAGCAGGAGGGGAGCGACGGCGCGTCGCCGTGGCCACCGCCAGAACAGTGACACCGATGGGAGGAGGAGCGATGGCCTGGGTGATCCTGACGGCGGCCGGTCTCCTGGAGATCGTCTGGGCCCTGGCCCTGAAGGAATCGAACGGCTTCACCAGGCTCTGGCCCAGCGTCATCGGCGTCTCCTTCGCCCTGCTGAGCTTCGTACTGCTGACCTTCGCCCTGCGGGAGGTGCCGGTCGGCACGGGTTACGCGGTCTGGGTCGGCATCGGTGCGGCGGGGGTCGTCACCGCCGGCGTCGTCCAGGGCGAAGCCGCGTCCGCGGCCCGGCTGGCCTGTGTCGTGGCGATCATCGCCGGGGTGGTGGGGCTGAGGCTTCTGGAGGCTTGAGCCGGTGGCGGTGTCCGGTGGGCGAAGATGGGGTGCCCCGTCCTCAGCCCGCAAGGAGTGCCCGTCGATGCCCACCTCCGGTCCCGGTTCGCGGCCACCGACGATCGCCGATGTCGCGCGGCTCGCCGAGGTGTCGCGTACGACGGTCTCCCACGCCCTCAACGGGATCGGCAAGGTCGATCCGCGGACCAGGGAACGCATCAAGCGGGTCGCCGCCGAGCTGGGCTACCGGCCCAACCTCCGGGCCCAGCGGCTGCGCCGGGGGGAGGCGAAGGCGATCGCGCTGGCCTCCTCGATGCCGTTCGCGGTGGCCGGTGGGCCGTCGCGGCTCGGGTTCTACATGGAGATCGCCGCCGCCGCCGCGGAGAGCGCGCTGCTGCACGGCTACGCGCTGGTGCTCGTACCGCCCGTGCAGTCGGGGTCCGCCCTCTACTCCGTCGACATCGACGGCGCCATCGTCGTCGAGCCGGACGTGGACGACGCCGCCGCGGCGCAGTTGACGGAGCGGGGCCTGCCCTATGTGTCGCTCGGCCGGCCGGTGTCGCCGGACGACACGTCGCCGTACGTCGATCTGCGCGGCGGGCCGGTCGCCGAGCTGCTGTTCGCACACCTGCGGGAGCAGGGCGCCCGGCGGCCCGCGCTGATCGTCGGCTCCGGATCACGCCACTCGTCGGTCGACGCGCGCGCCGCGTACGAGCGGGTCGCCGAGCGGTACGGCTGGGAGCCCGTCGTGGCGAGCGCCCCGGAGGCGGGCGGCGAGCAGGCCGGGTACGAGAGCTGTGCCGCCCTGCTGGCCGCGCACCCCGGGACCGACGCGGTCTGCGCGCTGGTGGACGCGTTCGCGGTGGGCGCGGTGCGGGCGATCCGGGACAGCGGGCGGTCCGTACCGGGCGACGTCATGGTCGTCACCCGCTACGACGGGCTGCGTGCGCGCACCTGCGAGCCGCCGCTGACCGCCGTGGACCTTCATCTGGACCGTGCGGCGGCCGCCGCGGTGGAGCTGCTGCTCGGCCGGCTGCGCGGCGAGGGCGCCGCCGCCGCGATGGCGACGGCGCCCGAGCCGCGGGTCGTTCCGCGTGCCTCGTCGCTCCGGGTCACAGCCCCAGCATGAGCACCAGACCGGAGACCAGGGCGAAGACGAGGACGCACAGCCGCATGCGGCGCGCGTCCAGCCGGTGGTGCACCAGCCGGCTCAGCCACGCGCCCACGGCGATCACCGGCAGCAGCGCCGCCGCGAGACCCAGGTGTCCGGGCTCGCCCTCCCCCGTCGCGAACAGCAGGCCCAGCGAGGCCACTTCCCCGACGAGGAAGCAGGCCGCGACGGTCGAGCGCAGTTCCGCGGGCGGCCGGTGCTGGTAGACGAGCGCGAGCGGGGGGCCGCCGACGCCGGTCGCGGTCTCCGTGAGTCCGGTGACCACGCCCGCCCCGAGGTAGGCCGCCCGGCCGGGGGTGAAGGCGGGGGCGGCCAGGCTCACCACCGCGGCCAGCACGGTGGCGATGCCGACGAACAGGCCGATGCTGCGGTCCGGGATCAGCCAGAGCAGCGCGAGCCCGGCGGGCGTGGCGGCCAGCCGGGCCCCGGTGATCCAGCCCGCGCCGCGCAGGTCGATCGAGGCGCGTTCGCGCCAGGCGACGTACAGGTTGAGCGGGATCATGGCCGCCAGGACGAACACCGGGAGCAGAGCGGGGTCGAGCATCCCGGCGACGGGCGCGACGATCAGGGCGAAGCCCAGCCCGCTGCTGCCCTGGACGAACGCGGCGACGGCCACCGTGACGGCGAGGACCGCGAGTGCTTCCGTACTCACCGTGCGGTGCTCCCCTGCCGTGCGGCCGTGGACGTGGGGTGAACCCGCGTGATGGGCGCCTTCTCGACGGCTGTACGGGCCAGTTCGGCCGCGTGCCGCACGAAGGCGGGTCCGTCCCAGCCGGTGGGCAGGCCGCGCCACAGCCGTAGCTCCCCGGCGACGAACACGGCGGTGATCTGGTCGCGGTTGCCCCGGCGCACCAGCTCCCACGGCACGTCCCGGGAGAGCGCCAGCTCGGGGGTGGTGAGGTCGACGAGGAGGAAGTCGGCGGCCAGCCCCTCGGCGACCGTGCCGGTGCGGGCGCCGAGACCGACCGCGTCGGCGCCGCCCGCCGTGGCGTGTTCGAGCCAGGTCCAGCCGGCGCCGCACGACGAGTCCCCGGTGGCCAGCCCGTAGGCGATCCGCTGGGCGAACTCGGCCGCTTCCGCGAGCCGGAACCCGTCGCCGCGGGTGCCGTCCGTGCCGAGCCCGAAGCGGATGCCGCGTTCGGACATGGCGGTGGCCGGGGCGACCGCGTTGCCCTTCCAGGCGCTGGCCACCGGGTTGTAGCTGACGGCGGTCCCGGTGTCGGCGAGCAGGGACAGCTCTCGGGGGGTGAGCAGGGTGGCGTGGGCGGCGAGCAGTTGAGGGCCGAGCGCGCCGATGCTGTGCAGGTGTTCGAGCGGGCGCAGTCCGTGCCGTACGAGGGAGCGTTCGACACCGGCCAGGTGCTCGTTGACGTGGATCTGCACGATCGCGCCGGCTTCCGCGGCGAGACGTGCGGTGCGGTGAAGGGTCGCCGAGGTGGCCGCTTCGGGGATCGAGACGGCGAGGGAGGCGTGGATCAGCGGATCGCCGTCGTACCGGGCGAGGTGCTTCTCGGCGCCTTCGAGGACGGCGGTGGTGCTCGCGGAGTCCTCGTCGGCGGTCGCGGCGTCACCGGCGACGTCGTTGCACACGAGGCCGAGCACGCAGCGGACTCCGGCGTCACGGGCGGCCGACGCGACGACGTCGACGTCCACGTCGGCACGCGTACCGGCGTCGGTGACGGTGGTGAAGCCGCCGCGCAGGGCCTCCAACGCCGCCAGTTTGGCGGCGGCGTAGGCCGATTCCTCGTCCAGCGCCCCTTCCAGCGGAACCCAGACCCTGCGGAAGATCTCCGAGGGCTCACCGAAGGCGAGCGCGGAGCCGAAGCTCTGGGTCAGATGGTGGTGGGCGTCGACGAAGCCGGGCATCAGGAGATGGCCGGGCAGCGTGACGGCGTCGAGGTGCGGGTGCGTACGCGCCAGTTCCCCGGCGGGTCCGACGGCGCGGAAGGAGCCGTCGGCGACGACGACCGCGTGGCCGTGGGCGGGCCCTTCCGGCAGCAGCACGGCATCGGGTACGAGGAGGAGCGGGCCGGAGGAGTCGAGGAGGTCGCGGGTGAGCTGGGTCATCGGTCGCTTTCCGTGCGGGAGGTGGTGGTCAGCCGGGCGGCGACGCGCGGCCTGACGTGGTGGAACAGGATGTTGAGTACGGCGGCGACGAACGCGCCGACGGCGACGCCGCTTTCGAGGAGGATGCGGACGTTCGGCGGGAAGCCCGCGTACACGCCCGGGATGAGGATCGGCAGCAGGCCCAGCGCCAGGGCGACGGCGCAGATGAACGTGGACGTGTGCCGGTCGAGGTCGGAACGGCCGAGCATCTGCACACCGAGCACGGTGATCACCGCGAAGACCACCATCGCCGTGCCGCCGACCACGGCGGACGGAACGACACTGATCGCGCGGGTCACCGGCGCGAGGAACCCGATGACGATGAGGACCACACCGGCGGCGGCGGTCACGTAGCGGCTGCGGACGCCGGTGACCCGGACGATCCCGATGTTCTCGCCGCTGGTCACCATCAGCGGCAGCCCGAAGAACCCGCCGAAGAGGGAGGTCAGCGCGTCACCGCGGACGGTCTTGGGGACGTCGGTGCGGGTGTCGATCTCCTTGCCGACGGCCTCGGCGTTGATGACGGTCTGGCCGGTGGCCTCCGCCATGGAGGCGAGGCTGTAGAGCATCAGCGGCAGCGCGGCGATCAGGCTGAACTGGGGCGACCCGAACGGCATCAGTTCCGGCACGCTGACCAGACCGCCGTCGGCGGCGCGACCGAGGTCGATGCTGCCGAGGAGCCCGGCCAGCACGGTGCCGGCGACCAGGCCGAGCATGACGGCGAGTTGCCGCAGGATGCCGGTGAACAGCAGGTAGAAGACGACGGTGAAGCCGATCGTCGCCATGCCGAGCCCGAGGTTCGTCGGGTCGGCGAACCCCGGCTCGCCGGGCCGGCCCGTGACGAGGACCGCGCCGACCTTCACCAGGTTGACCCCGACGATGACGATCATGGTGCCGATGACCAGGGCCGGGAAGAACCTGAGCAGCCGCGAGAAGACCGGCAGGACGACGAAGTAGAAGGCCGCGGTGAGAATGACCGCGCCGGTGGCGGTGCGCAGACCGTGCTGCTCGGCGATGGCGATGAACAGGATGAGCGGCGCACCGCCGGGCAGCATCACGAACGGCAGCCGGGGGCCGAACTTCCAGGGCCCCAGCGACTGGATCAGCGACCCGACGCCGGAGAGCACGAACGCCGCGGAGAGCAGGTTGATGGTCAGGCCGGCGTCGAGCCGGAGGGTGGCGCTCATCAGGAAGATCGCCGAGATGGGGGTGGCGGCCATGACGAGGACGTGCTGAATCCCGAAGAGGACGATCCGCCCCAGGGGGCGCGACTCGTCGACGGGGTGCACGGGTGGGTGCGGGGTGTCGTGCGCGGCGTCGGGCACGGGTGGATACGTCGCTCCGGGCGTGACCGGCTCCGGCGTCGGTGGTTGTTCAGCTCCGGGTGCGGGCTGGCGATGACTGGACACGTCGGTGCTCCCATTCGGGCGTGAGGAACGCTCGGACATCAGCCGCGATCCGGCCCCGAACGGAGGGCCAAATCGATTTGGCCAAATCGATTTGGGCGTCAGTATGGGGAGGCCCCGCAACCGTCGTCAAGAGCCGTGACCCCGGGATTCGGCCGCTGGGACACGACGTCCGGGGCGCGGGACGCTCGCAGGCCGGAAGGCAGGCGGCGGGCGGGGGCAGGGCCTGCGACGGGCGTGCGTACGGAGGGCGGCGGGCCGTAGGCGGCAGGCGGCGCAAGACGGGCGGCCTAAGACGGGCGGCGTAAGGCGGGCCGGACACCTCGGACGGGATCCCGTCCGCCGCAGGCGACGGAGCCGCGGCGGTCATGGAAGCCGTTCGTGCGGGCCACGGCGCCGGACGGCCTCTTGACCTCCATGACGGCAGCAACTACTTTGCCGTGAACGCCGACCCGCGGCCTCGAAAGGAGGCGACCAGCTGATGTTCACCTACTCCGACCTCGGTCGCCTCGCCGAGTGCACCGCCTGGGTTCCGGGGCGTATCGCGCACGGCTGCTGAACGCGCCCCCTTCTGCGGTGCCCTTCCGTGGCGCCTTTCGGCGGTCCCGCCGCGCCGCTTTCCCTCGCCTTTCCCTCCCCTCCCCTCCCCTCCTTCTTCCGCCACTTCTTTCGCGGCGCATCGCTGTCGTGCGCCGTCTCGCGCCCGCTCCTCTCCCGTGGCGCGTCCGAATCAAGAGAGCTGTCCGACCTTGACGAAGATGATGAACCGACCCACCGCGCAACGGAACGAAGGCCAGTCGTGACAACGCCACGCATCACGGTCAACGGGACCGAAGCACCGATCTCACCGGCCGCGCCCCACACCACGGTGCTGGACTTCCTGCGCGAGCGTGGTCTCACCGGCACCAAGGAGGGCTGCGCCGAGGGTGAGTGCGGCGCCTGCGCAGTCCTGGTCGCCCGTCCCGGGACCGGCGAGCCCACCGACTGGGTGGCGGTCAACGCCTGCCTGCTCCCGGCCGCGGCGCTCGACGGGCAGGAGGTGGTCACCTCCGAGGGGCTCGCCACCGCCGGCGCGGCCGGCCCGCCGGGCACGCTGCACCCGGTGCAGGAGGAGATGGCGGTCCGCGGCGGCTCCCAATGCGGTTACTGCACACCGGGGTTCGTCTGCAGCATGGCCGCCGAGTACTACCGGCCCGACCGCTGCGCCCACGCGGAGCCGGCCGGGAACACCGACCCCGAGCACGGGCCGAACGGCTTCGATCTGCACGCGCTGAGCGGAAACCTGTGCCGCTGCACCGGATACCGTCCGATCCGCGATGCCGCGTTCGCCGTCGGTGCGCCCGCCGACGAGGACCCGCTCGCCCGGCGTCGGGCGCAGTCCCCGCCCGCGCCGGTCGCCACCGAGTACGTCCGGGACGGCAGCGCGTTCCTGCGGAGGAACACCCTGGGCGAGACCCTGCGGCTGCTGCGCGAGCGGCCCGACGCGGTGGTGGTCGCGGGCTCCACCGACTGGGGCGTGGAGGTGAACATCCGCGCCCGCCGGGCGGATTGCGTGATCGCCGTCGACCGGCTGCCCGAACTGCGGGAGCTGCGCGTCGGATCCGACGCCGTGGAGATCGGGGCGGCGCTGACGCTCACCGAGATCGAACGCCGCCTCGACGGCCGGGTGCCGCTGCTCGCGGAGCTGTTCCCGCAGTTCGCGTCGCGGCTCATCCGCAACGGCGCGACGCTGGGCGGCAATCTGGGGACCGGCTCCCCCATCGGAGACAGTCCGCCGGTGCTGCTCGCGCTGGAGGCGTCGGTGGTGCTCGCCGACGCCGACGGAGAACGACAGGTTCCCCTCGCGGAGTACTTCACCGGCTACCGGCAGAGCGTGCGCCGTCCCGGCGAGCTGATCCGCGCGGTGCGCGTCCCGCTGCCGCTGTCGCCGGTCGTGGCCTTCCACAAGATCGCCAAGCGGCGCTTCGACGACATCTCCAGCGTGGCGGTCGCCTTCGCGCTCGACGTCGAGGACGGGATCGTCCGGAAGGCCCGCATCGGTCTGGGCGGAGTCGCCGCCACCCCGATCCGGGCCCTGACCACCGAAGAGGCGCTGGAGGGCAGTCCGTGGACGGCGGAGACCGTCGAGGCCGCGGCGCGGGTGCTGCGGGCGGAGGGCACGCCGATGAACGACCAGCGTGCCAGCTCCGCCTACCGCTCCGCGATGCTGGGCCAGAGCCTGCTGAAGCTGTACGCGCAGACCACCGAGGCGGTTTCCTCATGAGCCAGTTGTCCCAGCGTCCCGAGAAGCCGGTCGTCGGCGTGTCGATGCCGCACGAGAGTGCCGTCCAGCACGTCACCGGCACCGCGCTCTACACCGACGACCTCGTCCATCGCACGAAGGACGTGCTGCACGCCTACCCGGTCCAGGTCATGAAGGCCCACGGCCGGATCAGCCGGCTGGACACCGGGCCCGCGCTCGCCGTGCCCGGTGTGGTCCGCGTCCTGACCGGCGCCGACGTGCCCGGTGTCAACGACGCCGGCATGAAGCACGACGAACCGCTCTTCCCCGACACGGTGATGTTCCACGGTCACGCGGTCGCCTGGGTGCTCGGCGAGACGCTGGAGGCGGCCCGGCTCGGCGCGGCGGCCGTCGAGGTCGACCTCGACGAACAGCCCTCCCTGATCGCGCTGGGGGACGCGATCGCGGCCGGCAGCTTCCACGGCGCCCGGCCCATGATGCTCACCGGCGACGTCGACGCCGGCTTCGCCGACTCCGCGCACGTGTTCTCGGGCGAGTTCCAGTTCTCCGACCAGGAGCACTTCTATCTGGAGACGCACGCGGCGCTGGCCCTGGTCGACGAGAGCGGGCAGCTGTTCGTCCAGAGCAGCACCCAACACCCCTCCGAGACACAGGAGATCGTCGCGCACGTGCTCGGCCTGCACAGTCACGAGGTGACCGTGCAGTGCCTGCGGATGGGCGGCGGCTTCGGCGGCAAGGAGATGCAGCCGCACGGCTTCGCGGCCGTCGCCGCGCTCGGCGCCCGGCTGACCGGCCGGCCGGTCCGGGTCCGGCTCAACCGCACCCAGGACCTGACCATGTCCGGAAAGCGCCACGGGTTCCACGCCCAGTGGCGCATCGGCTTCGACGCCGAAGGCCGTATCCAGGCCCTGGACGCCACCCTGACCGCGGACGGCGGCTGGAGCCTGGACCTGTCCGAGCCGGTGGTCGCCCGCGCGCTGTGCCACATCGACAACACCTACTGGATCCCCAACGCACGGGTCGCGGGCCGTATCGCCAAGACCAACAAGGTCTCCAACACCGCCTTCCGCGGCTTCGGCGGACCGCAGGGCATGCTGGTGATCGAGGACATCATGGGCAGGTGCGCACCGCTGCTCGGCCTCGACCCGATGGAGCTGCGGGAGCGCAACTTCTACCGGCCGGGACAGGGCCTGACGACGCCGTACGGGCAGGTGGTCACGCACCCCGAACGGATCTCCACCGTCTGGCAGCAGGTGTGCGTCGACGGCCGCGTCGCCGACCGGCGGCGGGAGATCGCGGCGTTCAACGCCACCCACCCGAACACCAAGCGGGGGCTCGCGGTCACCGGCATCAAGTTCGGCATCTCCTTCAACCTCACCGCCTTCAACCAGGGCGGCGCGCTGGTCCTGGTCTACAAGGACGGCTCGGTCCTGATCAACCACGGTGGCACCGAGATGGGCCAGGGCCTGCACACCAAGATGCTCCAGGTCGCGGCGACGACACTGGGCATCCCGCTGCACAAGGTGCGCCTCGCCCCGACGCGGACCGACAAGGTCCCCAACACCTCCGCCACCGCGGCCAGCGCTGGGGCCGACCTCAACGGCGCGGCGGTGAAGAACGCCTGCGAGCAGATCCGCGAGCGGCTGCTCCGGGTGGCCGGCGGCCGGCTGGGGACGAACGCCTCGGACGTACGCATCGTCGAAGGCGTCGCGCGTGCCCTCGGCAGCGACGAGGAACTGGCCTGGGACGACCTGGTGCGCACCGCGTACCTCCAGCGCGTGCAGCTGTCGGCGTCGGGCTTCTACCGGACCGAGGGGCTGCACTGGGACGCGAAGGCGTTCCAGGGCTCACCGTTCAAGTACTTCTCCTACGGTGCCGCCGCGGCCGAGGTGGAGGTGGACGGCTTCACCGGCGCGTACCGCGTCCGGCGGGTGGACATCGTGCACGACGTCGGCGACAGCCTCTCCCCGATGATCGACATCGGCCAGGTCGAGGGCGGTTTCGTGCAGGGCGCGGGCTGGCTGACGCTGGAGGACATGCGCTGGGACACCGGTGACGGGCCGGGCCGCGGCCGGCTGCTGACCCAGGCGGCGAGTACGTACAAGCTGCCCAGCTTCTCCGAGATGCCGCAGGAGTTCCACGTCCGGCTGCTGGAGAACGCCACCGAGGAGGGCGCGGTCTACGGCTCCAAGGCCGTGGGCGAGCCTCCGCTGATGCTGGCGTTCTCGGTACGGGAGGCGCTGCGGCAGGCCGCCGCGGCGTTCGGGCCCGCCGGGGTGAGCGTGGAACTCGCCTCGCCCGCCACACCGGAGGCGGTGTACTGGGCGGTCGAGGCGGCTCGTCGGGCCGTACCCTCCACGGACGGTCGCACCGATGACGGGTCTGCCACCGAGGCCGGGGCTCCGGCCGGGACAGTGGCGTTGAGCGGTGCCTGACATGACCTGGTTCGGCGCGGTCGCGCGGCTGCGAGCACGCCGGGAGGCCGGCGTGCTCGTGACCGTCGCGACCGTGCGCGGCCACGCCCCACGGAACGCCGGCGCGAAACTCGTCGTGGGGCAGGGCGAGACCTGGGGCTCGATCGGTGGCGGCAACGTCGAGGCGGTCACGATCGACCGGGCCCGGGAGATGATCGCCGCGTCCGCGGCCGAACCGGAGTTGCTGGATTTCGCGCTCAACGACAAGGTGACCAACCGGCACGGCGTGCAGTGCTGCGGCGGAACGGTCTCGGTGCTGCTCGAACCGCTCCCGGTGGTACGGGCGGTGGCGATCTTCGGCGTCGGGCACGTCGGGATGGAGCTGGCGCGCGTCCTCGCACGGCAGGACCTCGACCTCCATCTGGTCGACAGCCGCTCGGACATCCTCGCCGAGGAGCGGCTCGCCGTCCTCGCGGACGCGGTGGCGGGGGTGCGGGTGCACCACACTCCGCTGCTGCCCGAGGAGGTCCTGGAGACGTTGCCGCAGGGCACCCACGTCCTGATCATGACCCATGACCACGCCGAGGACGCCGCCCTGTGCGACGCCGCCCTGCGGACACCCCACCTCGGCTCCATCGGGCTGATCGGGTCGGCGGCCAAGTGGGGGCGGTTCCGCAAGCGCCTGCTCACGGAGGGGGGCCACGACGAGGCGGCCATCGACCGGATCAAGACCCCGATCGGGCTGGCCGACATCACCGGCAAGGACCCCGCGACCATCGCCGTGAGCGTCGCGGCCGATCTGCTGCGCACCTTCGAGGCCGAGGAGTACGAGGCGGAGGAGCACCACCGTGACGAGACGGTGGACGCCGGCACCGACGAGGACGCACCCGCGGCCGCCCGGAGCGGGTTCCGGGCCGCAGGCGCGAACATCGCGCACGCGTCCCCCCACTTGAAGACGGTCGTCTGAAGACGGTCGTCCGAAGGCGGGTGTCCGAAGGCGGGTGTCCGATCGGAGTGCGGACGGGGACGGGGCCCTCGGCACCGTCCATCGGCGATGTCGCCCCCGGACGCACGGCGGGCCGACGCCGTCGAGCGGATGACCACCGCCCGGGCCCTGACCCGCGGCGCCCGGCGGGGCGCGCCGGCCTCACGGCCGAGCGTGCCTAACGTACGGGGCAGCGCACTGTCTGCCCGGGAGGTTCCGTGCCCCGTCACCACCTGAAGAAGCTCGCCCGTCCCGGTGAGGCCATCGAACCGCCGCGCGATACCGAAGTAGTGGTCGCCGTGGCAGTGGTGACCGTCCTGGTGCTGGCCCTCGGCGCTCTGTCGGCGTCCCTGGTGTGGCTTCTCGGGCTCCTCATCTTCCTGCCGGGAGCGGCGTCGGCCCTGTGCACCATGCGCCAGACGACGTTCGTGTCCGCCTGGACCGTGGCCGTGGTCATCGTCGCCGTGCTGGTCCGCGACGGTGACGGACGGCCGTGGCTCGACAGGATTCTCATGGTACTGCGCCCTACATCATTTACACATCCATGCCCGCCCCGTGACCTACGGAAGCCGAATGAACCCGATCGACAACACCGTCTGGGACGCCGCTCTGGAGCGGCTTCTGGACGACGTGTACGCCTTCGCGAGGACTGGGCCCCGACGGCACGACGACTGGGGAGGAGATGTCCTGGATGTCATGGACCGCTCGGTCACCGACCCCCGGGGCCTGCAGACACTGGAGTGGCAGATCGACAAGAAGGGACGGGAGAACATCCGTCCTTCCTATCCGTTCCTGCCGCTCACGGCTGAGCAGGTGCACGCGTGGACGTATCCTGTCACGGCCTCTGCCGCCGCCGCGCTACTCGCCTCTCTGACCCAGGAGTGGTTCTTCGAAGCGCGCCCCGTGCGGACTCGTGCCGACCGGGACGATGTAATGGCCGACGCCTGCTCGGTACTCAGCCGTTTTGGTGCCGACGCCGACTTTCGTACGTCGTCCGACCTGGCCCGGACCTCCACATCGCCGGACTTCCTCGCCGGAGAACTTGCCGGCGGCCGCGCCTTCACCGACCACGTCATGGATCTCGGACTGATCGCCGTGAGCACGGACGAGGTCGGGGTCTTCTGGTCTTTCAACGCAAACTGAGAACACGCTCAGGTACCAGGAACAACCGTTCCCGGCGCCTTGGAGGAACGTGAGCATTGCTGACGAGATCCGCGACGTACCCCGACCGGGAGACCGCCCAGTGGGCCACCCAGCAGGTGGTGACCGCCAACGAGCAGGCCATTCACCGCTGGCTCGCCCGGAACACCCGGTCCTGCCTCACCATCGAGGCCGCCTGGCCCTCCCGAGAGGAACCCGTGGGACGGGTCCAGCTGGAGGCCGAGCTGCTGGCCGGGCGCGGGCCCATCGATGTCCGCGCGGCACGCGTGGTGCTGCGCCGTGAGCCGTCGAAACCGCACGGCTTCGTCGTCCACACGACCATCCCGTTCTACCTCTAGGGATCGCAGGCACATGCCCATGAAGCCCCTCGAACACGACCGCCGCTACGGCGAGCTGGACCAGGTCATGCGCGCATACCTGGGGCAGCCCGCCGACGACACACCGGAGCGGCGCAGCCGTGCCCTGGACGCGTACCTCCGCCACACCTGGCACACCCGTCCCTCGGCCATCGCGGAAGCGGAGCGCCAGCTGCGCGAGTACAGCCGCACCCCCCCGGGCCGCGTCCGGCTCGGCCTGGGCGAGTTCTACGCGATCCCGGACACCGGCATGCCCGAATCGAAGATCGGTGACTGGCTGACGGTGCTGGCCGACCACCTGAAGCAGAGCATCGAAGAAGGCGACGTCCCCAAACCGTCCTCCCCTCAGACCCACTGGGAATGGCACATGCGGTTCCCCGAGACCGCGCAACTGCTCGGCGGCTGGTTCTCGCAGGACATCGTCGACGAGTTCCCCGACCACGACGCCGCCGTCACCGACTACACCGCCACCACCGACCCCCAACTGGTCGCGCGCCTCGTGGGCGAACTCCACGAGCTACTCGCCCTCCCTCTGGACGAGGGTGACTACGCCCTGGCCGCCGCCGAACTCGGCATGGAGGTGGGCCCGCCCGAACCGTTCTCCCACGGAGCCTGGTTCCAGTCGCTGGCGACGACGCTGTCCAGCGTCTGATCAGACCTAGACTTCGCCACCCACTCGCGCACGAAGGCATGGGCAGCCCACGACAGGGCGGGTGGGATCACTCCACGACGCTCCCACGAAGGAGTCGCTGCAACCCCCCAGGTCAAAGCCATTTAAAGGTCGATCTCGATGCGCGAGAATCCGCGTTCGCCACACCGCCATGAGGCGACCGCCACACGCGAAAACGCCCCCGAAAAACGCGTTTCCCCAGGCCAGAACGATTCTGCCTGGGGACGCTCGGTGGGGCGGGTGGGACTCGAACCCACGGCCGACGGATTATGAGTCCGCTGCTCTAACCGGCTGAGCTACCGCCCCGTTTCGGCGTGGCGCGTACAAGTGTGCGCACCGTCTGCCGCAGCATAGCCGGTCATACGATCTCCCGCTTCGGATGGCCGACTTCACCTGATCTTGAGGACGGCGCTGCGTGCTGCCCGGTTGCAGGCGAGATCAAGGAGACCCGAAAGAGTCACTCCGGTGCCCTCCAGGGCCCCGGGAAGGCATCGGCCGGGCACGCGAAAGAGGACCCCGAAGGGCCCTCTTCCGTTCCGCTCCCCCGACTGGACTCGAACCAGTAACCCTCCGGTTAACAGCCGAATGCTCTGCCAATTGAGCTACAGGGGATCGCGCTCCCCCGACTGGACTCGAACCAGTAACCTGCCGGTTAACAGCCGGCTGCTCTGCCAATTGAGCTACAGGGGATTGCTGCGTCGCTGCGAAATCTTACCTGCCTGGCGGCTGCCGGGCGGCGCGCGTTCGCTGCGACACATACATTAGCGCAAGCAGGGGGGTGCTCCGCCAATCGGTATCGTCCGGGGTGATCTCGGGTGCTCGCGGGTAGGCGGGCTGCACACGTCGCACGAAGCGTAGGAAGGGTGGCAGCCATGCGGTACCGGCTCACGTTCATCGCCGGAGTGGCCCTCGGTTACGTGCTCGGCACGCGAGCCGGGCGCGAGCGTTACGAGCAGTTGAAGAAGTCGGCCCGGCAGTTCACGGAGAACCCCGCCGTGCGGAACGCCGCCGAGAGTGCCGCGCACAGCGGGCGGGACTTCGCGGGCAAGGCGTACCACTCGGTCAGCGAGAAGGTCGGGGACAAGGTGCCCGCCTCCGTCGCCGAGCGGGTCCGGTCGCTGCGGGAGCGCAGCGGCCAGAACGGCTTCGAGGACGACTGGGGGACCACCAACACCTAGGGGCCGGGGTCCCGTCGCGTACGGCGGCGGTTACCGGTAAGTCGCGAGGTGCGGCAGAATCTCCCCATGGGCATAGTCGCGGGGTTGGACAGTTCTTCCGCCTTCACTCACATCGTCGTCTGTGACACGGACTCGGGCGCCGTACTCCGGGAGGGGTACGCCGCCCATCCGGTCGAGGCCAAGGCCACCGAGGTCGATCCGCAGGCCTGGCTGCTCTCGCTCGGCGAGGCGGCCTCCGGCGGGCTGCTCGAAGGCGTGCAGGCCATCGGGGTCTCCGCGCAGCAGCACGGGCTCGTCCCGCTGGACCAGCAGGGCAATCTCGTGCGCCCGGCCCTGCTCGGCAACGACCGGCGGGCGCAGGTCGCCGCGGCCGATCTCGTCGACGCGCTGGGCGGGCGGGAGGCCTGGGCGCAAGCCGTCGGGGCCGTGCCGAGGGCCGCGCAGTCGGTGGCGAAGCTGCGCTGGCTGGCGCGGACCGAGCCGGAGAACGCCCAGCGGGTGGCCGCCGTGCTCCAGCCGCACGACTGGCTCGTGTGGCAGCTGCTGGGCCGGCCCGCCCGGCGGACCACGGACCGGGGCGCGGCCTCGGGTACCGGCTACTGGTCGGCCGGGTCCGCCTCCTACCGGCCCGATCTGGTGGAGCTGGCCCTCGGCCACTCGGCCGGGCTGCCCGAGGTGCTCGGCCCCGCCGACTCCGCCGGGATGACGCCGGAAGGGCTGCTGATCTCCGCGGGCACCGGCGAGACGATGGCCGCGGCCTTCGGGCTCGGGGTCGCGGTGGGCGACGCGGTGGTGTCGCTGGGGGCCTCCGGGTCCGTGATGGCGGTGCACCACGAGGCGCTCGCCGACCCCAGCGGGATGATCACCTCGTTCGCCGACGCCACCGGGATGCACCTGCCGGTGGTGCACCTCTCCAATGCCGTGCGCGCGCTGCGCGGGACCGCCGAGATGCTGGACGTGGAGGGGCTGGAGGAGCTGTCCGCGTTGGCGCTGAAGTCGACGCCGGGCGCCTCCGGGCTGGTGCTGCTGCCGTATCTGGAGGGCGAGCGCACCCCGCAGCTCCCGCACACCGCGGGCACGCTGAGCGGGCTGCGGCGCGAGTCGATGAAGCCGGAGCATCTGGCGCGGGCCGCGTTCGAGGGGATGCTGTGCTCGCTGGCCGACGCCCTCGACGTACTGCGGGGGCGGGGGGTGGAGGTGCGGCGCGTCTTCCTGCTCGGCGCCGCCGCCGAACTGCCCGCCGTGCAGGCCATCGCTCCAGCGGTGTTCGGCACCCAGGTCGTGGTGCCGCAGCCCGCCCAGTACGCGGCGATCGGCGCGGCCCGGCAGGCGGCGTGGGCGCTCGGGGTCTCCCAGGGCTCCCTCGACCCACGCACTCCCCCGGCCTGGCAGGGCGCGGCGGCCCAGGTGCTGGAGCCCGGCGACGATCTGGCGGTCGGCGGCGCGGTGCGTCAGCAGTACGCGGCGACCCGGGACCAGATCCACCCCGGAGCCTTCGGCGGCGCACACCCGGAGTAGGCCCGAACCCGGACCCGTGCGCATCGCACACGCGCACACCCGGAGTAGGCCCGGACCCGTGCCCGTCGCACACGCGCACGCCCGGACCCGGACCCGTGCACATCGCCCACGCGCACACCCGGGTGGGCTCGGGCGAGGGCGTGCGCCCGTGATGCCGGAGCGCGTGGGGCTCTCCCGCGCGCTCCAGGTTTGACCTGGGCTTGGCGAAAAAGGTTCGCGATCGGAGTACGGCGTACGCGAAACTGGGGCGGCCTCAGCCGTCCGCCGATTCCGAGAGACCCGCGTGCTCATAAAACTCCTGCGGGCCCACCTGGGCCCGTACAAGAAACCCATCATGCTGCTGGTGTTCCTCCAGCTGCTCCAGACCTGCGCCACGCTGTACCTGCCCAGCCTGAACGCCGACATCATCGACAACGGTGTCGTCTCGGGCGATACCGGCTACATCCTGGAGTTCGGCGGTCTCATGATCGCCGTCAGCGTCGTTCAGGTGCTCTGCAACGTGGGGGCCGTGTACTACGGGGCCAGGACCGCCTCCGCCCTCGGGCGCGATGTGCGGGCCGCCGTCTTCGACCGGGTGCAGTCCTTCTCCGCGCGTGAGCTGGGGCGTTTCGGGGCTCCCTCGCTGATCACCCGGACCACCAACGACGTCCAGCAGATCCAGATGCTGGTGCTGATGGCGTTCACGCTGATGGTGTCGGCCCCGATCATGTGCGTCGGCGGCATCATCATGGCGCTCGGCCAGGACGTGCCGCTCTCCGCGGTGCTGCTGGCGGTCGTGCCGGTGCTCGGCGTCTCGGTCGGTCTGATCGTGAAGAGGATGCGGCCGCTGTTCCGCACCATGCAGGAGCGGCTGGACGGGGTGAACCGGGTGCTGCGCGAGCAGATCACCGGCAACCGGGTCATCCGCGCCTTCGTCCGGGACGGGTACGAGGAGGAGCGGTTCCGGGGGGCGAACACCGAGCTGACCGATGTGTCGGTGGCGACCGGGCGGCTGATGGCGCTGATGTTCCCGACCGTGATGACGGTGGTCAATCTGTCGTCGGTCGCGGTGGTGTGGTTCGGCGCGCACCGGATCGACAGCGGGGGGATGCAGATCGGCGCGCTGACCGCGTTCCTCGCCTATCTGATGCAGATCGTGATGGCCGTGATGATGGCCACCTTCATGTTCATGATGGTGCCGCGCGCCGAGGTGTGCGCCGAGCGCGTCGAGGAGGTCCTCGGGACCGAGTCGAGCGTCGTGCCGCCCGTCGCGCCGGTGACGGAGCTGCGGCGGCACGGGCATCTGGAGGTGCGGGGCGCGGAGTTCCGCTATCCGGGCGCGGAGGAGCCGGTGCTGCGGGCCGTGGAGCTGGTGGCCCGGCCCGGGGAGACGACCGCGGTCATCGGGTCGACGGGCAGCGGGAAGTCCACGCTGCTCGGGCTCGTACCCCGGCTGTTCGATGTGACGGACGGCGAGGTGCTGGTCGACGGCGAGGACGTGCGGACGCTGGATCCGGTGCTGCTGGCGAAGACGGTGTCCCTGGTGCCGCAGAAGCCGTACCTCTTCTCGGGGACGGTGGCGACGAACCTGCGGTACGGGAATCCGGACGCCACCGACGAGGAGCTGTGGCACGCGCTGGAGGTGGCTCAGGCCAAGGAGTTCGTCGAGGCGCTGGAGCACGGGCTCGACGCGCCGATCGCGCAGGGCGGCACCAATGTGTCCGGCGGTCAGCGACAGCGGCTCGCCATCGCCCGGACGCTGGTGCAGCGCCCGGAGATCTATCTGTTCGACGACTCGTTCTCCGCGCTGGACTACGCGACCGACGCCGCGCTGCGGGCGGCGCTGGGCCGGGAGACGGCCGGGGCGACCGTGGTGATCGTGGCGCAGCGGGTGTCCACCATCCGTGACGCGGACCGGATCCTGGTGCTGGACGAGGGCCGGGTCGTGGGCACGGGCACCCATCACGAGCTGATGGACGGCAATGAAACCTACCGGGAGATCGTGCTCTCCCAGCTGACGGAAGCGGAGGCCGCGTAATGGCCGGTCCGGGCGGACGGATGATGGCCGGGGGCGCGCCCACCGACCGGTCGATGGACTTCAAGGGGTCGAGCAAGCGGCTGCTGAGGCGGTTCGGCCGGGAGAAGACCTCGTTGTGGCTGATGCTGGCCGCCGTGACGGTGAGCGTCGCGCTCTCGGTGGCCGGGCCGAAGATCCTCGGCAGGGCGACCGACCTGATCTTCGGCGGTGTCGTCGGGCGCGGGATGCCCGAGGGCACGACGAAGGCGCAGGCGATCGAGGCACTGCGTGAGGACGGCCGCGGTTCCATGGCCGACATGCTCTCGGGGGTGGACTTCACCCCGGGCGAGGGCATCGACTTCGGCGCGGTGGGGAACGTCCTGCTGGTGGCGCTGGTGATCTACGTCGGTGCCGGGCTGCTGATGCTGGTGGCGACGCGGGTGTCGATCCGGATCATCAACCGGATCGTGTTCCAGTTGCGCGAGGACCTCCAGACGAAGCTGGCGCGGCTGCCGCTGTCGTACTTCGACCGGGCCAAACGCGGTGAGGTGCTGAGCCGGGCGACGAACGACATCGACAACATCTCGCAGACCCTCCAGCAGACGATGGGGCAGCTCATCAACTCCCTGCTGACGATCGTCGGCGTGCTGATCATGATGTTCTGGATCTCGCCGCTGCTGGCGCTGGTCGCGCTGGTGACGATCCCGTTGTCGGTGGTCGTGGCGACGCGGGTCGGCAAGCGGTCGCAGCCGCAGTTCGTGCAGCAGTGGCGGGTGACGGGGAAGCTCAACGCCCACATCGAGGAGATGTACACCGGGCACACCCTGGTGAAGGTCTTCGGCCGGCAGGAGGAGTCCGCGCGGGACTTCGCCGAGCAGAACGACGCGCTGTACGAGGCGGGGTTCAAGGCCCAGTTCGCCAGCGGGATCATGCAGCCGCTGATGTTCTTCATCTCGAACATCAACTACGTGCTGGTCGCGGTGGTCGGCGGGCTCCGGGTCGCCTCGGGCGCGCTGTCGATCGGTGACGTGCAGGCGTTCATCCAGTATTCGCGGCAGTTCTCGATGCCGCTGACGCAGGTCGCCTCGATGGCCAACCTGGTGCAGTCCGGCATCGCTTCGGCGGAGCGGGTCTTCGAGCTGCTGGACGCCGAGGAGCAGGACGCGGACCCGGAGCACGGCGAGCGCCCGGAGCGGCTGGAGGGCCGGGTCTCCCTGGAGAAGGTGGCCTTCCGCTACGACCCGGAGAAGCCGCTGATCGAGGATCTGTCACTGCGTGTGGAGCCCGGGCAGACCGTCGCGATCGTCGGTCCGACCGGCGCCGGCAAGACGACGCTGGTCAACCTGCTGATGCGGTTCTACGAGGTGACCGGCGGGCGGATCGCGCTCGACGGGGTCGACGTGGCGAAGATGTCGCGGGACGAGCTGCGGTCCTCCATCGGCATGGTGCTCCAGGACACGTGGCTGTTCGGCGGGACGATCGCGGAGAACATCGCGTACGGCGCTTCGCGCGAGGTCACCCGGGAGGAGATCGAGGAGGCGGCCCGGGCGGCGCACGCGGACCGGTTCGTCCGGACGCTGCCCGACGGGTACGACTCGGTGATCGACGACGACGGCTCCGGGGTCAGCGCGGGCGAGAAGCAGCTGATCACCATCGCGCGGGCGTTCCTGTCCGACCCGGTGATCCTGGTGCTCGACGAGGCGACCAGCTCGGTGGACACCCGGACCGAGGTGCTGATCCAGAAGGCGATGGCGCGCCTGGCCCACGGGCGTACGTCGTTCGTGATCGCGCACCGGCTCTCCACGATCCGGGACGCGGACGTGATCCTGGTGATGGAGAACGGCTCGATCGTCGAACAGGGCACGCACGAGGAGCTGCTGGCCGCCGGGGGCGCCTATGCCCGGCTGTACGCCGCCCAGTTCGCCGAGGCGCTGGCCGAGGTGGACTAGAGAGGGCCCCGGCGGATCAGTCGAGGTAGCCGCGGAGTTGGTCGGCGAAGGCGTGGTCCCGCAGCCGCTTGAGGGTCTTGGACTCGATCTGGCGGATACGTTCGCGTGTCACGCCGAAGATCCGGCCGATCTCCTCCAGGGTGCGGGGCCGCCCGTCCTCCAGTCCGTACCGCAGTTGCACGACCTTGCGTTCGCGCTCGCCGAGGGTGGAGAGCACCGCCTCCAGGTGTTCGCGCAGCAGGAGGAAGGCGGCGGACTCGACGGGCGAGGCGGCGTCGCCGTCCTCGATGAGGTCGCCGAAGGAGACGTCGTCCTCCTCGCCGACGGGGGCGTGGAGGGAGACGGGCTCCTGGGCCAGGCGGAGGACTTCGGTGACCCGCTCGGGCGTCAGGTCGAGCTCGCGGGCGATGTCCTCGGCGGTCGGCTCGACGCCGCGTTCCTGGAGGAGGCGGCGCTGGACCCGCACCACGCGGTTGATCAGTTCCACGACATGGACCGGGACGCGGATGGTGCGGGCCTGGTCGGCCAGCGCGCGGGACATGGCCTGGCGGATCCACCAGGTCGCGTACGTGGAGAACTTGTAGCCCCGGGCGTAGTCGAACTTCTCCACGGCCCGGATCAGTCCGAGGTTCCCCTCCTGGACCAGGTCGAGCATGGTCAGCCCGCGGCCGACGTAGCGTTTGGCGACGGAGACGACGAGGCGGAGGTTGGCCTCGATGAGGCGGCGTTTGGCCGTGCGGCCCATCACCACCAGCCGGTCCAGGTCCCCGGCGAGACGGGAGTCGAGGTCGGGGGTGCCCGCGAGGCGTTCCTCGGCGAAGAGCCCGGCCTCGACGCGGCGGGCGAGTTCGACCTCCTCGGCGGCGGTGAGCAGCGGTATGCGGCCGATCTCGCGCAGATACTGCCGGAACAGGTCGGAGGTGGGGCCGCCGGAGTCCGCCCGGTTCCGCGGCTCCGGGGGGTCGGGGAGGTGCGTCGCTTCGACCATGACTGCCTCGGGTGCGCGTCCGGGCGGGCCGGCGGTGGCCTCCGGGTGGTGCAGGTACCTGTTCTGCGCCGGGATGGGCTCGGTCGTGGTCGTCACGGTCCGGGTCTGCACGGGGGCGACCTCCAGGTGATCGCTGCCGGTTGACGGGGGATGGAGGTCTCCGGCCCCGAGGTGCTCTCCTGCGGACCGGCGTGCTCCGATGACTCAGACATTCCCCAGTGTGGGGTACGACACACGACTGTCACGAGGGGCGTGCGGGGACTTTCTGGTTCCGGTCCGTCACCGGCCGATTACCGCGGCCGGTCGCGCCTGGGCCCGGCGGCACGCGCGAGGGGGCTCGGCCCGGGGGCTGCCGGGTGGGCCCGGCAGCCCCTCAGAGCGCGGCGGCGCCGTGGGCGCGCAGGGACTGGGCGTACTGCTGGAGCACCCAGACCTCGTTCTGCGCGGCGGCCAGGTCCTGGGGCGCCACGTTGCTGCCGAGGCGGGCGAGGCTGCTCTGGACGTCGTCGATGCGGCGGTCCACGGCACGCAGCCGGACGTGGACGAGCTGCATGCCGGCGTACGTCTCGTCGATGGTCTTGCCGATGAAGACCTCGACGGCCAGCTCGGTGACGAGGCTGCGCACGGTGTTGTCGGGGGCGGCGTCCATGACGGCGACCAGATACTCGCGGTCGTCGGCGAGGCCCTGTTCGGCGCCGCCCGCCTCCGCGATGCACTGGCGCACGGCGGCGTAGGGCGGGGCGGTGAACTCGTCCACGCCGTACGCGTCGAAGGCCGGGGAGACCAGGGCGGGCTTCTGGAGGGCGAGCTTGAGCAGTTCGCGCTCGGTGCGGTGGGCGGGGCTGCGGAGGTTGAGCGCGGGTCCGGAGAAGCCGGGGGCGGGGGCGGACTGCTGCGGGGCGCCGCCCCGCGGGCCCTGGGGGCCGCCGCGCCGGCCGCCGCGCTCCCCGTGGTCGCCGCCCTTGTCGCGGGCCCAGCGGGCGAGCTGGGCGACGCGGTGGACGACGAACTCCTGGTCGAGGATGCCGACGAGGCCGGCGAGCTGGACGGCGACCTCGCGCTGCACGCTGCTCGTCTTGATCTTGGCGACGACGGCGGCGGCCTCGTCGAGGGCGGCGGCGCGGCCCGCCGGGGTCTCCAGGTCGTACCGGCCGACGATCTGGCGCAGGGCGAACTCGAAGAGCGGGGTGCGCGGCTCGACCAGGTCGCGTACGGAGTCGTCGCCCTTGGCGAGCCGCAGGTCGCAGGGGTCCATGCCGTCCGGGGCGATGGCGATGTAGGTCTCGGCGGCGAACTTCTGGTCGTCCTCGAAGGCGCGCAGGGCGGCCTTCTGCCCGGCCGAGTCGCCGTCGAAGGTGAAGATGACGCGGGCGCTGCCGTTGTCCATGAGGAGGCGGCGCAGGATCTTGATGTGGTCGTTGCCGAAGGCGGTGCCGCAGGTGGCGATGGCGGTGGTGACCCCGGCGAGGTGGCAGGCCATGACGTCGGTGTAGCCCTCGACGACGACGGCGCGGCTGGCCTTGGCGATGTCCTTCTTGGCCAGGTCGATGCCGTACAGCACCTGGGACTTCTTGTAGACCGGGGTCTCGGGGGTGTTGAGGTACTTCGGGCCGTTGTCGTCGTCGCGCAGCTTGCGGGCGCCGAAGCCGACGATCTCCCCGGCGGTGTCGCTGATGGGCCACATCAGCCGGCCGCGGAAGCGGTCGATGGGGCCGCGGCGGCCGTCCTGGGAGAGGCCGGAGGTGATCAGCTCCTTGTCGCTGAAGCCCTTGCCGCGCAGATAGCGGGTGAGGTGGTCCCAGCCGGCCGGGCTGTAGCCGACGCGGAAGTGGGCGGCGGCGTCCTGGTCGAAGCCGCGCTCGGCGAGGAACTTCCGGCCGATCTCGGCCTCGGGGCTCTCCAGTGCGCGGACGTAGAAATCGGCGGCGGCCTGGTGGGCCTCGATCAGGCGGATGCGTTCGCCGCGCTGGTGGGAGGGGTTGTAGCCGCCCTCCTCGTAGCGGAGGGTGATGCCCGCCTTGGCGGCGAGGCGCTCGACCGTCTCCGAGAAGGAGAGGTGGTCGATCTTCATCACGAAGGCGATCGTGTCGCCGCCCTCCTGGCAGCCGAAGCAGTGGAACAGGCCCTTGCCGGGGCTGACCTGGAAGGAGGGGGACTTCTCGTCGTGGAAGGGGCAGAGGCCCTTGAGGTTTCCGCCGCCCGCGTTGCGCAGCTGGAGGTATTCGGACACGACGGAGTCGATCGGGACAGCGTCCCGTACCGCCTTCACGTCGTCGTCGTTGATCCTGCCAGCCACGGGTGAAGTCTACGGGTGGGCCGGGGGGTGCCTGACAATCGGACGCCGCCCGCCCACGCAGGATGGTCAGGCACCCCGACAGCACCCCGACACGACCTAAGGGCTGTCCGGCGCGCGGCGGGGGTGCTCAGAGCAGGGAGGCCAGCGGGACCGACGGGTCCCCGAGGGCTTCCGGGTCGTGCTGCCGGCGCTCCCGGATCAGCTCCTGGATCGTTTCGGTGACATCCCACACGTTGACGTTCATCCCGGCCAGGACGCGGCGGTCCTTCAGCCAGAACGCGATGAACTCCCGCTTCCCGGCGTCGCCCCGGATGATCACCTCGTCGTAGGAGCCGGGCGGGGCCCAGCCGGAGTATTCGAGGCCCAGGTCGTACTGGTCGGAGAAGAAGTACGGGACGCGGTCGTAGCTCACGTCCTGGCCGAGCATGGCGCGGGCGGCGGCCGGTCCGCCGTTCAGGGCGTTCGCCCAGTGCTCGACGCGGAGCCGGGCGCCGAGCAGCGGGTGGGCGGCGGCCGCGACGTCCCCGGCGGCGTAGATGTGCGGGTCGGACGTGCGCAGGGAGGCGTCCACGGCGATGCCGCCGCCGTGGGCGCGGTCGGCCATCTCCAGGCCCGCGGCCTCGGCGAGCGCGGAGCGCGGGGCGGCGCCGATCGCGGCGAGCACGTCGTGGGCGGGGTGCTCCTCGCCGTCGTCGGTGCGGGCGGCGAACACCATGCCGTCCTGGCCGGTGATCTCGGTGAGGCGGGCGCCGAAGTGGAAGCGGACGCCGTGCGCGCTGTGCAGTTCGGTGAAGATCTGGCCCAGCTCGGGGCCGATGACCTGGTGCAGCGGGGTGGGCTCGGCCTCGACGACGGTGACCTCGGCCCCGTAGCCGCGGGCGGCGGCGGCGACCTCCAGGCCGATCCAGCCGGCTCCGGCGATCACCAGGTGGCCGTTGTCGCGGCCGAGGGCGGCGAGCACGTTGCGCAGCCGGTCGGCGTGGGCGAGGCGGCGCAGGTGGTGGACGCCGGCCAGGTCGGTGCCGGGGACGTCCAGGCGGCGCGGCTCGGAGCCGGTGGCCAGCAGCAGCTTGTCGTAGTGGATGACGGTGTTGTCGCCGAGCTGCACGGTCTTCGCGTACCGGTCGAGCGCGGTGACCGGCTGGCCGAGGTGCAGTTCGATGTCGGCGCCCGCGTACCAGGCGCGTTCATGGGTGAAGACGCTGTCGCGTTCGGCCTTGCCGTCCAGGTAGCCCTTGGAGAGCGGCGGCCGTTCGTAGGGGTGGTCGCGCTCGTCGCCGATGAGGATCACCCGGCCGGTGAACCCTTCGGCGCGCAGCGTCTCGGCCGCCTTCGCCCCTGCGAGTCCTGCTCCGACGATGACGAACGTCTGGTGTGCGTCGACCACTTGATGCCTCCTCAGTGCTGTGCTGCGCGGCGCCCCCAGCTGCGAGCGTCCCGCACGCAGCGTGATGGCGAAAGAGGGGGTGCCCGGAACTGGTCACCCCCAGTGGTCAGGTTCCAGTCTGCCGGTCACCCGCGAGGAGCGGTGAGCGCGGCGTGCAGGGATCGTGCGGAGGCGTCCGTGAGCGCCGCGATCTGGTCGACGAGGACCCGCTTGCGGGCGTGGTCGTCGGGCGCCTGGTCGAACAGGGCGCGGAAGTGCGGCTCCAGGCCCTCGGGGGCGCGGGCGGTGAGGGCGGCGGCCAGCTCGGCGATCACGACGCGCTGCTCGGCGCGGATGGCCTCCTGCTCGGCGCGCTGCATGACGTAGCGGTCGGCGACCGCCTTGAGCACCGCGCACTCGTGGCGCACCGCGCGCGGGACGACCAGCTCGGCGCCGTAACGGCCGAGGCGGCCGGGGCCGTACACGGCACGGGTGGCGGTCTCGGCCTCCGTGCAGAAGCGGCCGATGAGCTGGCTGGTGGCGTCCTTCAGCCGGGCCTGGGCCACGGCGGAGCCGTCGTAGCCGTGCGGCCACCAGTCCTGGTCGATGAGCCGGTCCAGGGCCTCCGACAGCTCCTGCGGGTCGGTGCCGGCGGGGACGTAGCGGCCGATGGCGACCGCCCAGATCTCCTGGCGCTCCGGCTCGGCGTAGAGGCAGTTGGGGTCGATGTGCCCGGCGTGCAGGCCGTCCTCGAAGTCGTGGACGCTGTACGCCACGTCGTCGGACCAGTCCATGACCTGGGCCTCGAAGCAGGTACGGCCCTCGGGGGCGCCCTCGCGGGCCCAGGCGAAGACCGGGACGTCGTCGGCGTACACGCCGAACTTGGCGGAGTGCGGGTCGGTGGGGTGCGCGCCGCGCGGCCAGGGGTACTTGGTGGCGGCGTCGAGGGCGGCCCGGGTGAGGTTGAGGCCGACGCTGACCAGGTCGCCGGTGCGCGGGTCGCGGACGAAGCGCTTGGGTTCCAGGCGGGTCAGCAGGCGCAGCGACTGGGCGTTGCCCTCGAAGCCGCCGCAGTCGGAGGCGAAGTCGTTGAGGGCCTGTTCGCCGTTGTGGCCGAACGGCGGGTGGCCCATGTCGTGGGCCAGGCACGCCGTCTCCACCAGGTCGGGGTCGCAGCCGAGGACCGCGCCCAGCTCGCGGCCGACCTGGGCGCACTCCAGGGAGTGGGTGAGCCGGGTGCGGGGGCTGGCGTCCCAGACGAGGGAGCGGGTGCCGGGCGTCACGACCTGGGTCTTCCCGGCGAGCCGGCGCAGGGCGGCGGAGTGCAGGACCCGGGCGCGGTCGCGCTGGAAGGCGGTGCGGCCGGGGCGCTTGTCCTCCTCGGTGTCGAAGCGCTCGGTGTCGGCGGGCCCGTAGGGGCTCGCCCCTCGTCCGCTCCGTGCGCCGTGTTCGCCGTGTGCCGGATCTGCCCCGTGTGCGCCCTGTGTGCCGTCCATGGCTCCGACAGTAGCGACCGGGACGGACAACGTGGCGTGTGCGGGCCCGGATGTCAGGCGGAAGCGAGCAGGCTCACCGCGTCGGCGGGGGCCGGGGCGCCCTCCGCGGCGGCCCGTGCCCGGTCGTAGCGGTGCAGTACGAGGCGGGCCATCGCCGGGTGGGCGCCGAGCGGGGCGGCGGCCCCGTGCGGCACGGCGTCGGCGCAGGCGCTCGCGAAGCGTCCGGGTGCGGTGAAGTACGAGGCGACGAAGGTCCGGTGGCGGCCCCGGGCCGCCAGGGCGCGCAGGGCGGCCGGGACGGTGGGCGCGGCGGCGGAGGCGTACGCGGGGACGACGGGCACGCCGAGGCGCGTCGCGAGCATGCGGGCGGTGTGCCGGGTGTCCCGGGCGGAGTCGGGGTCGCGGGATCCGGCGGCGGCGAGGACCACGCCCGCGCGCCGGCCGCCCTCGTCGGCGGGGTCCCAGCCGGCTTCGGCGAGCCGCCCGTACAGGGCCTCGACGAGCAGGGGGTGGGGGCCCAGCGGCGCGGCGATCCGGGTGCGTACGCCGGGTGCGGCGGCCGCCCTGCCGGGCAGGTCGTGCTTGACGTGGTGGCCGCGTCCCAGGAGCAGCGGTACGAGGACGGCGTCGGCCCCGCGCAGGCCGTCCAGGGTGTCCGGGAGCAGCGGCCGGTTCAGCTCGATGTGGCCGAGCCGGACGTCGAGGCCGGGGCGCAGGTCGCGCACCCGGTCCAGGAGGGCCAGCACGGTGCGCGGGGCCTCCGGGTCGCGGCTGCCGTGCGCCACGGCGACCAGGGACGGGGCGGACGCGCCGTGTCGCTCCTCCGCGGGGCGGTCGGGCTGCCGGGTGCGGTGCACGGGGCCGCTGGTTCCGTTCCGGGGGGCGGGGCCGAGCCGGTCGCCGAGCCGGTCGGTGACGCGGGTGGGGAGGTGCGTGGTGCCGTCGGCCATCGGGGCCGGCCGGTGGGGCTGTTCGGGGGGCTGCTCCGTCATGGACCGATGGTGCCGGGCGGAGGTTGCCGGGCCGTTGCGCGAGGGTCACAGGCGTTTTCCGCCGCCTCACGGTGAGGTCGGCGGCGGTGTGCGCGGGCCCCCGCACACCGCTTCCCCTGTCGGTGTCGCAGGCCACAACCGGGGCGGCCGGCGAACCTTTGCGGCGTTCCGGTCGTCAGGAGGGGTGGGGGCGGGTGGCGCGGACGGCGCGACGGACAGAGGAACGACAGGGGGGTTCAGGTGCGCGGGAGGAACGGCGGGAGCGGGGCGGCCGGGGAGAGACGGGCGGCGCTCGGGCGGTGGCTGAAGGAGCACCGGCGGTCGGCGCGGCCCATCGGCCTGCGGACGTCCGAGCGGTTCGCGCTGCGGCTGCCGCGCACCCGGCGGGTGCAACGGCTGCTGGTGCAGGGGCTGGTGGCCGCCTGTGTGCTGGTCCTGGCGCCCGCGACCTGGATGCGTGTGGAGGCCGGTGAACGGGTGGGCACGACGGCCGAGGCCCCGGCGCGGGAGGTCGCGGTGGTGTTCGGCGCCGGGCTGTGGAAGGGCCGGCCGACCCCGTACCTCGCGCACCGGCTGGACGCGGCGGCCGAGCTGTACCGCACCGGGAAGGTGAAGGTCGTCCTGGTCACCGGGGACAACAGCCGCGTGGAGTACGACGAGCCGGACGCGATGCGCACGTATCTCACCGGGCGCGGGGTGCCGGACGAGCGGATCGTGAGCGACTACGCCGGGTTCGACTCCTGGGACTCCTGTGTGCGGGCCAAGAAGATCTTCGGGGTCGACCGCGCGGTGCTGGTGAGCCAGGGCTTCCACATCCACCGGGCGGTCGCCCTGTGCCGGTCGGCCGGGATCGACGCGTACGGCGTCGGGGTCGACGAGCCGCGGGACGCCACCTGGTACTACGGCGGCGCCCGGGAGCTGGCGGCCTCGGGCAAGGCCGCGCTGGACGCCCTGCTCCGGCCCGACCCGCGTTTCCTCGGGCCCGAGGAGCGGGGTGTGACGGAAGCGCTGGCCACCGGGGGGCGCTGACGGCCGCGCGGCGCGGCGCGGCCGCTGCGTGCGCCGGACGGGTGAGGCCCGGTGCCGAGCCGTCGGCGCAGGCGGGTGAGGCCCCGCGCCGACGGCTCGGCCGGGCGTCTCCTAGGGCGTGTTTCGAAAGTAGCGCCGTCCGCCCGGAGGGCGGGCTCGGCGGCGTCTGGTGCGTGCGATCGCAAGGCGGAGGGTCGCCCCGATACTGGATGTATCGGGGTGATCCCGACAACGCGGCGAGGGATGGGGCCTCCCCTGCTCGAGCGAAGCCGAGAGCTTGGGGAAGTGCCAGGCGTCGCCGAGCAGGCGGGACTTTCGAAACACGCCCTAGGAGTCGTCCGCCGCGCGTCCGGTGGTCCACCGCCCCTCGGGGATGAGGACGCCGCCGGTCCGCAGCGAGCGGGTGACGGCGGCCGCGGCGAGGTAGACCCAGGCCCGTACCGGCTCCCCGGCCTCCGACGCGCCCCGCCCCGGCAGCTCGACCTCGCGGACGACGCGTTCGTACAGGTTGCGCGGGTGGCCGGGGCCGAGGAACTCCTCCAGGTGGTCCAGCAGCCCGAGCAGTTCCCCGTACACCCCGGGCGCGGCGGCGAGCAGGGTGCCGTGCACGCGGCCGTGGCCCTCGATCGCATACGGGTAGCCGGGGCCGTCGTAGAGCAGGGCCCGGGGCAGCACCGCCGGCCGCTCCGCCGCCGTGCGGCCCCGGAGGAACAGGTCGTGGTTGGGTTCGCCCGGCAGCAGCGTCCCGTACACGAAGAAGGGCAGTTCGGCGGCGTCGGGGCCGCCGGGTGCGGTCGTGGTCATGGCCGCCGTCACAGGGCGGCCGGGGGCGCCGTCTCCGCCGTCACCCAGCCGAGGTAGCAGGCGCTGCCCCGGATCACCGGCAGGGCGATGATCTCCGGCGTCTCGTAGTCGTGCTCCCGCTGGAGGTGTTCCTCCAGCTCGTCGTAGCGTTCCGTCGTCGTCTTGAAGAGCACCTGCCACTCCTCGGTCGTCTCGATGGCGTTCTGCCACCGGTAGACGGAGGTGACGGGTGCGGAGATCTGCGCGCAGGCCGCCAGCCTGGCCTCCACCGCCGACTGCGCCAGGGCGTGGGCCTTGTCCTCGCTGTCGGTCGTGGTCAGTACGGTCAGCCATGCCGGCGGCGCTGTCATCGTCGGTCTCCTCGGAGTACGGCGGGCTCTTCGCCCGTGGGCCTTCGATGCGATTGTCGGCCCACGACGGGTCAGGCGCCGTACGGACGGAGGTTCCGGGCCTCGCGCAGGGCGGTGCCCCACCACACCAGCTGGTCCAGCAGCGTCTTGGCCGCCGCGTCGGCGGGCTCCGGGTCCAGATGGCGTCCCTCGTCGTCGAAGAGGGCGCCGGCGTTGTGGAAGGACACGGTGTCGCGGACGGTGACGGCATGCAGTTCGGCGAAGACCTGCCGGAGCTGTTCGACGGCCCGCAGCCCGCCGGAGATGCCTCCGTAGCTGACGAAGGCGACGGGTTTGGCCTGCCATTCCGCGCTGTGCCAGTCGATGAGCGTTTTCAGCGGTGCGGGGAACGAGTGGTTGTACTCGGGTGTGAGGACGACGAAGGCGTCGGCCGCCGCGAGCCGGGCGGAGACCGCGCCGAGCCGGGCCGCCTCCTCGGGCCCGGGGCTGAAGGTGATCGCGGTGGGGAGATCGGCCTCGGCGACGTCGACCAGGTCGGTCTCGATACCGGGGTGGCTCGCCGCGCGGGCCAGGAGCCAGTCGGCGACGACGGGTCCGAAACGGCCGTCGCGGTTGCTGCCGAGGATGACGGCCACCTTGAGGGGGGCGGGCTCGGCGGCGGGCACGGTGGATGACGTGGATGCGGCTGTGATGTCCATGGCGTCGACCCTTCCGCCTCAACCATGGTTGAGGTCAAGCGGCCCCGTCCGGAGCCTGCCGGTCCGGCCGCGGACGGCCCGCCTACGGTGGCCGCATGACGACGCACCGGCCGGACACACCCCTGCCCCACATCGAGTTCGACGGCCGCCCGGCCACCGAGGAGGACCTCCGGATCCCCGCGCTGCACGGCTACGGCCACTTCACCGCCCTACAGGTGCGGGACGGCAGGGTGCGGGGCCTCGGACCGCATCTCGCCCGGCTGGACGCGGCGAACCGGGAGCTGTTCGACCTGCCGATGGACGGCGAGCAGGTGCGCGAGCTGATCCGGCACGCCCTGGTCGGGGCGGGGCTGCGGGACGCCTCGGTGCGGGTGAACGGCTATCTGCCGCCCGGCGCGACGCGCACGACGCTGATGGTCACGGTCCGGGAGCCCTCCGTCATGCCGGCCGGGCCGCGGAGCCTGATGTCGGTGCCGTACGCGCGCACGGCCCCGCACATCAAACGGCCGGGCGAGTTCGGGCAGACGTACTACGGAATCCTGGCGGGGCGGGCGGGGTTCGACGAGGCGCTGCTGACCGCGCCGGGCGGAGTGGTGACCGAGGGAGCGATCACGAACATCGGCTTCTGGGACGGGAGTTCGGTGGTGTGGCCCGACGCCCCGGCACTCATCGGCATCACGATGACCCTGCTGGAGCAGGGACTGGAGCGGGCCGGACGGCCGTCGGCGCGCCGCCCGGTGACGCTGGAGGGCCCGGACGGGGTGGCCCGCTATCCGGCCGCGTTCATCTGCAACTCCCAGGGCATCGCGCCGGTGCGGCGGATCGACGACACCGCGTTCGCGGTGGACGAGGAGCTGATGCGGGAGCTGGACGCCGTGTACGACGGCACTCCGGAGGACACCGTGTGAGACACCCCACACGGGCGACGCCCCGCGCGGGGTGGGCGGGGCGTCCGCTCCGGCCGTGCCGGACCATGGGGGCATGCAGATCCATATCGAGGCATCGGCCCTCCCCGGCCGCGACTGCGGCCCGGACAGCGACTTCCCCGGGTACGCGAACATCCACGTCGGCGTCCAGCGCAAGGACCGGCCGGGCGAACTGCTCGACCCGCACCCCGGCGACGCCCCCTCCGCCTCGTGGGTGCTCGACTGCACGGCCACCGCGACGGCGGACGGGATCGAGGTGTCGGGGCCGTACGTCCAGAACCGGCTGGGCGGGCGGTTCGTCTATCTGTCGTGGGGCACGGTGGACGGGGCCGGGGTCTTCACCATGTTCCGGCGCGCCAAGCTGATGTTCGACGACATCGACCCGGCCGTCCTCGAAGCCGCCGCGCGCTCCGGCCACCTCACCGGACGGCTCGGGCTCACCGACGCCAAGGGGCAGCCGCTCTGCGCCCGGGTGCGTCCGCCGCGGATCACCTGGAGCGCCACCGGCGGGACGGGTGGCGCGGAAGAGGCCTGAGGAGCCCCGGGCGCCGGAAGCAGCGGCAGCGGCCGGAGGCGGACGCGACGCCGCCCCCTCCGGTCCAGGGGGGAGTGGACCGGAGGGGGCGGCGCCCTGGGGGGCGGGGGGGATCCGTCCCGTGGGGGGTGTCTTGCGTGTGCCCGGGGCCCACGAGGTCACACATGTGACCTGCGTCACACCTTACGGCGCTCCTCACCCGATCGGCACCCGGAGCGGCAGCACGGACCGAACGGCCCAGCCGCACCGCCGCGACCTGCGGTGATCCATTCCGGCAAGGGTGCCGCGCCGGTCCGTACGGGTGAAAGCTGACTTCGCGTCAGAAGGCGTGGCGGGCCGGGCCCCCGTTGGCTCGGGACAGGACACACCCGCTCGCGCCGTCTGCCCGGAGGATCCCCATGCGCAGTCCTGCCCGCCTCGTGACCGGCACCGTCGGTGCCGCGTTCACCGTCATCGCGTTCGGTCTCACCGCCGCCGCTCCGTCCGCGTACGCGGGCGAATTCGGCCGTCTGGAGATCACCCCGTCGACCGCGGCACCCGGTGCCACCGTCACCGTGAACACCACCGCCTGCGGCAAGAAGGGCTCGGGCATCGGGGACGCGAACTCCCTGGACGCCGGGGACTTCGAGGTACGTCCCGGCACCCACAAGGAGGTCGTGGTCGGCAAGTTCACCGTGCCGCACGACACCCGGCCCGGCACCTACGAGATCATCGTCTCCTGCGACAACGGCAAGGACGCGGTCGGCGATCTGGAAGTGATCGGCGGCGGCAAGCACGAGAAGCCCATCCACGACCGCCCGTCCGGCCATGTGCGGACCGGGGTCGGCGGCAGCGTCGAACCGGACTCCACGCAGGTGGCCCTCGGCGTCGGCGTGATCGGCCTGGCCGCCGTCGGCGGGCTGTGGCTGCTGCGCCGCCGCACCGAGGGCGCCGAAGGAAGCTGAACCGCCGCTTCCCCCCTGACCGGGCGGGGCGCGTCCCCGAGCGCGCCCCGTCCGCCCCGGACCACCGACCGAGGACGACGCCGTGTCACCGAGCGCGCAGAAGGCCAAGGGCTGGCTGGTGGGCATCGCCGTGCTGTGCGGCATCTGGCTCATCCAGAACGGCCCCGGCGGCCAGCTGATCCCGCCGCAGCCCTCCAGCGCCCAGGCCTTCGCCGCCGGGCCCCAGCTCCAGCCCGGCTCCCCGGTCGCCGAGCCGCTGAACCCCTCCGAGCCGGTCCGCATCCGCATCCCGAGCATCGAGGTGGACGCGCCGATGACCCGGCTGGGGCTGGCCGCCGACGGCAGCCTCGACGTGCCGCCGGACGAGGACCGCAACCTCGCGGGCTGGTACGCGGACGGCGTCCCGCCCGGCGCGCGGGGCACCGCGATCGTCGCGGGGCACGTGGACAACGCGGACGGCCCGTCCGTCTTCTACGCCCTGGGGGCCCTGATCAAGGGGACCACGGTCGAGGTGGTCCGCGAGGACGGGCGCACGGCCGTGTTCTCGATCGACGCCATCGAGGTCTACGACAACGACGACTTCCCCGACCAGCGCGTCTACGGCGACTCCCCGCACGCCTCGCTCCGGCTGATCACCTGCGGCGGCGGCTTCTCGAAGGAGACCGGCTACCAGGGCAACGTGGTGGCGTACGCGCACCTCACCGAAGTCCGCTGAGAACCCTCGTCGTCCTCACGCGTTCCACTGGTCGAAGCCCAGCTTGGCGACCAGCGAGAAGACCACGGTCAGCAGCACCGCCCGGACGAAGCCGCTCCCCCGGCTCAGCGCCATCCGGGCCCCGATCATCCCGCCCGCCAGGTTGAAGACCGCCATCACGGCCGCGAGCTGCCACAGCACGGTGCCCTGGTACGCGAACATCGCCAGCGCCCCCGCGTTGGTGCACACGTTGACGATCTTCGCGGTGGCCGACGCGGTCACCAGGTCCAGGTGGAGCACGGCGCTCAGGGCCAGCACGAGGAAGGTGCCGGTGCCCGGCCCGAACAGCCCGTCGTAGAAGCCGATGCCGCCGCCGACCAGCACGATCGCCGTGACGACCCTGGCTCGGGCGACCGGCCGGTCCGTGCCGTCGCCCGCCGCTGCGGTACCGAAGGACGGGCGCAGCAGCACGAAGGCCGCCACCCCCAGCAGCACGACCATGATCACCGGCCGGAGCACCTCGCTGCTGATCCCGGCGGCGAAGAACGCCCCGGCCATCGACCCGGCGAGCGCCATCAGCCCGACCCGCACCGCCAGCCCCACCCGTACCGGCGCCTTGCGCAGGAAGGTGACGGCCGCGCCCGAGGTGCCGACGATCGCGACGGCCTTGTTGGTGCCGAGCACCTGGGCCGCCGGGACGTTCGGCAGGCCGAGCAGCAGCGCGGGCAGGAGCAGCAGTCCGCCGCCGCCCACCACCGCGTCGATCCAGCCCGCGGCGGCCGCGGCGAGGCAGAGGAGCACCAGTGTGGTCAGGGTTATGTCAGGCACGACCCGACATTAGACGCCTGTCGTTCCCTCCCTCCTCCCGGTCCGCTTCCTGGCCCTCACAGGGCCCCGGCGCCGTCGCTGAGCGCAAGGTTCCGCCCGGGAAACAGGCGGGATGCGGCCGGGTAACACCTCCCGCCCACGCTCGGGGCATGAGGACAACCGACGGAGGCCACTGAGATGCCGGAGCCCACCACCCCGAACGCCCTGGCGCACACCGCCGTTCCGACGATCGTGGTCGTCGGGCACGGCATGGTCGGCCAGCGGTTCCTGGAGGCACTCGCCGACCGCGGGCTGACCCCGGCGGCCGGCGCCGCCCGGGTCGTCGTGCTCTGCGAGGAGCCCCGGCCCGCCTACGACCGGGTGCGGCTCACCTCGTACTTCGACGGGCGGAGCCCCGAGGACCTCTCCCTGGTGGAGGCGGACTTCATGGACCGGCACGGCATCGAGCTGTACGTCGGCGACCCGGCGACCGGCGTCGACCGGGCGGGGCGGACGGTGACCGCGCGGTCCGGGGCGGTGTTCCCGTACGACACGCTGGTGCTGGCGACGGGCTCGTACCCGTTCGTGCCGCCGGTGCCGGGGAAGGACGCCCGGGGCTGCTTCGTGTACCGGACGATCGAGGACCTGCTCGCGATCGAGGAGTACGCGAAGGGCGCGGCCACCGGTGCGGTGGTGGGCGGCGGGCTGCTCGGTCTGGAGGCGGCCGGGGCGCTGAAGGGGCTCGGGCTCGCCACCCATGTGGTGGAGTTCGCGCCGCGGCTGATGCCGGTCCAGGTGGACGAGGGCGGGGGCGCGGCGCTGCTGCGCACCATCGAGGACATGGGCCTCGCGGTGCACACCGGGGTCGGGACGCAGGAGGTCACCGCGGGCGAGGACGGGGCGGTGACGGGGATGGCGCTGTCGGACGGGTCCTCGCTCGCCGTCGATCTCGTCGTCTTCTCGGCGGGCGTGCGGCCCCGGGACCAGCTGGCCCGGGAGTGCGGTCTGGCGGTCGGGGAGCGCGGCGGGATCGTCGTGGACGAGGAGTGCCGGACCTCCGACCCGGCGGTGTTCGCGATCGGCGAGTGCGCGCTGGCCTCGGACGGCCGGGTGTACGGGCTGGTCGCGCCGGGCTACGAGATGGCGCAGACGGCGGCCGAGGTGATCGCGGGCGGCCGGTCCGCGTTCACGGGTGCGGACCTGTCGACGAAGCTGAAGCTGCTCGGGGTGGACGTGGCCTCGTTCGGCGACGCGCACGGGAGCGCCGAGGGGGCGCTCGACGTCGTGTACTCCGACGCCCGGTCGGGGGTCTACAAGAAGCTGGTGATCGGGCCGGACGGAACGCTGCTGGGCGGCGTGCTGGTCGGGGACGCGGACCAGTACGGCACGCTGCGGCCGATGACGGGCACGGTGCTGCCGGTCGCCCCCGAGCAGCTGGTGCTGCCGGCCGGGGCGGGCGGTCCGGTGGCGCTCGGCCCCTCCGCGCTGCCGGACGAGGCGGTGATCTGCTCCTGCCACAACGTGACCAAGGGCGCGATCTGCGAGCACACGGCGCTGACCGAGGTGAAGAAGTGCACCAAGGCCGGCACGGGCTGCGGCAGTTGCCTGAAGGTGATCGGGCAGCTGATGCCGCCGCCGGCGGACGCGGGGCTGTGCGGCTGCTTCCCGTACAGCCGCAGCGAGGTGTACGAGATCGTCCGCACCCTGGAGGTCACCTCCTTCGCCTCCCTGCTCGACTCGCACGGCCGCGAGGAGGCGCGCGGCGGGGACGGCTGCGAGGTCTGCAAGCCGACGGTCGGCTCGGTCATCGCCTCGCTGGCGCCGACCGTCGGCGCGAGCGGCTATGTGCTGGACGGTGAGCAGGCGGCACTCCAGGACACCAACGACCACTTTCTGGCCAACCTCCAGCGCAACGGGTCGTACTCGATCGTGCCGCGCATCCCCGGCGGCGAGATCACCCCGGAGAAGCTCATCGTCATCGGCGAGGTGGCCCGCGACTTCGGCCTCTACACGAAGATCACCGGCGGCCAGCGCATCGACCTCTTCGGCGCCCGGGTCGATCAACTGCCGCTGATCTGGACCCGGCTGGTGGACGCGGGCTTCGAGTCCGGGCACGCGTACGGGAAGTCGCTGCGCACGGTGAAGTCCTGTGTGGGGCAGACCTGGTGCCGCTACGGCGTGCAGGACTCCGTGCGGATGGCGATCGACCTGGAGCTGCGCTACCGGGGCCTGCGCGCCCCGCACAAGCTGAAGTCGGCGGTCTCCGGGTGCGCCCGCGAGTGCGCGGAGGCCCGGGGCAAGGACTTCGGGATCATCGCCACCGCCCAGGGCTGGAACCTCTACGTCGGCGGCAACGGCGGGGCCACCCCGCGCCACGCGGACCTGCTGGCCCAGGACCTTTCCGACGCCGAACTGGTGCGGCTCATCGACCGGTTCCTGATGTTCTACATCCGCACCGCCGACCGTCTGGAGCGCACCTCCGCGTGGCTGGAGCGGATCGACGGCGGCCTGGACCACGTCCGGGACGTGGTCGTCCACGACTCGCTGGGGCTCTGCGAGGAGCTGGAGCGGATGATGGCCGACCATGTCGCCGGATACCGCGACGAGTGGGCCGAGACCATCGACGACCCGGAGCGGCTGCGGCGCTTCGTCACCTTCGTCAACGCCCCCGACGCCCCCGACCCCTCGGTGAGGTTCGTTCCGGAGAGGGACCAGATCAAGCCGGATCTGGAACTGCTCGCGGGACCCGTGCTCGCCGTCCGCACCCTCGAAGGGGCCGCATCCTGATGACCACCGCGACGATCACGACCGAGCGGGACACCGGTACCGGAAGCGTCCGGCTCGCCCACGGGAACGACTGGCTGACGGTCTGCGACCGGGCGTTGCTGACCCCCGGGCGGGGCGTGGCGGTGCTGCTGCCGGACGGGGACCAGGCGGCCGTCTTCATGGACCGGGCCGGTCAGGTGTACGCGATCGGCAACCGGGACCCGTTCACCGGGGCGTACGTCCTCTCGCGCGGCCTGCTCGGCTCCGCGGGCGGGCGGCCGTTCGTGGCCTCCCCGCTGCTGAAGCAGCGGTTCGACCTGGCGACGGGCGCGTGCCTGGACGACGACGGGACGGCGGTGCCGGTCTTCGCCGTACGGGCGGACCGACCGGCCGGCCCGGAGGTGCCGGGCCGTGGGAGACGCGGCCTGCGCAACTCGTCCGCCGCCCGTTCACCCGCGCGTGACGCTCCGTCAACTCCGCTCCCCTACAGTCCTGACGCGCGACCCGCCGGTCCGTCCGGAGCGGCGGGCCCCACACTCATGCGTGGAGTGATCGTGGAACGTCGGACCTTCTTGCGCACCGCGGTGATCGGCAGCTCGGCGGCCGCCTTCGGCGGCACGCTGTGGCGGGGCGCCGCCTTCGCCGACCCGGCCCAGCCGGCCCCCGGCCCGTACGGCGCGCTCCAGGCGGCCAACGGCAACGGCATCCAGCTGCCCAGCGGCTTCACCAGCCGCGTCGTCGCCCGCTCCGGGCAGACCGTGCCCGGCACCTCCTACCGCTGGCACAGCGCGCCCGACGGCGGGGCGACCTACGCCGACGGCTCGGGCTGGATCTACGTCTCCAACGCCGAGGTGTCCCCGAGCAGCGGGGGCGGGGCGAGCGCGGTGAGGTTCGACTCCTCGGGGACGGTGACGTCCGCCTACCGGATCCTGGCCGACACGAACAACAACTGCGCGGGCGGCGCCACCCCGTGGAAGACCTGGCTGTCCTGCGAGGAGGTCACCCGCGGGTACGTCTACGAGACCGACCCCTGGGGCGTGAACGCGGCGGTGCGGCGTCCGGCGATGGGCCGCTTCAAGCACGAGGCCGCCGCCGCCGACCCGGACCACGGGTACGTCTACCTCACCGAGGACGAGAGCGACGGCCGCTTCTACCGCTTCCGGCCCACGACCTGGGGGAACCTGTCGAGCGGCACCCTTCAGGTGCTGGTCGCGGGCACGGCCGTCTCCGGTCCGGTCACCTGGGCGAACGTGCCCGATCCGGCCGCCTCCTCCACCCAGACGCGGCACCAGGTGTCCGGGGCGAAGGTGTTCAACGGCGGTGAGGGCTGCTTCTACGCGGCGGGCACCTGCTGGTTCACCACCAAGGGCGACAACCGGGTGTGGGCGTACGACGCGAACGCCTCGTCGATCTCGCTCGCCTACGACGACTCGCTGGTGACGAGCGGCTCGGCCCCGCTGACCGGCGTGGACAACGTCACGCGGTCCGGGTCCGGGGACCTCTACATCGCGGAGGACGGCGGGAACATGGAGATCTGCCTGATCACGCCGGACGACACGGTGGCCCCGTTCCTGCGGATCACCGGCCAGTCCGGTTCGGAGATCACCGGTCCCGCGTTCTCGCCGGACGGCAGCCGCCTCTACTTCTCCTCGCAGCGCGGGACGAGCGGCAGCTCCTCCGGCGGCATCACGTACGAGGTGAAGGGGCCGTTCCGCGACTGACGCGGGCGCCCGCGTGCGCCGGGGCTCCCCCGTGCCCCCGGCGCACGCCCTTGCGGGCCGGACCGCTCAGCCCTGGGCGGCGGCCTCGTCCATCCACATGACCTCCCAGATGTGGTGGTCGGGGTCCTGGAACGAGCGGCCGTACATGAAGCCCATGTCCTGCGTCTCGCCCGCGGGGAACCCGCCCGAGGCCAGCGCCGCGTCGACGATCTCGTCGACCTTCTCGCGGCTGTCGGCGCTGAGGGCGAGGATGACCTCGGTCGCCTTCGAGGCGTCGACGACGTCCTTCTTGGTGAAGTCCTTGAAGCGCTCCTCCGTCATCAGCATGGCGAAGATCGTGTCGCTGATGACCAGACACGCGGTCCTGTCGTCGCTGAACGCCGGGTTGGTCGTGAAGCCGAGCTTCCCGAAGAAACCCACGGTCGTCTCCAGGTCCTTCACCGGCAGGTTCACGAAGATCATCCGAGCCATGGTCTTTTCCTCTTCCTCTGTCCCGTGGCGCCCGCGGTGGTCCGTCCGGCGCTTTCGATGGTTGGACGGCGGGGCCGCGCGGAACTCATCGGTGTACGGGAAGAAGATTTGCACGGCCCTCTGACAACGGCCCTCTGGCAACGGCCCCCGGACAGCGGCCTTTCGGCCCCGCCGGATTCCTTGGCCCCTTCAGGCTCCTTCGGGCAGGGCGAGCGGGGCGCCGCCTCGCAGCAGGGAGCCGCCGAGCGGGGTCAGGGTGTGCAGGACCGAGCTGCCGTGCCGCAGCGTCAGGACCAGGCCCGCCTCGCGCAGCACGGAGGCGTGCTGGCTCGCGGAGGCCAGCGACACCCCGGCCCGGCGGGCGAGTTCGCTGGTGGTGCAGCCGTCGCCGATGGAGGAGAGGACGGCCGAGCGGGTGTGTCCGACGAGCCGGCCGAGCCAGGGCCCCGGCTCGGCGAAGACCGGGGCTCCGGGGGTGGCCACCGGGTAGACGAGCACCGGCGGCAGCGACGGGTCGCGGTAGACCACGGGGGTGCCCCGGCAGAAGAAGGACGGCTGGAGCAGCAGCCCGCGCCCGTCCAGGTGCAGATCACGGTCGAACGGGTAGTCCGCCTCCAGCACGGGCGGGCGCCACCGGATCATCGGCGGCAGGGCGGCCAGGAGCCCGTCGGCCCCGCCGTCCAGCAGAGCCCGGCCGCGCAGGGCCCGGTCCGCCTCGACGCTGGCCCGGATGTGCGGCCAGTAGGGCTCCACGGCCGCGTGGTGGTAGCTGCGGAGGGCCCCGATGAGACGGGCGAGCGGCTCGGCCCGGCCCTCCATGAGCACGGCGGGCAGCCCCGCGCCCGCTCTCCCCGCTCCCGGGTCCCGTTGACGCGGGCCGGCGGGCAGGCCGGCCCGCTGCCGTATCCGCCCGGCCGCCAGCAGTTCCAGCTCCGCGTGGACACGGTCGGCGGGAGTGTCGCGCAGCGCCTCCATTCCGACGTCGAGCCCGAAAGGCTCGGCCCCCTCCTGGGAGGGCGTCAGGAAATCCGGGAAATAGCCGCGGGGCGGGACGACCGCCGCCAGCAACTGTGCTTCACCATTCAACCGCGCCCGGGATTCCGAACGCCATTTCCCGAACACCGTCGAAGCACGCCGGTCCCTGATCCGGTGAAAGCTGAGAATGGTTTCCCACAGCGCGTCCGGCCTCGTGGCCATCCGCACCCGCGAAAGGTCCAGCCTGGACACATGGATACGCAGCACCGCTCCCCCACCTGTTGCATCCGCAATTGCCCCCACCGAAGGGTATGCGGACCGTCACAGGAGGTCACCACGGGGTTTCGGCCAGAAGTGAAAGGTCTCGCCCCGTTCCGCTCCACCCGAAAAGCTGTACGACGTCGGGTACGCATCCGGTGCCCACCGGATGAGCACGTGAAGGCCGTGGGGGGCTTTGTGTGTTCGGCGGCGGTGGGCGACGGTGCGGCTCCGTACCCGACGGGGGTAAGCCGGGTGCGGTCCATGGGTGGGGATCCATGGACCGCACCCCGGTCCCCGACCGGTCACCCGAATTTCTTTGCGCCGTAAACGAAGCAATGTGCTCTGCGCCACATTCTTCGCGCGGCATTCGGTGCACGCTTCTGACGACTTCCCCGTATCGCCCGCCATTTCCGCACACGCCACTCCCGTACGGAACCGCCACGGGCGGCACAGGGCGAAGCGGCGGCACCCCCGCACAGGGTGCCGCCGCTTCTCGGTGTTCCGGGGCCGCCGGCGGGCCGATGAGCCGGTGAGGGCCGGACTCGGCTTCGGGGGCGGCCCCGGAGGATCGGGCCGTCCGTGCGGCCCTGGTCGGTGGGCAGGGCTGTTCGTGCAGCCCTGCCCATGAGGCCGGAGGCTGTTCGTGCAGCCACCGGCCGGTGAGTCCGGTTCAGCGGCTGTCACTGCCCCGGGACTCGGCTGCGGCCCGGCCCGCCTCCAGGCGGGCTACCGGGATGCGGAACGGCGAGCAGGAGACGTAGTCCAGGCCCACCTCGTGGAAGAAGTGCACCGACTCCGGGTCTCCGCCGTGCTCGCCGCAGACGCCGAGCTTGAGGTCCGGGCGGGTGGCCCGGCCGGCCTCGACGGCGCTGCGGACCAGCGCGCCGACGCCGTCCTTGTCGATCGTCTCGAACGGGGAGACCCCGAAGATGCCCTTCTCCAGGTACGCGGTGAAGAACGAGGCCTCCACGTCGTCGCGGGAGAAGCCCCACACCGTCTGGGTCAGGTCGTTCGTGCCGAAGGAGAAGAACTGCGCGGCCTCGGCGATCTGGCCCGCCGTCAGCGCGGCGCGCGGCAGCTCGATCATGGTGCCGATGGTCAGCTTGAGGTCGGTGCCGGTGGCCGCCTGGACCTCGGCGATGACCCGGTCGGCCTCCTCGCGGACGATCTCCAGCTCCTGGACCGTGCCGACGAGCGGAATCATGATCTCGGCGCGCGGGTCGCCCTTGGCGTTCTTGCGCTGGGCGGCGGCCTCGGCGATGGCCCGCACCTGCATCGCGAACAGGCCGGGGATGACGAGGCCGAGGCGCACCCCGCGCAGACCCAGCATCGGGTTCTGCTCATGCAGCTTGTGCACCGCCTGGAGCAGGCGCAGGTCGTTCTCGTTGGCGTCCTTGCGGGACTCGGCGAGCGCGACGCGGACCGACAGTTCGGTGATGTCGGGGAGGAACTCGTGCAGCGGCGGGTCGAGCAGGCGGACGGTGACGGGCAGCCCGTCCATCGACTCGAACAGCTCGATGAAGTCGGCCTTCTGGAGCGGGAGGAGAGCGGCCAGCGCACTCTCGCGCTCGTCGTCGGTGTCCGCGAGGATCAGCTTCTCGACCATCTCGCGGCGCTCGCCGAGGAACATGTGCTCGGTGCGGCAGAGGCCGATGCCCTGGGCGCCGAAGCGGCGGGCGCGCAGGGCGTCCTCGGCGTTGTCGGCATTCGCCCGCACCCGCAGCCGGCGCACCCGGTCCGCGTACGCCATGATCCGGTGCACGGCGGCGACCAGTTCGTCGGCGTCGTCGGCCCCGGCGTGCATCCGGCCCTCGAAGTACTCGACGACCGGGGACGGTACGACGGGTACCTCGCCCAGGTAGACCTTGCCGGTGGAGCCGTCGATGGAGACGAGGTCGCCCTCCTCGATCACCCGGCCGCCGACCGTCATCCGACGGCGCTTGGTGTCGACCTCCAGGTCCTCGGCGCCGCAGACACAGGTCTTGCCCATGCCGCGCGCCACGACCGCCGCGTGCGAGGTCTTGCCGCCGCGCGAGGTCAGGATGCCCTCGGCGGCGATCATGCCTTCGAGGTCGTCGGGGTTGGTCTCGCGGCGGATCAGGATGACCTTCTCGCCGGAGCGGGACCACTTGATCGCGGTGTACGAGTCGAAGACGGCCTTGCCGACGGCCGCGCCCGGGGAGGCGGCGATGCCCCGGCCGAGCAGCTCGGTCTTCGCCTCGTCGTCGAAGCGCGGGAACATCAGCTGGGCGAGCTGGGCGCCGTTGACGCGCTGGAGGGCCTCGGCCTCGTCGATCAGGCCCTGGTCCACGAGCTGGGTGGCGATCCGGAAGGCGGCTCCGGCGGTGCGCTTGCCGACCCGGGTCTGGAGCATCCAGAGCTGGCCGCGCTCGATGGTGAACTCGATGTCGCAGAGATCCTTGTAGTGGTTCTCCAGGGTCTCCATGATCTGCATGAGCTGGTCGTACGACTTCTTGTCGATCGACTCCAGGTCGGCGAGCGGCACCGTGTTGCGGATGCCGGCGACGACGTCCTCGCCCTGCGCGTTCTGGAGGTAGTCGCCGTAGACGCCCTGGTGGCCGCTGGCCGGGTCGCGGGTGAAGGCGACGCCCGTGCCGGAGTCGGGGCCCAGGTTGCCGAAGACCATCGAACAGACGTTGACGGCCGTGCCGAGGTCGCCGGGGATGCGCTCCTGGCGGCGGTAGAGCTTGGCGCGGTCGGTGTTCCACGAGTCGAAGACCGCGTTTATGGCCAGGTCCATCTGCTCGCGGGCGTCCTGCGGGAACGCGCGTCCGGCCTCGGACTCGACGATCTTCTTGAACTGCTTGACGAGCTTCTTGAGGTCGGCGGCGGCGAGGTCGGTGTCGACCGTGACCTTCTTGGCCGCCTTGGCGTCCTCAAGCGCCTCCTCGAAGAGGTCGCCGTCGACCCCGAGGACGGTCTTGCCGAACATCTGGATGAGCCGGCGGTAGGAGTCCCAGGCGAAGCGCTCGTCGCCGGACTGGGTGGCGAGACCGGCCACCGAGTCGTCGGAGAGGCCGATGTTCAGGACCGTGTCCATCATGCCCGGCATGGAGAACTTGGCGCCGGAGCGGACGGAGACCAGCAGCGGGTCGTCGGCCTGGCCGAGCCGCTTGCCCATGCGCTCCTCCAGCGCCGTGAGGTGCGCACTCACCTCGTCGCGCAGCGCGGTCGGCGCGTCGCCGCTGTCCAGGTAGACCTTGCAGGCCTCGGTGGTGATCGTGAAGCCCGGAGGGACGGGCAACCCGAGGTTGGTCATCTCGGCGAGGTTGGCGCCCTTGCCGCCCAGAAGATCCTTCAGATCCTTGTTGCCCTCGGTGAAGTCGTAGACGAACTTCTGGGGATCTTTGTTTTCCGACACGGGTCTCGACTCCTCGAGGACGCGGTGGCTGCCCTGACGGCGAGGAACATACCCAGATCGAAGGTGGATGGGTACGTCCACTTGGTCGTCATACGGCCGCAACCACCCGTCCGCCAGCAGATCGAAAGGCTCGCCCGGCCGAAGCACCTGACGTTCCGCCTTCACCTCCCGAATGCGACATGGCCGAAACTTGACTGTATCCGCTCACCTGAGCGGGCGACTCGCCAGGTGAGTTCACTTCTTGAATCCAGCCAGGTGGCACTGAGTGCCACGTCTTCCAGAAGTGCAGCCATGTGGAAAATGCTCATCTGAGCGCAACCCCGATCAAGGGTGGCGCGAATCACGCTCGTTTCGGATCCCGGATTTCAGGATCCGGACGCCTCGGGCCATGGCCGGGCACCCCGGGGCCGGCCTCTTCCAGGCTACGGGCGAAGGTCCGCCCCCGCGCGGGCTCCGACGCCGGACCGGGTCTCCGGACACGCCGGAGCGCCACGCCGCGCCGGGCGTGGGCGGGCGGGGGTGAGGGGGATGAGGTCTTGTGCGGGGAGGGCCGGTACGGGTTCAGCCGCCGGAGGTGTCCAGCTCCGCGTCGGCGCTGATGCCCGCGCAGTCGTACGGGTCCTTCAGCCAGCCGTCCGGCAGGACGACCCGGTTGTTGCCCGAGGTCCGCCCGCGCGGCCCGTCGGCGCCGTCCGGCCAGGGCTGGTCGAGGTCCAGCTCGTGCAGCTGACCGCTCAGCTCCTCCAGCGAGGAGGTGATCGCCAGCTTCTTGCGCATCTCGGAGCCGACCGCGAAGCCCTTGAGATACCAGGCCACGTGCTTACGGAAGTCGATCACGCCGCGGGCCTCGTCGCCGATCCACTCCCCCAGCAGCGTCGCGTGGCGCACCATGACGTCCGCGACCTCGCGCAGTGCGGGCGCGTGCCGGGTCTCGCGGCCCTCCATGGCGTTCACCAGGTCGGCGAAGAGCCAGGGCCGCCCCAGGCAGCCGCGCCCGACGACGACACCGTCGCAGCCGGTCTCCCGCATCATCCGCAGGGCGTCGTCGGCACACCAGATGTCGCCGTTGCCGAGCACGGGGATCTCCGGCACGTGCTCCTTGAGCCGGGCGATGGCGTCCCAGTCGGCGGTGCCGCCGTAGTGCTGGGCGGTGGTGCGCCCGTGCAGGGCGACGGCGGTGACGCCCTCCTCGACGGCGATGCGGCCGGCGTCGAGGAAGGTGAGGTGGTCGTCGTCGATGCCCTTGCGCATCTTGATGGTGACGGGGAGGTCCCCGGCGCCGGCGACGGCTTCCTTGAGGATGGCCCGCAGCAGGGGCCGCTTGTACGGGAGTGCGGAGCCGCCGCCCTTGCGGGTGACCTTGGGGACCGGGCAGCCGAAGTTCAGGTCGATGTGGTCGGCCAGATCCTCGTCGACGATCATCCGGACCGCCTTGCCGACGGTGGCCGGGTCCACTCCGTACAGCTGGATCGAGCGCGGCGTCTCGGTCGCGTCGAAGTGGATGAGCTGCATGGTCTTCTCGTTGCGCTCGACCAGCGCCCGCGTGGTGATCATCTCGCTGACGAACAGGCCCTTGCCGCCGGAGAACTCCCGGCACAGCGTCCGGAACGGGGCGTTGGTGATGCCGGCCATCGGGGCCAGCACGACCGGCGGCTGCACGGTGTGCGGGCCGATGCGGAGCTGCGGGAGGGCGGGGGCGAGCGTGGTCATGGCTCCATTGTCGCGTACGCCGGAGGGGTGACCGCCTCGGCGGGGTGACCCCGTCGGGCGCCGGGCCCGCCAGAAGCCCGGGGCGGGGCCCGCCCCGGGCCCATCGGCATCGCTCGGCTCGGTCACATACTGGCGAAGACGGCGCCGAGGACCATTCCGCCGACCAGTCCGACGGCGCTGACCACGATGGCGACCGTGGCGAGCCGCTCGTGCCGGACGGCCTTGGCGATGATGGCCATGATCAGTCCGCCCAGGGCGAAGACGATCGGCAGGAAGATCAGCCCGATCACGCCCAGGACGATCGCGATGATGCTGAAGACGTTGCCTTCGGCGCCTCCCCGCGACGCACCGCGGTGCCCCTGCCCGGTCGGTCGGTTGCCGTACTGCGTAGCCATCTGTCGCTCCTTCGGGACGATCGCGCCGGAGTCCGGTCCCGAAGCGGACCGGTCTGTCGATCGTGTGCCCCGAAGTCCCTTGCCTACACGGTCAATTGACTAAGGGCTGTCCCGTCATCCCTGGTGGATCAGCGTGCGGCGTCGGATGCGGTGCATCGCAAGGCGGAGGGACGTCCGCATACGGGATGTATGGGGATGTTCCGACAACGCGGCGAGGTGCCGTAGCTGTCGTCGCGCGCCCGCCAGGGATCACGGGACAGCCCTTGGGGCCGAGGTGACGGGACGTACGGTGTTCCCCGGGTCAGAACGTCACCGCGTCGCGGATCAGCGGGCACGTCATGCAGTGCCCGCCGCCCCGGCCCCGGCCCAGCTCCGCCCCGACGATGGTGATGACCTCCACCCCGGCCCGGCGCAGCAGCGCGTTGGTCTGGGTGTTGCGGTCGTAGGTGAAGACCACGCCGGGCTCCAGCGCCACCGCGTTGTTGCCGCTGTCCCACTGCTGGCGCTCGGAGGCGTAGACGTCTCCGCCCGTCTCGATCACCCTCAGCCGGGGCAGGCCCAGGGCGCGGGCCACGACCTCGGTGAACGGGGTGCCGCCCTCGTCGGTGATCTCGATCCCGGGCGCCAGGTCGGACGGCCGCAGCGAGAAGGCGCGGACGCCGTCCATGATGCGCGGGTACAGCGTGACGATGTCCCGGTCCGCGAAGGTGAACACCGTGTCCAGGTGCATCGCCGAACGCAGCTTCGGCATCCCGGCGACGATCACGTGCTCGGCAGCGCCCTGCTCGAACAGCGCGGCCGCGACCTGCGTGATGGCCTGGCGGGAGGTCCGTTCGCTCATGCCCATGAGGACGACGCCGTTGCCGACGGGCATGATGTCCCCGCCCTCGAACGTGGCCTGACCCCAGTCCTTCTCGGGGTCGCCCCACCAGACGGTGCTGCCCCGGAAGTCGGGGTGGAAGGCGTAGATCGCCTTCATCAGCAGGGTCTCGTCGCGCCGGGCGGACCAGTAGAGCGGGTTCAGCGTCACTCCGCCGTACAGCCAGCAGGTGGTGTCACGGGTGTACAGGGTGTTGGGCAGCGGCGGCATCAGGTACTCCCGCGCCCCGGCCCCGGCGGCCTCGCCACCGCCGACCTCCCCGACGCGTTCCGCTCGGGGTACGTGGCGCTCGCCCGCGAGGGTCGGAATCGCTCGCCGCCACCGCAGGATTTCTCGACCGGTGCCATGAGAGAGGCGTCAGCGGGCAGAAGCACTATCGACTTTTGGAGGCTGTGGTGACGGGTGACCGGATGGGACTGGCCGAAGTGCTGGCGGCGGCGGAGAGCGCGGCCCCGGTGGACTCGATCGATGTCGTGGCGCGCAATCTGCGCGCCCGGTTCGGTGCGCGGTACGTGTCGTTCCTCTTCGTCGACATGGTCGGCAGCCGTCTGCTGCGGGTCAACGACACGGCCGGCTCCGCACAGGAGCAGCGGACCGAGCGAGTGCCACTGGCCGGCAGTGGCATCTACGACAAGGTTCTGCGCGCCCAGAAGACGATGCTGGCGGAGGAGGTCGCCCTGGGGCAGCGCGTGCTCGCGCCGGTCACCAACCGGGGCGACACCATCGGCGTGCTGGAGCTGTACCTCGATGTCGTGACCGAGAGCGTGCTGGAGCAGGTCGAGGAGGCCGCGCACGCACTGGCGTACATCATCGTCACCGACCGCCGCTTCACCGACCTCTACCACTGGGGGAACCGCACCACGACGGTCAGCCTGGCGGCGGAGATCCAGCGCCAGCTCCTCCCGTCGGCGCCCTCCTGCGAGGCGGCCGAATTCGCCCTCGCCGGAGCCCTGGTCCCGGCCTCCGACATCGCCGGGGACACCTACGACTACAGCCTCGACCACGACACCCTGCATCTGTCCGTCACCGACGCCATGGGCCACGACGTCGACGCGTCCCTCACCGCCACCCTGGTCGTGAACGCCTCCCGCGGCGCCCGTCGCGCCGGAGCGGACCTCGCCGAACAGGCCCGCCACATGCACCAGGCCCTCCTCGACCACGGCCACCACACCTACGTCACGGGCCAGTTGCTCCGCATCGCCCTGGACGGCAGCGGCGCGCAGATGGTCAACGCGGGCCATCCCGGGCCGCTCAGACTCCGCGAGGGCGCGGTCGAGGAACTGGGCCTGGCCGTCAACATGCCGTTCGGGTTCACCGCGCAGGACGCCTACGAGGTTCAGGACATCGACCTGCGCCCCGGCGACCGTCTCGTGCTGTTCACCGACGGAATGCAGGAACGCGAAGCGGCGACGGTCGACCTGCCCGGTCTCCTGCTGCGGACCGCGGCCGAGCATCCGCGCGAGGTCGTCCGCACCTTGGTCGCAGCGGTGGCCGACGCCTTCGGCGGCCGGCCGCCGAAGGACGACGCCACCGTCCTGTGTCTGGACTGGCAGGGCCCTCGCGGCGGGATCAGCCGGTCGGACGCCTGAGCTCGGACGCTCCTCGGGCAAGGCTGGAGGCCCCCCAGGCCGCCTCGATCATCCGGAAGATCTCGTCCACCGCGGCCTGCGGATCGGCCGCCTCGCGGGCGAGCGCGTAGGCGTCGATCGCGAACCTCGCGACGGTCCGGCAGGCCGTCGACGTCTCCGGTACGCCGAGGTCGGCGGCGATCGCGGCGGCCAGCGCCTCCGCGTGGCGCAGCCGCATCGACTCCTCGTACTCCCGCAGGGACGGCGACGACTCGATCATGTTCCGGACCGGGGCGGCCCCGGGCGCAGCGCAGTGGCGCACCAGGGCGTGGATCTCCCGGCGCAGCACGGGAATCAGCGGCTCGTCCGGAGTCCGGTCGGCGACCGCCCGGACGAGGCCCTGCTCGAAGCCCTGGTCCTGCTCGAAGACCAGCGCTTCCTTCGAGGCGAAGTGGGAGAAGAGCGTGGTCACGGCGACGTCCGCCTCGGCCGCCACGTCACGGATGCCCACGGCGTCGTACCCGCGTTCCAGGAAGAGCCGCAGAGCGGTGTCGGCGATCTTCTGGCGGGTCGCGGCCTTCTTGCGCTCGCGGCGTCCGCTGGGCTCGTTCATGCGCTGACACTAGCAAATACAAAAGTGGAACCGATCGGAAAAGCTAACAGTTAGTGTTACGTTCGGGAGCATGGAGAGCACAAGGAGCATGAAGAAGGTGAGCTTCGCCGCGTTCGGCGGCCCCGGCGTACTGCGCCTCATCGATGCCGACCGACCCCACGCGGGCCCCGGCCGGATACGCGTCCGGGTACGGGCCGCCGGAGTGAATCCCGTCGACTGGCGCATTCGCGAGGGCCAGGTCCTGGGAGCCCAACCGGTCGAACTGCCGTCAGGAGTGGGCCTCGACGCCGCCGGAGTGGTGGACGAGGTGGGTGAGGGCGTCGAAGGAGTGGCGGTGGGCGACCACGTGTTCGGCGAGGGCTCCGACACGTACGCCGAGTTCGCCGTGCTGTCGGCCTGGGCCCGGATGCCGGAGGGCCTGACGTTCGAGGAGGCGGCCGGCTATCCGTCCGTGGTGGAGACCGCGCTGCGCGTCATCCGGGAGGTCGGTGTCCTCCCCGGTCAGACGCTGCTGGTCAACGGCGCGTCCGGCGGGGTCGGTTCGGCGGTGCTGCAGATCGCCCGCGTCCGGGGCATCGCGGTCATCGGCACGGCGGGCGCCGCCAACCAGGAGTATCTGCGCGGCCTGGGCGCGCTCGCCACGACGTACGGCGAGGGCTGGGTCGAGCGGGTACGGCAGCTCGGCCGTGTCGACGCCGCACTCGACCTGGCGGGTTCTGGCGTGCTCGGCGAGCTGGTCGAACTGACCGGCGACCCGGGGAAGGTGGTCACCATCGCGGACCTGGGCGCACCGGAGTTCGGCGTCCGGTTCTCCGGCGTGGCGGGGAGCGTGCCGGACGCGCTGGCCGAGGCGGCGGCGCTGATCTCACGCGGCAGGCTGCACATCCCGGTGGAGAAGTCCTACCCGCTCGCCGAGGCAGCCGCCGCACACATCGACAGCCGGGCGGGGCACACGCGGGGCCGCCGTGTCCTGATCGTCCGACCGCGGGGCGGGTCGAGCGGGTCACGGCCGTAGGGTGCCGGAAACAGGGCCGGATCACGGCCCGTACGGTCCCGGGAACAGGGGCAGATCACGGCCCGTAGGGTCCCAGGAACAGGGGCGGGCGGACACCGGCGCGGGGACAGGGGACGGACATGCTCGACTACGACGACGAGGCCCGGCACTACGACGCGTCCCGGGGTGGTGAACCGAGGGCCCGGGCGGCGGCGGACGCGGTGGAACGGCTCCTGCCGCGAGGACCTCGCACCGTCCTGGACCTCGCCTGCGGCACGGGCATCGTGACGGAACGGCTCCGGCGTCCGGGGCGGACGGTGGTGGGCGTCGACCGTTCACCCGGGATGCTGGGCCTCGCCGCGCGGCGGGTGCCGGGAGGCATCGTGCGGGGCGACGGCGCACGGCTGCCCTTCGCGTCGGAGGCGGTGGACGCCGTGGTGATCATCTGGCTGCTGCATCTGCTGCCGGACCCGGTGCCCGTGCTGACCGAGGCGGCCCGGGTGCTGCGGCCCGGCGGGGTGCTGGTCACCACCGTCGACAAGAACGACGCGTACTTCGCCGAGGACAGCGACATAGCCGAGGTCACGGCGGACCTGCGCGGCCGGTACGCGCCCGAGGTGCCCGACCACTCCGCCCGGCTGCTCCGTTGGGCGGCGGAACAGGGACTGGGGACGGCGGGCCGGACGCGGTTCCCCGGCACGGGGCAGGGCCGCAGTCCTCGCGGCTGGCGCGAGGCGATCGGGGCGGGCCGCATCTCCTGGTGCGCCCACGCGCCCCGGGACCAGGTGGCCGACGTGTGCCGCCGCCTCGCCGCGCTGCCGGACCAGGACGCACCCCGCCCGGACCCGCTGTACCGCCTCGTCGCCCTGAAGGCGTGACATCGCGGCGGCGGTGGGGAACCGGTGGGCCGAGGTTCCGCGACGCGGTGGTCACGTTCCCGCGACGAGCCCCGGGTCCACGTCCCGGCCGCTCTCCGCACAGGACGCGTCAGAAGACGGACAGCCCGGTCAGCGTGGTGAAGCGCGCGAGGGCGGACACGCCCGCCACCGAGTTGCCGCGCCGGTCGAGCCCCGGGCTCCACACGCACAGGGTGCACTCCCCCGGCACGATGGCGATGATGCCCCCGCCGACGCCGCTCTTGCCCGGCAGCCCCACCCGGTAGGCGAACTCGCCGGCCGCGTCGTACGTCCCGCAGGTGAGCATGACCGCGTTGATCTGCTTCGCCTGGCTGCGGGTCAGCAGCGCGGAGCCGTCGGCCCGGATGCCGCGCCGGGCCAGGAAACCCGCGGAGAGGGCCAGGTCCGCGCAGGACGCCTCGATCGAGCACTGGCGGAAGTAGGCGGAGAGCAGCTCGGGGACCCGGAGGGTGATGTTTCCGTAGGAGGCCATGAAGTGGGCCAGCGCGGCGTTGCGGTCGCCGAAGGCCGCTTCGGAGGCGGCGACCTCCGGTACGAAGTCGATGGCGGGATTGCCGCTCTCCGAGCGCAGCAGCTCCCGCACCTGGCCGGCGGCGTCCCCGGTCAGGGCCTGGAGCCGGTCGGTCACCACGAGGGCCCCGGCGTTGATGAACGGGTTGCGGGGGATGCCGTTCTCGTACTCCAGCTGCACCAGGGAGTTGAACGGGTTGCCCGAAGGCTCGCGGCCGACTCCCCGCCATATCTGCTCACCGTCCAGGGAGAGCGCCAGGGCCAGGGCGAACACCTTGGATATGGACTGGGTCGAGAACGGCTGCCGCCAGTCGCCGACGCCGTAGACGGTTCCGTCCGGCTCCGCGACGGCCATGCCGAAGCGCCGGGGGTCGGCTCCGGCGAGCATCGGGATGTAGTCGGCGGGAGTGCCGTGGTCGGCGAGTGCGCCCATCTCCTCGGCGATGCGGCTGATGACGGAGCTGAAGCGGTGCGCTTCGGCGCGCGGAGCGGCGCTGCTCGCCCGAGGGGCGGCGGAGGGGTGGGACACGGCGATTCCTGACGGAGAGAGGCGAGGAGGCCCGGCGGGCGGAGCGGGAGCGGGGCCGCCCCCAGTCTGACCCGCCCACCCCGGCGGCAAGGAATCCCCCCGTGCCGTGCTCCGGGAACGACTGTCTGTCGCCGGGACCGGGCCCGGCGACAGGCCCGGCGCACGGCCCTGCGACAGGCTTTGCCGAACGGTCGACCACTTGTTTTTCCTGGTCGGATACGTTTCAGGGCATCCGATGATCGTTACGCACGGGCCCTTTTCGGCATGACCGACCGGGTCCGTGGGAGGGGTGTGCCATGAGGGCGATCGACCTTGCGGAGACGGCGGCCGCTCTGCCGGAGGCGTGGAGCTCCCGCGTGCTGGGCACGGTGGGGGCGGCCTGCGTGAAGGTACTGCGCATGGACGGGTTGCCCGTCGTCGAGGAGAGCCATGGGGCCGGCGAGGCCCTGCTGGTCCTCGACGGCAGGCTGGAGCTGGAGGTGGAAGGCGTGCCGGTGTCGGTGGGGGCGGGCGAGCTGTTCATGGTGGCGGCGGGGACCGCACACGCGGTCCGCCCCGGGAGCCGGGGCACGTTGGTGATCGTGGAACTGCCGGAGCCCTGACCGGGCGTTCGGTGAAGGCCGGCACGGCGGCCGACGGCTCCGCGTCGGGTGGCGGTCACTGATCCGCGAGGAGACCGGGCAGTCTGCGCATGTCGTCGAAGACGACGGTGCCGGGCCCTTCGAGTCGCTCCACGGGAGTCATTCCCCCGTCGTAGGCGAAGGCGCGCATGCCTGCGGCCCGGGCTGCTCGAAGACCGTACTGGCTGTCCTCGACCACGGCGCACGCCTCGGGCGGGACCCCCATCCGCCGTGCGGCGTGGAGGAACAGATCCGGGGCCGGTTTGCCGTGCTCGACCTCGGTGGCGCTGAAGATGCGGCCTTCGAAGCGCGGGTGGAGATCGGTGATCCCCAGCGTGAAGCGCATCTTCTCGTGGCTCCCGCTGGATGCCACGCAGGTGGAGAGGTGCGTGAGGGAGTCGAGGGCGTCGACGATGCCCTCGACGGGGGTGAGTTCGGCGGCGAGCGCATCGTGGTAGAGGTGCGCGAACTCCTCCTCCCAGTCGGCCGGCAGGCTGCGCCCGAGGTGCTCCTCCACCTGTCGCGTCATCGACAGGCTGGAGCGGCCCATGAACCGGTCGATGATCTCGGCTTCGGTGAGTTCCCATCCCAACCCGGCCAGGACGACGGCGTCCACGCGCACCGCGATGCGCTCACTGTCGACGAGCACGCCGTCGCAGTCGAATATGACGAGTTCGATCGGTTGGATCATGCCCGCAGGTTAGCCGGAGGCCATCCCGGTCACGCGGCGGCGGTGACGGACCCGAGGCCGGGATGGATCAGCAGGGCGGAGGCCCGTCCTGCTGGTGTCGCGCGACTCTCCGGTGCTCAGCGGCAGGGCGAGTCCGGCCCGGGGCACCGCCGTTGTCCCTCGGGGGTGAAGGTGAACGCCTCGTCGAAGGGCGCGTCTCCGAGGCGGACAGCGAGCAGAACAGGTTCGTCGAGCTCGGGCCATGCCGACTCGGGTGCCGGGCCGCTGCCATTCCAGAGATGGAAGAACACCATCGGCTCGTCGGGGTCCTCTCCCAGGTAGCCCAGCGTCTTGCTGTACAGCGGGTTGGTCCCTCCGCACAGGACGGACGGCGGGCCGAACTCGGCGACGACATCCGCCCACGAGCGGTCGGTCCGCGCCCACTGGCGCACTTTCGCCAGCAGAGCGTGGTGTTCCCCGACCGGCAGAACGCGATCGGGCCTGAGCCAGCCGCAGCGGTGCGCGAACTCGACGTAGACCGAGGCGACGCAGTTCTGGTCGTAGCCTCCCGGTATCCGATCCTGGAACATGCCCGCCAGACCGATGCTCGTCCCGGCCCCTCGGCTTACCCGACTGCGCCGCTCCTGAGCCCAGAGCTCGGGCCGGCGTTCCACGAAGAGCAAGTGATCCATCAGCATCCACAGCGCGCTGTCACCCTGCGAGTACATGCCGGGACGGCGCAGGACAGAGTTCAACTGGTCGACGAGATAGGCGCGTATCTCGTCGGCGCCTGCGAGGTTCACGGTGGAGGACACACGCAGAGTGTGCCCCACACCATCACACGGACGGGGCGGGGATGCGGGGAGAGCAGCTTCGCAGGATTCCCGGCCCGCGCGGAATCCGCTTGGCGGACCACCGGGACCGCTGCTACGTTCCCGGTGACCGTGCTGGAGAACGAGGAGGTGGTACCCGTGAACGCTGTATCGACATGGGTGCTCCCCTTCGGGGTCACGGTCGGGCGGTAGGTCGCCCGGGAGCGCCGCTCACGAGCCTCCCGAAAGGCACGACCATGCACGTCACCTCGGAACGGCGTCTCGACGGCGGAGCCCTCGAACGCGAATTCAGCTTCGGCGACATCCCCGGCATCCTGTGGACACCGGCTGCCGCGTCCGCGCCGACGCCACTGATCCTGATCGGCCATCCCCCGCTCGGGCTGCGCAGGATGTACCCCCGGCTGGCGGGCCGGGCCCGCCACTACGCGACGGAGTACGGCTTCGCCTCGGCCACCATCGAGCTCCCCGGGAGCGGTGAACGGCCCCGTTGGGCCGCCGCCGAACAGGCCCGCGCCGACCTGCGCCGGGCGATGGAGGCGGGCGGGCCGGTCGGTGACGAGATCGTCGACGCCCTCATCCTGCCGCTGGTCGACCGGGCGGTCCCGGAATGGCAGGCCGTCCTGGACGCGCTCCTGGCGCTGCCCGGAATCGGCGGCCCGGTCGGATACGAGGGCGGAGTGATCTCCATCGGCGTCCGTCTCGCCGCGGTCGAACCGCGCATCGTGGCCGCCGGGCTCTTCGCCGGAAGTCTCGTGCCCGCCGCCGTGTTCGAGGAGGCCCGCCGCGTCACCATTCCGCTGCACATCCTGCTCCAGTGGGACGACGAGGGGAACGACCGGCAGGCGGCCCTGGACCTCTTCGACGCCTTCGGCTCCACGGAGAAGACCCTGCACGCCAACCTCGGCGGGCACACCGGCGTCCCGGAGTTCGAGCTGGACACCGGGGCCAGGTTCTTCGCCCGGCACCTGAAGCCGCACGTGTCGTAGGGCTTCGTCCAGCACGCTCGCGCGCCGGCCGCTCCGGCAGCCCGGGCGGCACACCGGACGTCGATGGCCCTCCGCCTCCGGGGGGTCTCCCTACCCCGCCCGGTCCAGCGGGCCCGACCCAGGACAGGCCCGCTGGCCGGATGGATCAGTTCTCCGTGATCGCGGAGGCTGAGCAGGTCGAACCTGCTCAGCCGATCGGAGAACCAGTGTTCCGCTTGAAGTCCCCACGCCGTACGGTGGCGCGCGCCGCCGCAGTCGTCCTGGCCGGAGCGGCGTGCGCCGCCACGATGACCGGCAGCGCCGGAGCCATCGTCAACGGAGAGGATTCCACGCAGCGTTACCCGTCCATGGTGTCGATCCCCGTGACGGGTGCGGACGACCCGACGTTCACGGGGGTCTGCGGGGGATCGTTGATCGACTCCCGATGGGTGCTCACGGCTGCCCACTGTGTGGACCCGGGGCTTGTCACCCTGGACGGCACCGTCAGGGTCGGCAGCGAGTGGAAGGACTCCGGAGGCACGGTCCGGTCCGTCGCGAAGACGGTGTCCCACCCCGGCTACCGGAGCGGCGAGAACACCGGACCCAATCGCGACGACATCGCCCTGATCCGTCTGAACCGCCCGGTCGCGGAGCAGCCCGTCCGTATGGCCGACCGCCCGGGACGGCCCGGCGCCCCGACCCGCATCCTCGGCTTCGGCAGGACCGACGACGCACCCGACGCCCCATGGGTCTTCCCCGACCGGCTCCAGGAACTCGACACCCGCCGGGGAGCGGTGACCGACTGCGCACCGGGTTACGCGGACAGCACCCGCCTGTGCACCGTCAGCCGGACACCCGAGGCCATGGCGTGCAACGGCGACTCGGGCGGCCCCCAGCTCCGGCGGGACCGGAAGGGACGCTGGGAGCTGATCGGCGTCACCTCCGGCCCCGGCGCGCCGGGGGTGCGTTGCAGCGACGGGCCGGGGCTCTACACCAGCGCACCCGCCTACGCGGGCTGGATCCGTGAGGCGATACGCCGCCACGGCTGATGCAGGACCTCCCTCGCCGGCCCGTCGCGCCGGCCATGCCCTTCCGCCCGACACCGATACGGCGTCACACGGGCGTCGTGGCCGGCGGGGTCCTGGGTCCGGCGTCGGCGGCACCGTCCGCCCGTGACGTGGGCGGTGACGGCGACCGCGAGCAGCAGCGCGTCGGAGGATCAGGCAGGCGGGGAGATGCCCAGGGCCCGCTCCGCGGCCTCCATCCGGCGGCGGCGACGGCGCATGGTCAGCGGGTTGACGAGGAGCAGGCCCGCCATGACGAGGTTGTAGGAGGCACGTCCGTAGTTGCCGTCGACGACGAGGAACACCCCGCTGACGAACCACAGCAGCGCACCCGCTCCCAGGAGCCACCACACCCACCGGCGCGAGGAAGAGCCCAGCGCACGCCGCATGCGTACGGCGATGTCGGCCGCGGCCGCGCGCTCTGCGGCGTCGTCCGGCGCCTGGCCGCGCCGGATCAGACGGCCCACCCGCAGGTAGCGGCCCGCGCTCATCCCGAACTTCGCCGCCCGGCGCCGGTGCCACCACCAGGCTCCGGCGTACGCGCCCGTGCCGAGCAGGACGAAGGCGCCGGCGACGAACAGCCCCTGCCGAACGCCCCTCTCCCCCTCGCCGAGGACCGCCCCCGCCAGGAAGCCTCCCACCGCCGCCACCAGCAGGACGGCGAGGACGGGCCCTGCCAGGCTCCAGCGTCCCGCACCGTCGTGTGCTTCTCCGGCCGAAGCGGTCACGCCCCCGCCTCCCCGCCGCGCTGGGACGTCATGGCTTCAGGTCTGCTGGGGGTGGCCGCCGTCGCCCTCGATGACGAGCCGGTCCGTGCCCGGCTCGTCCGCCCCCTCGACCACCGTCACATCGATCGCGCCGTCGCCGGTGGTGTCGAACTGGTAGAGGTCCGCTCTCCCGTCACCGGTGGTGTCCGTCATCCATACATCGGGCTTGCCGTCGCCGTTGGTGTCGGCGCTGAGGAGGACGTGGTGCTCGTCCCCCTGGGTCGGGGCCACTTCTTCGGTGTGCGCGTTGGTGTCCATGGCGGCCGGTTGCCCCCGGGGCGCGGCTCGAAACCGGCGAAGGCCCGCGCGAGTGCCGCGCGGGCCCCGCCCTCGTGGTGTTCCCTGGTCGCCGGTTCAGTGGCCGGGCCGCGCCTCGGTGCCGGAGTGATCGATGACGTTGCCGTTGGAGCAGTTGTTCTGGTGGTTGCCGGTCCAGTCGGCCAGTGCGGGGACGACGGCGAGTTCCTGGACGCACACGTCCGCGGCCGTGAAGTTCCCGTTGTTCGCCGCGTTGACTCCACTCCCGAAGTTGCTGTCGTTGTCGGCGAAGGCGGGCGCGGCGGCGGAGGCGGACAGGGCCGCGGCGGCCAGCAGGCCGCACGTGATGATCTTTCGCATGGCTGATGAACGCGGACCCTCCTGTCAGGTCACGCGGTGATCACCCGTACGTGACAGAGCCACGGAAGCCGTCCCGCGCGGGCCCATCCACCCGGGTCCGGCGAAGGTCGGCCGTCGTCGGTGCGAAGGGCCGCACCGGCGGCGGTCACCGCACGCCGGGCGCGAAGAAGCCGGTACTGGCGACGGCGAGCAGCAGGTAGACCCCCGGGAAGGCGATGTTGTGGAAGACGCGCGTCCGGACGTGGACCAGCACCGCTCCGACGAAGAACACGGTCAGGCCGATCGCCGCCGCCAGGCCCAGCCGGTGGACACCCAGCAGGCCGGCGACGAGGCCCACCGCACCCGCGAGTTTGAGCGTCGCCAGATACGGCACCGCCCAGGGCGGAACGTGCACCTCCGCCGAGTTGGCCCGTACGAACGGCGCCCGTAGGTAGTCCGCGACCGCGACGGAAACGTTCGCGACGGCACAGGTCACCGTGGCGATGAGCAGTACGGAGGTCATGTCCTCACCGTCTGTCGGTGCATGGCATTCTCATCTCCTCGGGAGCCGCGCGGGAAGGCGCGGCAGGAAGGCGGACAGGAAGGGGTTCATCCGACCGTCCTGACGTCCGCCCGCCCCGGAAGGTGACACCCCCATGCCGATCACGGTCGAAGAGTTCGAGACCGCACGGCCACGCCTCCTGTCGGTCGCCCACCGCATGCTGGGCTCGGCCCAGGACGCGCAGGACGCCGTCCAGACCGCATGGGTACGGGCGGCCACCGCCCGGCCCTCCACGTCGGTCGAGAACCCGTCCGCCTGGCTCACGACCGTCACCGCCCGGGTCTGCCTGGACGAACTGCGTGCCCGACGCCGCCGCGCCGAAGCGCCGCTGCTGGCGGACGCCGTCCCGGCGGAAGACCTGGCCGCTGACGAGGCGGTCCTCCGCGCCGATGACGTCTCCCGGGCGCTGATGGTCCTGCTGGACCGGCTGACCCCGCCCCAACGGGTCGCGTACGTCCTGCACGATCTGTTCTCCACACCGTTCGACCGGATCGCGGAGGTGCTGGGCGCGACCGTGCCCAGCGCCAAGCAGCACGCCAGCCGCGCACGCCGACGCCTCGCCCCCGCCCGGCAGGACGCGGAGGAGGCCGGCCGGGCGGATCAGCGGATCGTGGACGCCTTCATGGCGGCGGCCCGGACCGGGGACACGCGCGGCATGATCCGGCTGCTCGCGCCCGACAGCGTGCGCGACGCCGAGGCGGCGCTCCTGCCGCACGGCGGCCGCACCACCGTGACCGGCGCGGCCGACATCGCCGCCGAGACCGCCCAGTTCCGCGACCGCATCCGGGCGGCCTGCCGACTCACCGTCAACGGCCGGCCGATGTACGTCATCGCCCCGGGCGGACACCCCTTCGCCACGATCGGGATCAGCACGGCGGGCGGGCGGGTCACCCGTATCGCGTTGCGCCTGGTGCGGACCGACGACCGGTTCGACGCCCCGGAGCTCTGACGGTGCTCCGACGCGCCGACAGCGCGGTTTCCTCGGTCGAGTTCATCAGACGGTGTCGAACGTCCCGTCGCGAAGGCCCGCGACGAACGCCGCGAAGGCGGTAGCGGGGACGGCGACCACCGGGCCGCCCTCGACCTTGGAGTCACGGACGGGAACGATGCCGCGCGAGGCGGCGAGATTCGCGGCGACCTCGATGCAGTCGCCGCCGTTGTTGCTGTACGAGGACTTAGACCATCGGGGGGATTCGGGGGGCATCATGGGTATCCCTTCGCCGCAGGAACTACCACCATGCATGACAGCACGTGTAGGACACCAGAATGCCCGGCGCGAAGTCGGTGGTAGCGCTCAAACGGCGCCCTTTCTCTCCGAGCAGCAGGATGCCCCACCCTGCCACGCAGGGTGGGGCATCCTGCTGCTCGGTTCCTGCTGCTCGGTTCCTCAGACGGTGTCGAACGTCCCGCCCTGAACGCCCGCGACGAACGCCGCGAAGGCGGTGGTGGGGACGGCGACCACCGGGCCGCCCGCGACCTTGGAGTCACGGACGGGGACGACGCCGCGCGAGGCGGCGAGATTCGCGGCGACCTCGATGCAGTTGCCGCCGTTGTTGCTGTACGAGGACTTGAACCATCGGGGGGATTCGGTCGTCACAGGGTGCCCTTTCGCAACTGGCTGATCTTGGCCACCGACGCCGTCTGCGACAGCGACGCGCCCTGAAGTTGATGGTAGGCCGTCAGTATGGGCAGCACGAACGAGCTTTCGCGGTCGAGGTGTCCCTGAGTCTGCGACTCGGCGTAGCAGATCACCGACCGGTCCGGCAGCGTCAGAATGTTGACCGGCAGGTCGAACGTCCGCTGTTCACCGATCTCGTACGGAGCCACCTGAAGCAGGGTGTTGGGCAGTTCGGCGAACTCCAGCAGCTGCTCCAGCTGGGCGTTCATGACAGTGGAGCCTCCGACCGGACGGCGAATGCAGCTTTCGTCCATGGTCACGAAGAGCATGGGCGGATTCGGCCGTGCCAGAGCCGCTTGGCGCTCCGCAAGGAAAGACACGCGATCGTCGGCCTGCTCCGGTGTGATCGCTCCCCGCCGTACGGCACTGTCGGCCAAGACCCGCGCGTACTCCGGCGTCTGCAACAGCCCAGGGACGATCCCAACTTCGTAGAGCCTGATCTCCACCGCTCGGCCCTCGTAGCGCGCGTACTCCGGGAAGCCCTCCAGCAGGGTCAGGTCCTTCATCGCCTGGACCATGCGGCCGAACTTGTCGCCGGTCCCCAACGCTCTGTCAACACTTCTCGCGAAACGGGGAGTCGGAGGACGCCGACCAGTTTCCACGGCCGAAATATGGGTTCCGGAGCACCCCATGCGCCCGGCTAACTCGTCCTGCGTCCAGCCCCGCGCGTCTCTGGCCTGCCTCAACTGCAAGCCGAAGGAAACGTCCGGGTCGTCGGGGTCGAGCTGCTTGCGATTCACCATGTCGAAGCCCTAACTCTCTGAGCAAAAGGCGCAGGTTGAAGACAGCCCGACCCTAGGCCACGCTGAATCGCCCCGGTAGCCGAACGGCTACGGAGAGGAGCGATCGATGTACGGCGAGAACGTACGCCCGAATACGCCCACGCCCTCCACCACCTCCACCCCCGCCCTCGGAACCCTCCTGGTCGACACCAGCCGCGCCGACCGCGTGGGTGAGTTCCGAGGGGTCGCCGGCCCCTACTGGTCACTGCGGCCGGTAGGGGGCGGCGCGGAGTGGGAGGTCGAGCCCCGCCATGTGCGGCCCGCAATCCTGATAGAGCAGCTCCGCGCCCGTACCGCGCGCCTCAACGCCCGTAGCCGGGGCGAGGTCCTGTGAACGTCGCGCCGGCCGCTCGACGGACCGCGCCGGTCCGCATGACGCGCGTGCCGGTCTACGCGGCCGAGGTCACCCTCTCCGACGGGCAGCGGTCCGCCTCGCTCGGCGGGGTCGTCGTGCGGAACCGGCGGCTCGTCCTCCTCTGGCTCCGGCGCCAGGCGCTCCGCCTGGCCAACGGTCATGGGCTCCTGCTCGCTCCCGAACCCGTAACGCCGCCCACCGGCGACGTACGCCCGGTCCGCTTCCACGGCTCCGACGCGCCGGAGGAGTTGCGCCACTGGGCCACGGACGGCGCGCACCAGGACCACGCGATACGGGCCCTGGAGGCCGGGTTCCCCGCGCTGTTCACCGTGCTCGATCCCGCCGTCGGGCTCAGCCTGACCCTCGCCGGGTGGCGTGGCCACCCGGCCGACCACTAGGGCGTGTTTCGAAAGTCCCGCCGCCCGAAACGGAGTTGAACGCCGTGCTCCAGTGCACCGCCGTCACGCTTCTCCCTCCAGAAGCCGTGCTGCGGCTCCCCTCCGCCGGGTTGGACGACTCCGGCGATCCGGAGCCGTACGTCCTGTGCGAACTCGGCGAGCACGACGGCACGCACACCGAACACGCCGCCTTCCTCCGACCGGGCCGGACGCCCGACTCGGCGGCCCAGTGGTTCTTCTGGACCGGCGACGGAACGGAACGCGCCCACCGGACCGACCGCGCGCCCTGGTGTCCCGCGCTCCTGCGCCGGCTCGGCACCGACGTCGTACGGCAGTGCTCCTTCTTCGACCACCACACCGCGCCCCACTCCTGGGACGTGGGCGATCCGCTCGGCGACCTGATCGCGGAGCGGCTCCTATCAGGCGACCACTCCCCCGAAGGGTGACCCGTACCCGTGAACCAGTGCACCGCCGTCGCTCTGCTGCCGCCCCCCAAGCATGTGCTCGCCCTCTCGGTCCCGGATCGCCGTCCGGAGGCCGGACACCTGCTCTGCGAACTCGCGGAGGGCCACGACGGGACGCACGCGACGATGCTGTGGGACGAGGGCGGGCGGCCGGGGAGCGCCGTCTGGGCGCGGTGGCGTGCTGGGCAGGTCCGGCTGCTGCCGCTCCCCTGGTGCGCGGTCCACGATCCCCGGGACGAGGACGCGGCCTGCGGTCTGTTCACCGGGCACCCGCCGGGGCACGGCTGGGAGGTCACCGACCCCACCGACGAGGCGATCACGCGCGAGCTGGCGCGGCGGCACCCGCATCTGTTCCGCCGGTGACGGACCGCGTACGGGCGGGAGATCGGGGATCGGGCCCGGATCACGACCGTGGGCCCGGATCACGGATGATCCGGGCCCACGACCCTATTACGGCGTAGTACTCAGGCGTCAGCTCTGCGCGGGCGACGCGTCCTGCTCGCCCGGCTCGGAGGCGGTGGCGGCGGCCTGGGTCTCGGCGCGCTCGCGCATCTTGCGCACCAGCTCCTGCTTCTTGTCCTCGGCGGCCTTGCGGTCGGCGCCTCGCGCGGAACCCGCGCCCTGCTGTTCGGCGCGGGACAGCTTCTTGCGCTGTCCGCCGACGCCGAGGAGGTTGTTACGGCTCTTGGCCATGGCGTTCTCCCATGTGACGTGTGAAGTGAATCAGGTGAACGTGATCGGGACCGGTCGCGCCGGTCCCGGGCTGCGGCGGGGTGTGCGCACCCGCCGCGCTCTCACTCGTAGATCTGGAAGAACGAAGACATGCGGAGACCGTACCCCGCCCCCGGAGCGCCCCGCACCAGGTTTTCCGGCCGCCCGGGGCCGCGCCCCGGTCCGACCCGACCCGGACGCGAGGCCCGGGTCTCAGGCCGTCGGGTCGACCGTCGCCTGATGGGCCTCGGCCAGGTGCTCCTCGGCCTTCAGCCAGGGCAGGAACTGCGCCGGGCGTTGCCACGCGCAGGTGGAGCACGTCAGCTGGCGCGTCACGCTCGACTTCCTCACCCGCACGACGTGTTCACGGCCGTGCTGGTCCCATCTGCTGACCTTGCTCGTGGTGCTGGACGGCATCGCGTACCTCCCGGAACGGCGGCGGGGGCTCCGGTGGACCGTACGACGAAGCCCCCGGTTCCGTACCCGGAACCGGGGGCCTCACGCACGGGTGCGGGTGTCAGCAGCCGAGCAGGCGGGAGCCGAGGTACGCCTGGATCTGGTCCAGGGAGACGCGCTCCTGCTTCATGGTGTCGCGCTCGCGCACGGTCACCGCGTTGTCGTCGAGGGTGTCGAAGTCGACGGTGACGCAGAACGGGGTGCCGATCTCGTCCTGACGGCGGTAGCGGCGGCCGATGGCGCCGGCGTCGTCGAACTCGATGTTCCAGTTCTTGCGCAGGTCGGCCGCCAGGCCCTTGGCCTTCGGCGAGAGCTGCGGGTTGCGGGAGAGCGGCAGGACCGCGACCTTGACCGGGGCCAGGCGGTGGTCGAGGCGCATGACGGTGCGCTTCTCCATGACGCCCTTGGCGTTGGGGGCCTCGTCCTCGACATAGGCGTCCAGGAGGAACGCCAGCATCGCGCGGCCGACACCGGCCGCGGGCTCGATGACGTACGGCGTCCAGCGCTCGTTGGCCTCCTGGTCGTAGTACTGGAGGTCGGTGCCCGACGCCTCGGAGTGCGCCTTGAGGTCGTAGTCGGTGCGGTTGGCCACGCCCTCCAGCTCGCCCCACTCGCTGCCGCCGAAGCGGAAGCGGTACTCGATGTCGGCGGTGCGCTTGGAGTAGTGGGAGAGCTTCTCCTTCGGGTGCTCGAACCAGCGCATGTTCTCCTCGCGCATGCCGAGGTCCGTGTACCAGCTCCAGCGCTGGTCCATCCAGTACTGCTGCCACTCCTCGTCCTCGCCCGGCTTGACGAAGAACTCCATCTCCATCTGCTCGAACTCACGGGTCCGGAAGATGAAGTTGCCCGGAGTGATCTCGTTCCGGAAGGACTTGCCCATCTGCGCGATGCCGAACGGCGGCTTCTTGCGCGAGGTCTGGAGCACCTGGCCGAAGTTGGTGAAGATGCCCTGGGCGGTCTCGGGGCGCAGGTAGGCGACCGAGCCGGAGTCCTGGGTCGGGCCGAGGTGGGTGGAGAGCAGACCCGAGAACTGCTTGGGCTCGGTGAAGGTGCCCTTGTTGCCGCAGTTGGGGCAGTTGAGGTCGGCGAGGCCGTTGACCGGCGGCTTGCCGTGCTTCTCCTCGTACGCCTCCTCCAGGTGGTCGGCGCGGTAGCGCTTGTGGCAGGAGGTGCACTCGGTGAGCGGGTCCGAGAAGGTGGCGACGTGTCCGGAGGCGACCCAGACGTCCGGGGCCAGGATGACCGACGAGTCGATGCCGACCACGTCCTCGCGCGCGGTGACCATGTAGCGCCACCACTGACGCTTCAGGTTCTCCTTCATCTCGACGCCCAGCGGCCCGTAGTCCCAGGCGGCCTTCTGACCACCGTAGATCTCACTGCAGGGGTAGACGAAGCCACGGCGCTTGCTCAGGCTGACGATGGTGTCGATCTTGTCGGCGGCCACGGTGCTCTCTTCATTACGACGGTGACGAACGGCGAATGCCTCAGATTACCGGCGGGCGCACCCCTGGGATCAAATCGGTGGGACGTGAAGGATCTTGCCGGTGATCTTCCCGGTGCCCCTATGTGACCTTCCGGGCATCTCATCAGCCTTGTTGACAATCGTTTCCACTTTAGTTGAAAATGAGTGTCATGAACGTACGCCGCCTCATACCCACCACCGCCGTCGCCGGAGCAGTCGTCCTCGGTCTGACCGCTCTCTCGGCCTGCTCCACCTCCGACGCAGCGGACGGGGGCAACGGCGACAAGCTGAAGGTGACGGCGTCGTTCTACCCGATGCAGTTCCTGACCGAGAGGATCGGCGGCGAGCACGTCGCGGTCACCAGCCTCACCAAGCCGGGCGTCGAGCCGCACGACCTGGAGCTCACCCCCCGCCAGATCGGCTCCATCAGCGAGTCCGACTACGTGCTGTACCTCAAGGGCATCCAGCCCGCCGTGGACGACGCGATCAAGCAGTCCGGTGTGAAGAACACCGTCGACGCCGCGACCCTCACCACCCTGGAGAACCACGGCTCCGAGGTCAGCGGCCACGACCACGGCCATGACCACGCGGAAGAGGCCCCCGAGGAGCACGGGGAGCACGAGGAGCACTCCGAGGGCGACGGCCACAACCACGGCGAGGAGGGCGGCGCCGACCCGCACATCTGGCTGGACCCGGTGAAGTACGCCGAGGTCGCCAAGGGCGTCGGCAAGTCGCTGGAGAAGGCCGACCCCGACCACGCCGCCGACTACAGGAAGAACACCGACGCCCTCGTCGCCGAGCTGGGCGAGCTGAACACGGCGTACGAGACCGGGCTGAAGAACACCTCCACCACGACGTTCATCACCACCCACTCCGCCTTCGGCTACCTCGCCGAGCGCTACGGACTCACCCAGCAGGGCATCGCGGGCATCGACCCCGAGGCCGAGCCGAGCCCCGCCCGGATCCAGGAGATCCACACCATCGCGGAGAAGGAGAAGGCCACCACGGTCTTCTTCGAGACGCTCGCCAGTGACCGGACCGCGAAGACCCTCGCGAAGGACACCGGGCTGAAGACCGGCGTCCTGGACCCGCTGGAGGGAATCACGGACAAGTCCCGGGGCGCTGACTACATCGAGGTCATGGAGTCCAACCTCACCGCGCTCCAGAAGGCACTCGGCGCGAAGTGACCCGCAGCACCCGCACAGCCATCGGATCGGAGGCGCTCATGCCGGAGCGTGAGAGCACCACCCGCGAGGCCGCACGCGAGCCCGCCCACGAGGCCGTGATAGCCCTGCGCGGCGCCACGGCCACCCTCGGCGCACGCCCCGTGCTGCGCGGGGTGGACCTGACCGTGCGCCGCGGCGAGGTCGTCGCGCTGCTGGGCGCCAACGGTTCCGGCAAGTCCACCGCCGTACGGTCCGTCATCGGGCAGGTCCCGCTGACCGGCGGCAGCGTCGAGCTGTTCGGCACCGCGCTGCGCCGCTTCCGCCGGTGGGGCCGGATCGGCTACGTCCCGCAGCGCACCACGGCCGCGGGCGGCGTGCCCGCCACGATCCGCGAGGTCGTCGCCTCCGGCCGGCTGTCCCGTACGGGGCTGCGCTGGCCCGGGAAGGCGGACCGGGCGGCCGTGGACCGGGCCATCGCGCTGGTGGGCCTCGCCGACCGCGCCAAGGACTCCGTGAGCGCGCTGTCCGGGGGCCAGCACCAGCGGGTCCTGATCGCCCGCGCCCTGGCCTCCGAGCCGGAGCTGCTGATCATGGACGAGCCGATGGCCGGGGTCGACCTGGCCAGCCAGGAGATCCTCGCCTCGACCCTGCGCGAGCAGGTGGCGCTGGGCACCTCCGTGCTGCTGGTGCTGCACGAGCTGGGCCCGCTGGAGCCCCTGATCGACCGGGCCGTCGTCCTGCGCGACGGCTGCGTGACCCACGACGGGCCGCCGCCCGAGGCCCTCGGCCAGCACGCCCTGCCCGGCCACGACCACGTACACCCCCACGCGGCCGCCGAGCCCGTCCGGACGGGACTGCTGACCTGATGCTCCTCGAATTCCTGAACCCTCCCTTCATGCAGCGGGCGCTCATCGCGGCCGTGCTGGTCGGCATCACCGCGCCCGCCATCGGCATCTACCTGGTGCAGCGCCGGCAGGCCCTGATGGGCGACGGCATCGGGCACATCGCGATGACCGGCGTCGGCCTCGGCTTCCTGCTCTCCACCAGCCCGGTCTGGATGGCCACCGCCGTCGCCGTGGCCGGCGCGGTCGTGATGGAGCTGATCCGCTGGTACGGACACACCCGCGGCGACCTCGCCCTCGCGATGCTGTTCTACGGCGGCATGGCGGGCGGCGTCATGCTGATCAACCTGTCCGACACGGGCTCCAACGCC